>WTJU01000120.1:1772-15944 GCA_011526285.1 Candidatus Arcticimaribacter sp.
ATTAAAGCAACCATTGGTTTACGCGTAGACAAAGAAGAAGAACTGAAAGGGCTTGACCTTGCAGAGCACGGAATGGATGCCTATGCAGACTTCCGCATGAACCAACACTAAACAATAACCATAAACCATACACTATATACTTTACACTATGAAATTATTTAAAACAACTTTAATCGCAACAGCCTTTTTCACCGTTTCCTTAGCTTTTGCTCAAGAAGAAACAGCTGCAATAGAGGAAACAGTAGTAGAAGAACCAACATTCAACATTTCGGGTTCAATTGACACCTACTACAGAAGCAGTGAATATGCACCCGGAACTTCGTTTGGAAACTTACCTGGTTTTGCCCTCGGTATGGCCAACGTAATTCTATCGTATGAAGGAGAAAAGTCTGGTTTTGTTGCCGACTTGGTTTTTGGACCAAGAGGAGCAGATGCTGTCTTCAATTCTACTGGATCTTCAAACATTGTGAATCAGTTGTATGCTTACTACAATGTGAGCGACAGCTTCACCTTAACACTAGGAAATTTCAATACTTTCTTAGGGTATGAAGTGATCTCTCCTGTTGCTAATTTCAACTATACCACTTCCTACATGTTCTCTTACGGACCTTTCTCACACACAGGTATCAAAGCTGATATCGCTGTGAGTGAGGACGTATCGCTAATGCTTGGGGTGTTGAATTCTACAGACATGACAGAATTCCAACCTGTAGGCGATGATTTCATGATTGGAGCACAATTGGGATTATTTGGTCAATACATTAACTATCTTGGAGGAGGTTCAGCAGGAGTTTCTCAAATTGACTTTACTGGTGGATTTAACATTACAGAAGATTTCTTCTTAGGAATTAACGCTACAAGCTATAGCGATGATAGCGATGTTGAATTCTCAGGTGTTGCACTTTACCCACAGTACTCTTTCTCAGAAACCTTTGCACTTGGCGCTCGTTTTGAAGCTTTCTCTGAAGATGGCTTAGGTGCCATAGGCTCAATTAGTGGTGAAGGAGACAATACATCATTTACATTAACCGGAAACTACACCCAAGGAAACTTTATCCTTAAGCCAGAATTACGTCTTGATACTGCGTCTGGCCAATTCTACAGCAATGCTGATGGAGCAACCGATAATCTTGCAACCTTTATCGTTGCTGCTATCTACAGCTTCTAAACCTATCTATTCTCGGTTTTTTTTAACCCTTGAAACTCTTTTTGTGAGTTTCGAGGGTTTTTCTTTTACCAATAAAAAAAAGGTAGTAGTATTGAAATGAAATCTTAAGCATGAGCAAATTTATACTTAACATCAATTGTCCAGATAAAAAAGGGATCATTGCCACCGTCACCAATTTTATTCACCTAAATGCAGGAAATATTCTCTATATCGATCAATACGTTGACCGTGAGAATAAACTGTTTTTTATGCGGCTAGAGTGTGAATTCATCAATGGAGATTTTTCTGAACAACAGTTCCGTACAACCTTTAATGAAGCGGTGGTACAACAATTTGATTTAAACTATGAACTCTACAACCAAGAAGATCGCCCTAAAATGGCGCTATTTGTCTCTAAATATGACCATTGTTTGTACGATATTTTGGCCCGTTATGAAGCCGATGAATTGAAGGTTGAAATTCCGTTTATTTTAAGTAACCATGAAGATCTAAAGGGCATTGCAGAACGTTTTGACCTACCCTTTTACCATGTGCCTGTGACCAAAGAAACCAAAGCAGAAGCAGAGCAACAACAACTAGAGGTTTTAAAAAAACACGAGGTAGAATGCATAGTTTTAGCGCGCTATATGCAAATCATTTCTCCCCAATTAATTGAACACTATCCCAATAAAATCATCAACATACACCACTCTTTCTTACCTGCTTTTCCTGGGGCAAAACCCTATCATTCTGCCTACAATCGCGGGGTAAAAATCATTGGTGCTACCAGTCATTATGTAACTGAGGAATTAGACGCTGGGCCTATAATTGCACAAGATATTACGCAAGTCTCCCACCTGCACTCCGTAGGCGACTTTATTGCCAAAGGAAGAGATTTAGAACGTATCGTACTTTCTAAAGCAATTCAGTTGCACACCAATAGAAAAGTAATGGTGTATCAAAACAAAACAGTAATTTTCTCTTAGAGGCGCTGTAGGAAGTGAAGACTGAGCTGATTGAACTGTTGGGGGCGTTCAATATTCACAACGTGTCCACAATTGGGAATCACCTGCAATTGCGACAATTGTTGTTGTTCAACTACTTTTTTTACCGAGGGTAAAAACATATAATCTTGCGCTCCCATAACGTATAAAGTCGGTACTTTAATTTGCTTTTGGCGAAAAACTTTGAGCAAAGGAATAACCTCTGATGTTAACTTAAACCAACGAATAAATTCTTTTTGGTACAATTTTTTGGCTTCGCGAATAAAAAGCAAACGGGATTCTTTGTGGTTTCGTTTTGGCATAATTATAAACGCCAATATTTTATACAACCACATGTAGGGTAAAACTGATTTTGTGGCGTTGCCAAAACGCATCAATAAACGCGATTTAAAGTTGAACTTTAAAATGGCTCCCCCCATAATCAAGCTATTTACTCGCTCGGGCGATTTTTCTGCAATGGTTCGAATTAAAATAGTGCCTAATGATATTCCCATGAAATGAGAAGACGCAATTTTTTCGTGATCCAATACCTCCAAGATTTCATCGGAAATCGCATCAAAAGTATAGATGCTGTTTGACAAATCAAGTAGGTGGTTTTTTGACTTCCCATGTCCGCGAAGGTCGATAAGCAGTAAATTAAAAAAACGAGAAAAACTCTTTATTTGTTTAAACCAAATGGATGAACTTCCGCCTGCACCATGAATAAAGGTTACCCATTGTGCACTGTCTTTATTACGATGGACGGTGTAATTCAGCATTAAAGCAGTTCTTTTTGTTCAAGTAATTGAGCCATTTCAAGTTGTAGGCGTTTGGCTGAAGCTGCTGCTGCTTCGGCAAAATCTTCTCCCTGTGATGCATAAATGATCCCACGGGAAGAATTGACCAATAAACCAACTTCATCAGTCAAACCATTGTGGGCAACTTCTTCTAGACTACCGCCTTGAGCTCCTACTCCAGGAACTAAAAGGAAGGCATCGGGAATAATTGTTCTAATTTTCTTTAACGCATCGGCCTGGGTAGCCCCAACTACATACATTAAATTTTCACTCCCCTCCCAGGTTTTTGAGGTGGCTAATACGTGCTCAAACAAGGGGGTACCATTTGCTGTTATGCGCTGAAAGTCTGCAGACCCGGGGTTTGATGTTAATGCCAATAGAATGGTATACTTGTCTTTAAACGCAAGGAAAGGCTCTACAGAATCTTTCCCCATATAGGGAGCCACTGTAATAGAATCAAAGCCAAGGGTTTCAAAGTAGGCTTTGGCATAACGGGTAGAGGTGTTTCCAATATCTCCACGTTTTGCATCGGCAATAGTGAAAACTTCGGGGTGTTTTGTGTTGAGATAATCAATAACCTCTTTTAAGGCTGCCATTCCCTCTACCCCATAGGTTTCAAAAAAAGCGATGTTAGGTTTATAGGCAACTGCATATGGAACCGTAGCATCAATAATCGCTTTCGAAAAATCAACCAAGGCGGTTGGACTGTTTTGAAATTTACTGGGCACTTTGGCTAAGTCGACATCTAAACCAACGCATAAGAATGACTTTTTCCGAATGATTTCTGCTGTGAGTGCTGCTTTATTCATGCTTAAAAAACCTCTCCTGCTTCTTTTAGTTTTTCGGTGTTTTGGAACAACTGCAATTCATCAATAAGTTTACTGATATCGCCATTGATGATATTCTGTAAATCGTAGAGGGTCAAACCAATTCGATGGTCAGTCACACGCCCCTGCGGATAATTATACGTTCTAATTTTAGCTGAACGGTCTCCAGAAGAAACCAGCGAGTTGCGTTTTTCTGCATCGGCCTCTAGCTTTTTAGAAAGTTCTAGCTCATACAATCGCGAACGCAATACCTTAAGGGCTTTATCTTTATTCTTGTGCTGAGACTTTTGGTCTTGGCATTGCGCTACAATACCTGTTGGTTCGTGGGTTAAACGCACAGCAGAATAGGTAGTATTTACGGACTGTCCTCCTGGTCCAGAAGAACAAAAATAGTCTATTCGTACATCGTTCATATTGATTTCTACATCAAATTCTTCTGCTTCAGGCAGTACCATTACTGTTGCCGCAGAGGTGTGAACACGTCCTTGCGTTTCAGTTTGCGGTACACGTTGAACACGGTGAACTCCCGATTCAAATTTCATAGTACCGTATACATCTTCTCCAGCTACTTCAAAAATAATCTCTTTAAAACCGCCTGCTGTTCCCTCGCTGCTATCCATTAAACTGGCAGACCAACCCCGGTCAGAACAATATTTGGTATACATGCGGTATAAGTCTCCTGCAAAAATACTGGCTTCGTCTCCTCCTGTTCCCGCACGAATCTCTACTACCACATTTTTAGCATCTTCAGGGTCTTTGGGAATCAACAAGAATTTAATTTCTTCTTCTAAGGCGGGTAAGTTTTCTTTGGCTTCTTCTAACTGCATTTTAGCCATTTCAACCATTTCCTCATCGCTTCCGTCTTTGATGATTTCTAGCGCTTCTTCTTGGTTAGACAAAAGGGTTTTATATACTTTTCCTTTTTCCACCAATTTGCTTAGGTCTTTGTACTCCTTGTTAAGTTGCACGTAACGCTTTTGGTCAGCAATAATGTCGGGCTGAATGATAAGGTCTGAAACCTCATCAAAACGCTGTTGTATGATTTGTAGTTTTTCTAGCATAGTGGAAAAATATCGAGCAAATTTACTCAATTTATCGCAAAGCTTTTGGCTATTGGTCTAAAACAAATTGAAAGGCTGTAGAAACTATAAATGCTGAGAGCCCATCACTTCTTTCGTATTGCTGGGCTCTTAATTGGGCTGATTTTAGACCAAAATCAGCAATTTTTAAGCCAGAAAGCACTGCGCGATATCCTACAGCCAATCCCCATTGGTGACTGGTAAAATTAGATAAATCATAATCAGAAGTGTAAAAATCTTGGGTCGAGAGGTGGGCATTGTATGGGGCAAAGTAGTTGGCTGCTGTTTGGTTGTAAAATCTGTAGATGGGCGTCAACTTCCAAGCGAGGTTCAAACGAACAGGTAGCTCAAACTGCAGGGTGTTAGAATCAATACCCCAATTGTCTCGGTAATTACGGTAGTACGTTCGAAGTACCAGATATTCATTGAGGTAATAATTTAAACGCATTCCCACAGGAACTTTTACTCTTTGATTGGGCAAACGTTCTACATCATCGGCCAAGTGAAACAAATCGTCGTTGCTTGGGGATGTATAGTTCCCCAATGTTCTAAAATTCCCCACATAATAATCTGCTCTATCTTGAAAATAAACGCGTTGCAGCGGGTTAGACAAAAGTCCTTCTTGCATCACCACATCTGCAAAAAATGCTACTTGCATTTTTGGGGTAAGGATTTGCGATAGGCCCAAAGAAAATGCAAAAGAGTTGCGGTGAACAAAGGTGTAAGAAGTGAAATTTTCTGGAATGTAGGCAGCAACACTATTTCCCTGATTATCCATAATACTCACCCCTCTAAAATAGCTGTCTTGGTTGTATAGAAAGGTGTTTTGAAAGAGTTCATATTCGTGTAATTCTGTTGGAATTACAGGCTTCCATCGATCAAAAAAGAATTGTGCTTTGGCCGAAAGTTCTGTGTTTTTTTGATTCCATAAACGAGCAAATGAAGCACCAAAATTAAACGACTCATAGTCGTATTCTGTTGATCCTCCAATGTTTGCACCCCAATATAAATTTCGGTCATCACTGGCTTTTTGATAGGCTACATTAAGGGTTGTTAATACGTCTT
The DNA here is from genome assembly GCA_011526285.1 of Candidatus Arcticimaribacter sp. GTDB lineage: Bacteria > Bacteroidota > Bacteroidia > Flavobacteriales > Flavobacteriaceae > Arcticimaribacter. Next base: position 7,671 of record WTJU01000120.1, read on the forward strand.
TACCTGATGCACCAGAAGAGGTTATCCATGGGGAACCTTTTGGTGGTGAACCAGACGAATTCCCACGAGGGTATGCCCCCTCACCGTCGTTCCCAGAGGCGCCTGTGCGATTGAATGGATTTCCGTTACTAGAACTCGCCGAGGTGTAGGCAGACATCCCTACATCTGCTGTTAAAACAGCATCTTCGTTCATGGGGATACGCACTACAACGGTTGGGTTATAATCAGTCAAATATTCATTTCCTAATCCACCAGTTACAGCCGCATGTGTTCCCTCTTGTTCATAGTAACTCATGAGTAGATCTATCTCAACAGTCTCCAACACTTTCTTTTTGAATTGTGCTAGAGAATCTATTTGTGCTATTGCACTTCCCCAACTCATTAGGAGCAGAGCGAAAAAAAATCGTTTAATTACAGCCACAACCTCCTCCTGTTTTTCCTCCATTTGCTCCAGCAGCTGCCTCGCGATAAATCTGAAAATTGGTTTCAAATCGTTCACAGGGGTAAGCACTTAACTCCATGTCGCCATCATTGATAGCGATTTTATTAAATTCTTGGACTACTGTACAGGCAGACAAGAGCAAACAGCAGCATACAATCACAAAAACGTTAAATGGTTTCATCTACTTCAATATTATTTGATGAATGTAATTTTCCTTCTTCGTCAATCATGATTGCCTCTACTTCAGGCAATTGATTAACGAAATATAACCCATTTTCTACGCCTAAAACAAAAAGTGCTGTCGCAAGGGCATCAGCCAACTCTGCTTTTGGAGCAAAAACAGTACAGCTAATCACGCCTTGACTTGGGTAGCCTGTTCTAGGGTTGATGATGTGTCCGTAGCGCTTTCCTTCCATTATTAGAAAGCGTTCATAGTCTCCAGAGGTAACAACTGCTTTGTCTTGAATGGGAAACCAGGCAAATACTTTGTTTTTATTTTTTGGATTTACCAACCCCACTTGCCAACTGGTACCATCGGGTTGTGTTCCCCAAGCAGATAAATCGCCCGAAGCATTAACAATACCTCCTTTAACTCCTTTGGTTTGCAAGAGCTGTTTCACTTTATCTGCAGCATAGCCCTTACCAATGGCACCAAAACCCAATTTCATTCCTTTTTCAGGCAAATAAATGCTGTTCTCTTTCAGGTTGATTTGCACTTTTTGAAAACCAATTTTGGCGACAGAAGCCTTAATTTTCTCAGGATTGGGTGGGATAACTTTCTGCCCGTTAAATGTCCAAATCGGATCTACCGAGGCATAAGAAATATCAAAAGCACCGTCGGTTAGGCGGGAAAGAGCAATGGATCGTTGCACTAAATTGAACAACTCTTTTGAAACAATAACGGGGGCTATTCCCGCCATACGATTAACTTCACTTGTTTCTGATGCAGGATCCCAAGAAGAAATTAGTCGTTCTATGCGGTCAATTTCTGCAGTGCCCTCTGCCAATAATTGTTCGGCACTTTTGGGATTGTCTGCAACAACTGTGAGTTCAAAATCAGATCCCATTTTTGTAAATGAACGCTGATAAACTTCCTGAGATGACAGCTTGAAGGTTAGGAATAGAAAAAAATAAACGAGCCTAGGGTTCATTACAATGCGTCTATTGTCTTAATATATTCTGCTACCGCTTTGTCTTCATAAGCAAAGACACCTAAAACTTCTCCCTTAGAAGAAAAAACAACCACCCAAGGAAAATATCCCTTGCTGTTATACTGGGAGGCTAGTTGTTCGTTTTCTTCTTTTTTAGCTACGGGAAGTTGATTCTTTTTTCGCTTCGGAAAATCAGCTCGATACATGTACAGCTTTTCTTTTGCGAAAGCCTGAAATTCGGCTGACTTCCAGACTTTATCTTCGAGTCTAATGCAGGGAATGCACCAGTCGGACCCCGAAAAGACGAGCAGCACTTTTTTATTGGTTTCAGCTGCTTTGGTCTGGGCAAGATTAAAAGAGGGCTCCCATGCTTGCGCAAAGCTGAACCCACACGAAAAAAGAAAAACTAAAAATAGGTGTTTCTTCATGCTTTAGGGGGTTGAACGAATGTAAGTGAACCCACCTACTTTACCTTGCGCCCAAGAGGTGATGGTAATTTCAATGTAAATATCATCTTGAATGAGGTGTAAAACCATGGGGATTCCCACTACATTTTTAGGTTTTGCTCCAGGGCATGCCGCTCTAAAGTTTGTGAATTCAAGTGTTGCTAGATCGGCAAAAGTACCTTGTGCCCATTCAGTTCCTGCAGGACTGGACGAATTGTTTGCTGAAGCCTCTGAAACAATGTTGTATAAAATGCCAACGTCTCCACGCGTTAGCCAAACATTATCTGTAATGCGGTCTTGGTTTGCTTCGTTGTTGGGATTTCCCTCATTGGGTTTGGAGAAGGTAATAGGTACTCCTTCCCACAAGGTGAGGCTTGCAACATCCACTTCATTTACATCGTTAATGCTAATGGTAACGCTTACTTCTTCTGTAGTACTCCCAACACTTACGCGTACTGTAGCGGTTATTTGCTGGCGTGTTTCGTAATCAAAAATAGCAGGATCGGCAACGGTCAAGTTCCCATTGCTGCTGTTAATGGCGATTGCCCCTGCAACGCTTTGTGAGACGATGGTGTAATTGAGCGAACCGCTACTGGCACTTGCTTGCACTGTTCCTATGGAAGCGCCTTGCGCTGGGTTTTCGTTTATACTTGAGCTAAAGTCGGAAGCAGAAATGGTTACGGCTTGTGGTGTAGTTGTGGTGGGTGAAGTATCACCGCCATCATCTTTACTACACTGACTAAAGAAACTCGCCAATAGGACCAATAGGAATAACCCTCGAGTTAATCGATGTAACTTTTTCATTTTTCTTTTTTTTATAAAGATAAGCAACAATTACATAGGGTTTGTAATCCGCTTAAAAACTGTATCCAAAAATTAAATAAAAAAGAGAACGAATGGTTTAATAGGAGAACGTTCCGTGTGAACTTTTAATGGTCAACTGTTTTTTCTCAGCTGCTTCTACCCGACCTACAATTTTTGCTTCTACCCCAAAGCTTTGACTAATTGAGATAATTTCCTCTGCCTTATCAGCTGAGACATATAACTCCATACGGTGGCCCATATTAAAGACTTCATACATCTCGCGCCAGTTGGTGTCTGATTCTTTTTGAATCATTGAAAACAATGGTGGGGTGTCAAAAAGATTGTCTTTGATGACGTGAAGCTTATCTATAAAATGAAGGACTTTAGTTTGGGCACCTCCACTACAGTGCACCATTCCGTGAATGGCTTCGCGCCCCAAGGCATTGAATACTTCTTTTATAATGGGTGCATAAGTTCGTGTGGGTGATAAAACCAACTTTCCGGCATCTAGTGGACTACCTTCTACAGTATCGGTGAGTTGTTTAGATCCAGAATAGGTTAAATGCGCAGGAACGCTAGCATCAAATGTTTCTGGGTATTTTTCTTTCAGTTGTTTGTTAAAAACGTCGTGACGTGCAGAAGTGAGACCGTTGCTCCCCATACCCCCGTTGTAGGTTGTTTCATAATTTGCTTGACCGAAGGAAGCTAAACCAACAATTAGGTCTCCTGCTTGAATGTTGGCATTGTCTATGACTTGATTTTTTGGCATACGTGCCACTACAGTAGAATCTACAATTATGGTTTGTACCAAGTCTCCAACATCTGCAGTTTCCCCACCAGTACTTTTTATGGAGACCCCATGCTGCGCCAAATCTTGAATTAGTTCTTCAGTTCCGTTAATGATTGCAGCGAGTACTTCTCCGGGGATACGTTGTTTGTTTCGCCCAATGGTAGAGGACAATAAAATGTTGTCGGTTGCACCAACACACAGTAAATCGTCAATGTTCATGATGAGCGCGTCTTGTGCTATGCCTTTCCATACCGAAAGATCGCCTGTTTCTTTCCAGTAGGCATAGGCCAAAGATGATTTTGTTCCTGCCCCGTCGGCGTGCATCACTATGCAATGGTCTTCACTACCGGTAAAATAATCCGGTACGATTTTACAAAACGCCTTCGGAAAAAGCCCTTTATCAATGTTTTTTATGGCATTGTGTACATCTTCTTTTTGGGCAGAAACACCGCGAAGTTTATACCGGTCGCTGGACATAGAACTCATGAATTATTTTTTACAAAAGTAGAGAATTATTCTCTGGTTAAAAGGCCAAAAGGGTTTAATGTAGGAAAAGCAACTCCCTGTATTTGGCTAGCGGCCAAAGGGAATTGTCTACCAACAATTCAAGTTTGTCGCAGTGGTAACGAATGGTTTCAAAATAGGGTTTCACGGCATTGCAATAGGCCAAAGATTTTTTGTAATCATCTTCAATGGCATTTGCTTTTTTACGCTCCTCTATCATTTTGTTTACCCCAGAATTTATTTCGGCAATGTGCGAAGAAATACGCTCGATTAACAACATTTGTTCTTTTGCGTGGCTTTTGTATTCTTCTGCATAAATTTCTTTTAAGCCTTTTACGTTTTCTATTAGGGTATTGAGGTATTTGATTCCTGTAGGAATAATGTGATTTCGTGAGAGATCCCCCAAGGTTCTTCCCTCTATTTGAAGTGCCAAGGTGTATTGTTCTAAATCGACATTTAAACGCGCATTAAGCTCTCTTTCTGAAAGGACACTTAATTGTTCAAACAGGTCTATATTCTTTTTGCTGACATAGGCTTGCAGGGCTTCGGGGGTATTTTTAGCATGATACAACCCTCTTTTTTTTGCTTCTTTCACCCATGCTTCACTATAACCATCTCCTTCAAATAATACAGGAGAAATTTCTTTAATCAAATCACGAAGCGCATTGAATATCGCATCGTCCTTTTTCATTTTAGCGTCTTTTTCCAACAAAGCATCAACAGCGGTTTTAAACCCTGCTAATTTTTTGGCGACTATGGTGTTGAGCACGGTCATGGGCTTGGCACAGTTTGCTTTTGCACCTACTGCCCTAAACTCAAATTTATTTCCGGTGAAGGCGAAAGGAGAGGTTCGGTTACGATCGGTATTGTCTAGTAATATCTCAGGAATTTTACCGACAACATTTAATTTTAGATCTGTTTTTTCTTCCGGTGAAAGTTTTCCTTTGGAGACTTGTTGCAGGTCTGTTAAGACCTTGGTTAATTGCTCTCCTATAAAGACTGAAATAATGGTTGGCGGGGCTTCATTTGAACCCAGACGATAATCGTTACTGGCACTCATCATGGAGGCACATAAGAGGTCTTGGTAATCTAAAACAGCAGCAATGGTAGTAACAAAAAAGGTCAAAAACTGTAAGCTACTCATGGGGGTTTTTCCAGGACTCAAGAGGTTAACTCCAGTATCGGTTTCTAGTGACCAATTGTTGTGTTTTCCTGAACCGTTGATTTGCGCAAAAGGCTTTTCGTGAAATAGCACTTCAAGGTTATGCTTTCCAGCAATGCGCTTCATCACATCAACCAATAAGGCATTGTGATCTACCGAGAGATTCATTTCTTCATAAATTGGCGCGAGTTCGAATTGCGAAGGCGCTACTTCATTGTGGCGTGTTTTTACTGGTATCCCAAGTAAGATACTTTCTTCTTCAAGTTCTTGCATGAACGAAAGCATACGTGTTGGGATAGAACCAAAATAATGATCGTCTAATTGTTGGCCTTTAGCTGAACCGTGTCCCATGAGGGTACGACCAGTTAAAACAATGTCTGGGCGAGAGGCAACCAAACCTTTGTCCAAGAGAAAATACTCTTGCTCCCACCCCAGCGTTGGGTTTACTTTTTGCACGTTTTTATCGAAGTATTTGCACACCTCTGTCGCAGCATGATCAAGTGCGGAAATGGAACGCAGCAAGGGGGTTTTATAGTCTAATGCTTCTCCTGTGTAAGAAACAAATACGGTGGGAATACAGAGTGTTTTACCAAAAACAAAGGCGGGAGAGGTAGGATCCCACGCTGTATATCCGCGCGCTTCAAAGGTATTGCGAATTCCACCGCTTGGAAAACTTGAAGCATCAGGCTCTTGCTGTACCAGTTGAGTACCATCTAACGTGGCAATGGCTCTTCCATCTTTTGCAAAATCAAGAAATGATTCGTGTTTCTCTGCCGTGGCACCTGTTAATGGTTGGAACCAATGGGTGTAATGTGTTGCCCCTTTATCAAGCGCCCATATCTTCATAGATTGCGCAATCTGCTCTGCCAATGAACGACTTATGGGTTGTCCACTCAGTGAAGCCTTGGTCATTTCGGTAAATGCTGTTTTACTCAGGTAATGACTTAATTTTTGATCGGTCAACACATGATCGGCAAAAAGTTCTAGTCTATTCGGGTTTGGGTGAAAACGATCAGAGGTTTGTTGCGCTATTTTTTTAAGGGCGTCGAAGCGTAAGTTATTCATATCAGTAAGACTTAAAAATACATGACAAATATACTTTATTTTAATCTGAACCGCTTTTTTTTACTGTTTTGTAAAGTTTACCCCCTAAAAATTGGCGTATTAACAAAAATTAGTGTTTTGTTGATATTTTAACCCCCGTAAAAAAGGGAGGTAATTTGGTAAATTATAAATTTGTGCCTATCAAAGAAAAAATACAATTATGAGCAAATCTAAATTAGAGTATATCTGGCTTGATGGATATACCCCCACTGCTAACTTACGCAGTAAGACAAAAATTGTTGATGATTTTAGCGGGAAGTTAGAAGACTGCCCAATGTGGTCTTTTGACGGTTCATCTACGCAACAAGCCGAAGGAGGCTCTTCAGACTGTTTATTAAAGCCAGTGGCTATTTACCAAGATCCTGAGCGTAACAACGGATACTTAGTAATGACAGAAGTTTTGAATGCAGATGGTACTGCACACGTTTCTAACGGTCGTGCTACTATTGACGATGATGATAATGATTTCTGGTTTGGATTTGAACAAGAATATTTTCTTTGGGATCCAGAAACAAACTTACCTCTTGGTTTCCCAAGAGACCAAACACCACAAGGACAATTTTACTGTTCAGCCGGGGCAAAAAACGCATTTGGTCGCGAAATGGTAGAAGAGCACTTAGACATTTGTCTAGAAGCCGGAATCAATGTAGAAGGTATTAATGCCGAGGTAGCTGCAGGACAGTGGGAATACCAGTGTTTTGCAAAAGGAGCACGCCAGGCGGGAGACGAAATGTGGGTATCACGTTATTTACTTGAGCGTTTAGGTGAAAAATATGGATTAGCCATTAACTGGCACCCAAAACCTCTTGGAGCTACTGACTGGAATGGTTCTGGTATGCACGCAAACTTCTCTAACGAAGTATTACGTACATGTGGTTCTAAAGAAACATATGAAGCTATTTGTGAGGCTTTCCGTCCAGTAGTTAGTGAGCACATTGCTGTTTATGGTGCAGACAACGATCAGCGCTTAACAGGTGATCACGAAACACAGTCGATTACTGAATTTAGTTATGGTGTATCTGACCGCGGAGCATCGATCAGAATTCCAATTATGACGGTTGAAAAAGGATGGAAAGGATGGTTGGAAGACCGTCGTCCAGCTTCTAACGGAGATCCATACAAAATTGCAGCCCGTATCATCAAAACGGTGAAGTCTGCAAAAGTATAAGCAGTTTTAAATTGCACTAAAAGCACCCAATAAACTGGGTGCTTTTTTTTTGGTATTATTCTTTAAAACATCAATAAAATAGTAGCCTATTATAAAAAAAGCAATTATATTTGCCCCCACAAAACGGCCTCGTAGCATAACTGAATAGTGCACTTGATTACGGCTCAAGAGGTTGCAGGTTTGAATCCTGCCGAGGTCACTGAAAAACAAAGGGATTGCAGCAATGTAGTCCTTTTTTTGTTTCTTCACTTGCACACTATTTGCACACAAGTCCAATCACAGAAGAATAAAGATTACTAAGCTTTACTAAATTATTCTTTACTCTTTGTAAATGTACTGAAGTTTAGACTAACACCCCTCTATATCTATCATACCCCTACAAAACACCCCGTTTTACTCCATCGTGGATTGTGCCTTAGACCAGTCATAGCAGGAGTTTTCAGCTGATTTCAATTGTGCCCTAACTTGTGAAAATGTTTGATATCATTAGGTGCTGGATTTTATACTATTCTAAGCATCTTCTTCTTTAAAGAAAAGTAGTGTTCTTCAAAATCTACTACGTCAACATGATAGAATAACTTGGACAAAATTATCAGCTTTTATCCCGATGTACCCTGAGGCGACTTATAGTCATGGGATAAAATAACTTCCCACAAAACTTAAAATATCATCTACTTTATCTCTCCAATAATCTGTAGTATGT
>WTJU01000035.1 GCA_011526285.1 Candidatus Arcticimaribacter sp.
AATGACCATGTGTTTGTAGTGACTTGGGTCATAATTCCGTTGGTAAACAAGCCATTACCAAATATGATTGATGGTGTGGGGCTCACGAGTTCACTGAATTTTGCTGTAATGGTAACTGTTTGTGAACCAGAAAGGCGATTATCGGCATCGGTATCGGTCAATACTACTGTAGGCGGGGTATTGTCTACAATAAAGGTTATGCTGTTTGTGCCTGTGTAAATGTTTCCTGCAATGTCAGTTCCAGAGACGGTTGCGGTATATTCACCATCGGCTGGGGTTCCGCCTCCATCAACATCCCAGCTATACTGCCAATGTCCTTTTGCATAGGCCGCTACATAGCCTTCGTTGCTGTTTGGTGCACCTGTAAAGACTTTTTCTCCATTAGAACTTATGGCGACTGCCCATCCTAATCTTCTAGGAGATTGCCCTGTTATTGTCTGGTCAAATTGTGACCAACTGCTTCCATTCCAGTCGTAAATTTTGGCATATCCTCTTTGGTTGTTCCCTTGCTCCCAAGCACCTACAATGAGGTAATTTCCATCATCAGACAGGTCAATAGATGCTCCAAAATCATCATTGTTTGCATCGCCTGTTATTGCTGACCCTTTGGTGGACCAACTAGAACCAGAGTATTCATAGAGTTGAACCTTTCCTGTAAAAGATGAATGCCCTTCGCTTGCAATTACCAATCGATTACCGTCTTCATCTAGGGCTACAGCACTTCCAAATCGTTCTGTGGTAGCCGCTCCATTCCAGGTTTGATTGGTCGCCCAATTTCCACTGGTCCATTTGTAGGCTACAACTCTTCCTCTGTTGTTGTGTCCCCATGCACCAACGACTAGGGTGTTCCCGTCTTTACTAAGGTCAAGTGCTTCACCAAAACCACTGGTGGCAGAGGGTCCATTTATGTCTGATCCTGAAGGCATCCATACGGTACCGTTCCATTCAAACGTTCTTACTTGCCCTGCATCTGAACCTCCATTATCGTTTTTAGGAGCTCCAACAACAATTTTGCTCCCGTCTTCATTGAACGCTATTGAATAACCAAATTGGTCTCCGTTGGTTGATCCGTTCATGGATGCACCAACGATATTCCAACTGCTTCCGTTCCAGTCATAAACAAAAACACTTCCTTTATCACTAGAATTTGCAGCCCCAATGTTTTTCCCTCTACTGTAGGCAATCCTGCGTCCGTCTCGGGTCATGGCTACGGCAAAACCAACATTGTCATCAGGGTCTGCTCCTTGAAGCTCAGCGCCCAATTGTGTCCAACTGTCATTTGACCATTCATAGACTTTTACTCCTCCTGCATCAGCTTTGGCCGAGATGTCTTTCCTTGGGGCACCTACAATAATTCTCGTTCCCTCTTTGTTGGAAGCAATACTGTAACCAAAATTATCACCGCTATTGTCTCCTTCAAGATCATCGTCTAATTGTAAAAACTGATTTAGCTTAGAGAAAAGCACATCAGTAACCAGACCTGAAATGGAAAGAGAAGGCGCATTGTTAATGGGTTCTGAAAAAACAGCAGTTAAAGAAACGGTTTCTGAGCCGGTGAGGTAGTTATCTGTGTCATCGTCTTCAAAACTCAAAAGAGTGGGAGAAACTAAATCAAGTTCTATGCTAATGCTGTCACTCCCAACATAGCTATTCCCGGCTAAATCATTCCCCGAGGCAGTTACAGTATAGGTTCCTTCTGTCTCTGAAGATGTATCCCACAAATAAATCCAAACAGAACTAGAGGTTGCTGTTAATTGTTTTGTTCCGCTGCCATCAATAAACAGTGATGGGGTTGGCGTTGCAGAGATGTCTTCGCTAAAGGTAGCTGTAATGGTTACTATGCTACTATTGACCAAAAGATCTGCGTCTGCACAACTAAGGGTTAGGGTGGGTGCTTGGGTGTCAATCTCAAAAGTAATGCTATCGGTACCACTGTATGCATTTCCCGCTTGGTCGTCTCCTGAAACGGTGACAGAAGCTGTGCCCTGACTTCCTGTCCAAGCCCCTACGTTAAAGTCGAAGGTCCAAACGGCTGCTGAAGCTGTGGCGCTCATTGCTTGACTAGACACACCATTCCCGATGGTAATGGTTGGCGTTGCTGCCATGGCTTCGGAAAAGGTAGCGGTAACGGTGGTACTATCAGAGGCGTTAAAGCGATACGTTGGCGAGGCGGTGTGGGTTAATGATAGCAGTGTTGGTGCTACGTTGTCAATAACAATGTTTTGTAGTTCAATTAATGAATTCCCATAGTTTGGAATAGGCAGCTCTGCTTCTACGGCAATACCATCAGCATTATCGTTTAAAAGTGTGCCGCCCAAATCAATCGTGTTTGAGGCTGTATAACCCAAGTCAGTAGAGACATCGCTACTCCCCACGGTATATTCAAATGACATATAGTCTATTAGTGTGGGAGAATAAGCCCCAGTATAAACTGCCTCTGCTGAGGAGGAGGAATTTAATGCTATTGTTGGTGTTCCAGAACCAGTAACTTTAAAGCTTTTGTTAAAGTAAACTTCTATGTTGATTACTTGTCCGTCACTATAGGTGCCATCTCCAGTAGATGAGCGCACATTCTTTATATAAAATGCATCTTTATCTACAAAGTATTTTGTGTTTTTGGGAATTGCGTAATTATAGTGATCTGTGTCAATCTCAAAGTTATCATTGAAATCAGAGGGTTTCCAATCAACAGAATAGGAGGTGATATCTGCATCTGATCCAAAGTCATTGATGTTTGAAAAACCGTACCTGGCTGGAGTACTCACTCGTGCAGGGTTTGTGTCCAGGTAGATTGTGGTATTGTAGTAGTTAATTGCAAATTCGTTCATGTCCATGGTACCCACAATAGCATCTACATTGGTCGTACCTGTAACTGTTGCAGATATTAGGTTGAACCCTCTATTGGCAGAACTTGACGTTTCCCAATCGGATGCTATTCCAATTAAACCTCCTACATCTGCATAACCAATAATGGAACCATGAACAGCATTGTATTTCATTTGACAAGAGCCGCTTGCGCCTACTCCTCTACCTGCAATTCCACCTACGTTGCTAGAGTTGAGGCCATCAATTGTTCCAACAAAGAGGTTATTGTTTACCCTCAGGCTGTCGTCTAGATCAATTTCTCCAACTATTCCACCAACATCAGAACCTGTTGTTGTAATGGATGAGTTTGTGGATATAACTACTGTGTTGGATACTAAATAGGTGATATTAACTGCTCGACCAACAATACCGCCTACATCTCCTGAACCATAAATTCCACCTATAAATTGGCAGTTTTTTATCCCCTCGTTAGAGTGAAACTTCCCAATTATTCCACCTACATCGTTCCCTTGTGAATTAATGGTCCCCTGTACAGAATTGTTTTCTATATAAATATTTCCAAGTGCTACCCCACCAGCTATTCCACCAGTTCCAATGTTATAACTTCCTGTTCTATTGTTGGTAATTCTTACATTCTCAAGGTTGATGTTGTGGATGTAAATTGGGGCACCTCCATCGTCATCAATATACCCAAAGAGTCCTGCATAATTTACTGTTCTACTCACAGTTAAGTTTGAAATGGTATAGTCTTTTCCGTCAAAATTCCCTTCAAACTCATTGGACCATGTTGGCGCTATGGGAAGCCATCCTGTATTGCTCCCTGTGGCAGTTATATCGTTTGGATCGTCATATTTATAGCCGTTAGCATCATCATCGTTATCGTCCCAATATTGGGTTTCAGAAGCATTAATATTTGCCGTTAATACAAAGGATGATGTCCAAGAACTACTGGTCTCCGAAACCCAAAGCAGTTCCGCCAAGGTTCCAATTTTATATACACCGTCTTCAAAGGTGGGTGTTGAACGCCTTGTTTGAGCCAAAGACCATTGTCCGAGACTTAGTAAAAACAAGAAGAATAAAATGTGTCTAGTTTTCATCACCATAACCTAAATTTTCAGCCTCTTTTGGAGGAGTATTATCGAGTAAAAAACGGAGGGAGAATTCATGGGTGCCTCCTTGAATA
>WTJU01000058.1 GCA_011526285.1 Candidatus Arcticimaribacter sp.
GATTGCAAAGGCTTAAGTTCTAACAGCTAAATTTAAAGGTTAATCGTATCCGTTAATGCGTCATCTCCTTGATGCTGTAGCCAACGGTTAAAGTTTTTTGCATAGAGCAATTGATGTATTGATTTTCACCATTAACTATAAATGTTTTCATGGCTTGATAAGGGGGTATTATATTGTGTACTCTGACAATAAAATTAAGTCTTAGTACCTAATAAATGTAGCGATATTTAGTTTCGAGTGCAGGTAAATTCGTCATAAAATTCAATTATCTAATCCTATTGTTTCAGAATCTTTATTGCCTACTGCTGCACATTGCGTTAAATTAGCACTGTGTGTAGAAAGAAAAAACATATTGGTTTAAGTGCTATTTTGGCTGTATTCTTTTGCAATGCTGTTTTCCTTTCCTGTGCTGATGAACGTGAAATTCCTAACGATCCAATTTCAAACCCCCCTAGCGTTTCTGGACAATACACCACTCTTGCAGGGCAATTACTTAAAAATGATGAAGCCATTCAACTAAAAGGAGTCAATGGCTTGCAAACCTATGGACTCACAGATGCTGAACTCATGAATGCGTGGGGTATAGAAATTAGCCGGGAGTTCATTGGGAATTTACGAGAGCAACCCATTGATGGTGGAGCTATACAAGCAAGCGACGGGGTTTGGTACCACCCACTACAACAAATTGTCAATCGCAATCGTGCCAATAATCGAGTAACCATACTGTGTCCTTTTGGATGGGTCAATGCAAATGGAGAACGCCAACTGCTCACAGGGCTTAATCCAACTGCACAAGACTTCTATCAAGACTATAAAGACAAAATGCAACGCATTGCGCAGCACTTTAAAAACCAACAAGACGTGTGGATTGAAGTGTGGAACGAACCTTACCACTGGGATAACGAAAACGACTATACGCATGCCTTGTGGTTGGCTGATATGGAAGACATGGTTGACAACCTGCGTGAAGTAGACGGTTTTGAAAACATCGTTATAGTACCTGGAAATGAACAAGGTCAGTCTGAAGCAGCACTCCTCACCCATGGCAAGGATTTAATGAGGGGGAGATACAATTTACTTTTTGACTTGCACGCCTATGAAAAATGGCTTTTAGATAGCACCGAATCAAGTCTGATAACAAGAATTGAAGCCATTCAAACTGCAGGTATTCCCTTTATTATGGGAGAAGTAGGCGTACAAAATGTTGGGGATGTTATGCCCGTACAACACTTCTTAAATGCTGCTATAGCCACCCGTTTAACTACCCTAGCTTGGGTATGGAATCAAAACAGTGAAGACAATAACGCACTCTTAACCAACGATGGAGAAGCCAATGCCACTGCACAAAATAATTTTTGGGGCACGACCTATCGTGCCTTTCTTGAAGATTAAATCCTGTTTCTAGCGGGTATTCTTTTTTTTACTACATTTGGTTAGATACAGCCCCCAAATCTGTTCTACTACCGAAAACCTACCAACTGGATTTCTAATGTTATTTGTGGGTTTTTATCATTTCAAAAAGAAAATATAATTAATAAAAAATTATGAATAGTAAAGCATATCAATTGGCGCAATCAGCAATTGCAGATTTAAAAGTGCAATATATATGTCGCTTGAGGAAAGTGGAATAAATGGTTTATCTAATGCTGAATTAGGTAAATCACTTGGCATTTATAGCGGTCATATTGGTCATGAAGGACATATTTCTAGAACATTACTTTCACTTCTAAAATCTGAAAATGTCGTTTATCAAGAAGAAAACACGAAACGATGGTTTTTAAAAAAATATTATTAGAAGTAACATCCTATAGTTTTAATTTAAACTCAATGAAAATCAATAAAAGTAGTATAATCTAATATTTGCCCTATTTTCCAATGAAAAACTCTAAAAACAACCTCCCTCCCAAAGTCACTGGTATCGGTGGAATATTCTTTTTTTCAAAAGACACAACTAAAACCAAAGCATGGTATGCCAAACATTTGGGTTTAGCTGTAAACCAATGGGGATCTTCTTTTGAGTTTCGTAATGCCCACCGACCAGACGAAATCAATTACCTGCAATGGAGTCCGTTTCAAGAAGACAGTGATTATTTTAAGCCATCAAAAAAGGAATTTATGATTAACTACCGTGTGCAAAACATTGAAGGTTTGGTAGCACAATTAAAAACCAATGGTGTTACAGTTTTGGATGATATCACCAGCTATGATTACGGGAAATTTGTGCATATACTTGATGAAGAGGGGGAACAAACTTGAATTGTGGGAACCTGTAGATAAGGTGTTTACCGATATGGGTGGAGAAACAACCAAATGAAGAAAATGGTAAAATTGCCTATCTTTAGGAAAACCGCTGAATATGAACCTATCGCAACTCAAGGAGTTTCTTTGGCAATGTACCAAACTCAATTTTTTCTTTTTATTGCTTTTTTCTATCGTCATGCTTTTGTCGGAACAGGTCTATATGATCCACGAGCGTTTTTATGGCGGTACATTGGTCGAGTTTAAAAGAGACCTTTACCTAATCATTGGTCTGTATAAAATGATTTGGATCTTTTTTAACCTTATCCCCTACTGGGTAATACGTAACATGGAAAAAGCAGCCTAATTTAAGCGCTTTTCTATTTCATTTTTAATCAGACTACTCCACAATGCATAGCCCTGCGCATTGAGGTGAAGCTGGTCTTCCACAAAAAGTTCAGTTCTCGGATAACCCTCAGCGCTGAGAAAAGCTTCCGATGTTTCTACAAAATAGAGGTGCTCAGTTTTATCGCAATACGCTTTAATCTTTTTGTTGAGCAATGCAATTTCCTCCCATTGAGCCCAGCGGCTTTTGGTGGGTGTAATTTCTACCCATAAAAAAGGAACATCGGGGTAGCGTTCCCGCACTTGTTTTACAAAATATTTGAATAATCGTTTTACCCGTTGGGGAGATTCGTCATCTAAGGTTCCTTTGATGTCATTTGCTATAAACCCAATAATCATAGAAGGTTGGTGATCTCCTAACAGCGCATCTGGGAAAAAAATAGCATCGCGCAAATGTGCTCCTCCATAGCCGCGTTGAATAATGGGATAAGGTGCCATGTCTCTTGCCAAAGTTTCCCACAGACGTATACTAGAACTTCCTACAAATAACAAGGCATTTTTAGGTTGAACTTGCGCATTCAAACGTTTGAATTGTTCAATCTCTGGTAGCGCCCAAGCATAATTTTCTTTGGTATAACGTTTTAATGGAGAACAAGAAAATAAAAGGGTTAGTAAGGCAAGGAGAATACCGTGTCTTGGTTGCATGGGATTTTTTTATACTTTTAAAGTACTCAATCTTAACCAACTTACCTATACATGAAACATCTTTTAACTGTTTTCTTTTGTTGTGCTGTTGGGCTACTAAGTGCCCAAGAAATAGAAGAAACGTAACCAACCCAATCCAATATTCAAACATATACTCCCTCAAAACTCTTGTCAAAAGGGCAATGGGACATTAAGTGGTTTGCCATGCAATGGTCTTTTTTTTCGGATAGCGCAGGTATCCAACCCCCGGGTGAGAAATTATATTCACTCGTTAAAAGTAAAAACCGACACCATTTTGCTGGCGTCGGTTTACGTTTTATTCATAAATACATTTACCGTGCTGTGCTAAGGCTGGACTAAGGAATAGCGCTCCGCGGTCAAAAAAGATCAGGCCTTGTTTTTGGCGTTGGTCAGTACTTTACTTTTGATTATAGTAAATACTCGGTATTCACAAAATTTGAATCTTTTGAATTCATCAAGGCATCTAAAATCTCATTGTTGTAGGAATTGTCTTTTGCTGCAACAAAAGTTCGAATGGAGAAAGAACGCAAAGCATCGAAAACACTAAGCGTACTCACCGCAGAATTTTTTCTTCCCGTGAAAGGATAAACGTCTGGGCCACGTTGACACGCTGAGTTTAGATTCACACGACACACTAAATTTGCCAAAA
>WTJU01000092.1 GCA_011526285.1 Candidatus Arcticimaribacter sp.
GCCAATTGACTGGACTCATACCAAAACGTATAATTCCCTGAAAAGTGGCTTATTTTCCCAAAATCAATGTCTGAGATATGCGTACAAACCGCATCTAAAAAATGGCGGTCGTGTGAAACAACAATTACAGTATTGTCATAATTGGCCAAAAACTGCTCCAACCACATAATGGTTTCATAATCCAAGTCATTGGTTGGCTCATCCATTATTAGAACATCAGGATTTCCAAACAGGGCCTGCGCTAAAAGCACACGTACTTTTTGTACCCCGTCTAAATCTCCCATGGCGGTATAGTGTAAGTCTTCTGCTATCCCTAAGTTAGACAACAAGGCAGCCGCATCACTATCGGCATTCCAGCCATTCATTTCTTCAAAAACAATTTGCAATTCCCCTACACGCTCACCGTCGGCATCACTAAAGTCTTCTTTTGCATAAATTGTATCCATCTCCGTTTTCACCTCATACAAAGGCTTATTTCCCCGCAATACGGTGTCTAAAACCATGTGTTCGTCAAACGCATTGTGGTTTTGTTCTAAAACAGACATGCGTTTTCCGGGCTCTAAATGCACACTACCTGAGTTGGCTTCTTGTTTTCCCGAAAGAATTTTTAGAAAGGTAGATTTACCGGCACCATTGGCACCAATAATGCCATAACAATTCCCTTTGGTAAAGGTTACATTGACTTCATCAAACAAAATGCGTTTTCCAAATTGGACCGATAAGTTGGATACTGATAGCATAAGAGATTTAATTAAGGCGCAAAAATACACAAATCAAAAGGGCTTTCCACACTTTTTATTAACTTCGTTAGAGGCCAATTCTACCACATGAAAAAAATCCTTTTCTTATTTTTCCTCGGTTTGCTCTTTGCATGTGAAGAAGAAGCAGAACGTCCTACTACGGCTTTTTTTGGTGGACAAATTATAAATCCCTCCTCTGATTTTCTTTCCCTTTACAAATACGATCAACGCATTGATTCCCTCCCCTTAGACGAGAATAATCGTTTTGCAAAACAATATGACTCCCTTGATTTTGGCTTGTTTAAAATGGAGCACTTGCCTGAAAATCAAATGGTTTTAATAGAAGCGGGAGACTCTATTTGGTCACGTGCCAACATGTCTGATTTCAATGCATCACTAGTATTTAGTGGGGTTGGCTCTGCCAAAAACAATTTTTTAATGGACACCTATCTTGCCATTGAAAATGAAATTGGTTTTCTCTCCTCCAAATACGCGAGTAATAGCGCGGTCTTTAACGATATCATCGACTCACTGATACAAGAAAAAAGCAACCGTTGGCGCGATTTTAGTGAGCAAAGTGAACTCTCACCCTTGGCCATGAAGGTGACCCAAGCGGCCTATATTTACCCCTATGCCAACCGCCTAGAACGCTATGCGCTCATCCGTGGGAAAGCCGCTGTAAAAGAAGATAGCCTCTATTTTAACTACAGAAAGTTCTTAAACTTTTCTGAGCCCGACCTCGCCTTCTTTGAACCCTACATTACTTTCTTGATGAGTTATTTAAGTCAAGAAGCACTAGAAGAAGGGCAAAACTTTTTTCAAGAAAAAAGCAATACCGAATTTAATCTCAAACGTTTAGAACTTATCTATGAAAAAATAAGTCATCCCATTTTACGCAATATACTTGCGCGCTCGGTGGCCTATGAAGAACTGTTAAATTTCCGCAACCATGCTTATCATGAGCGCTTCTTACAGTTTTACCTAAGCTTTAACAGCTCTCCCCTCTATCAGGCTGAAATTCTAGGGTTGCACAGGGCATTGATTCAAATGGAACCCGGACAAAAACTTCCAGAAGTAGAATTAGAAAATAGTCTTGGGGAAAAACTCCCGAGCTCAAAGGTGCTAGAGGGCCAGCGCACCGTACTCTATTTCTGGTCACAAACCCAAATGAACCATTTTAAACGCACCCATGAACGCGTGGTGCAATACCAAAAACAATTTCCCAACTATCGTTTTGTGGGAATATGCATTCAACCCTACAACGATCTGGTTCGCAATTACCAAGAAATCATGGGGATCGACCCCAAAGATCAGTTGGCCCTTGTCAACTTTGAAGAAGTGAGCAATGAATGGGTGATCACCCTTTTAAACAAGGGCATCGTGATAGATAAATACGGAACCATCTTGGATGGATTTGCGAATTTTTCATCCAATAATTTCCCAGATCATCTCACACAACTCACCCGCTAATGCCCAACTATTCTTCCTACTGTGATGCTGTACTCGGCGGTAAATTCAACGAAAAGCACCGCTACTATCACCAACACGTTTACGGTTTCCCTACAACCAATGACAACGAACTTTTTGGTCGCTTATTGATGGAAATCAATCAGGCAGGACTTTCGTGGGATACGGTGCTCAACAAACAAGACAGTATTCGAGCGGCCTATGCTGATTTTGATATTGCTACCGTAGCTGCTTTTACAGATAAAGAGATTGAAGTATTGCTAGCAAATCCCGGGATTATTCGCATGCGAAAGAAAATTGAAGCAGCCATTTACAATGCAAAACAACTGTTATTGCTTCAAAAAGAATACGGATCTTTTTCTAAATGGTTAGACGCGCAACACCCACTAAATGAGCAAGAATGGATAAAACTATTCAAGCAAAAATTTAAATTTACCGGAAAGGAAATCACCAAAGAATTTCTAATGGGAACAGGCTATTTAAAAGGGGCACACGATCCCGCATGCCCCATCTTTGACGTCGTTAAAAAAGCACAGCCCAAATGGCTAGAGGCTTAATTTCCTTTTTTATAGTCTTCTAGAAATTTAGCCAACCCAATGTCTGTTAACGGATGCTTTAATAGCCCTTTAATTGAACTCAATGGACCCGTCATCACATCAGCACCAATTTTAGCACAATCAATCACATGCATGGTGTGGCGAACAGAGGCTGCTAAAATCTGTGTATTAAAATCATAATTGTCATAAATCTCACGAATCTCTTCAATGAGGTTTAGACCATCGGTAGAGATATCGTCTAAACGCCCAATAAAAGGGGAAACATATGTTGCTCCAGCCTTTGCAGCAAGAAGGGCTTGTCCTGCTGAAAATACCAAGGTACAATTGGTTTTTATGCCCTGGTTCGCAAAATACTTTAATGCTTTAACCCCATCCTCAATCATTGGAATTTTAACCACAATTTGTGGGTGTAAGGCGGCTAGCGCCTCCCCTTCTTTCACCATGCCTTCAAAATCGGTGGCAATTACTTCAGCCGAAACATCACCTTCTACCGCTTCGCAAATCGCAACATAGTGGTTGATGATATTTTCCTGTCCGGTTATCCCCTCTTTTGCCATTAAGCTGGGGTTTGTGGTAACACCGTCTAACACCCCTAGGGCTTCGGCTTCTTTAATTTGATCTAGATTGGCAGTGTCGATAAAGAATTTCATGGCTGGTTTTTACTTAAAATTACAAATTATAATGATTCTTCAAGAGTCGTTCAAACGCTTTCTGCGGCAAGAGGCGTTTTAGTAGCAGGGATAATTTCTGCATAAACGGCCCCACAGCATAATGCGGTTTTAATGTTTTTTTCTGGATAAGACGTGCAACCGCCAAAGCAATCTCTTTGGGGTCATTGCCTTCGTCTACGTGTTCATCCATAGTGGCTAGGCTCTCCTGATAAAGAGCTTCGTACGGCGATCCCTTTTTTTTGGGTTCATAGTAGCGGCGGGAAGCAATATCGGTAGCATAATCGCCAGGAGCGAGCGTACAAACCTCGATACCAAATTGTGCCACTTCCATTCGCAAGGCTTCCGAAATGATTTGTAGTGCGCCTTTAGAAGCAGAATATCCCCCGCGAAAAGGAAGCCCCATGGAAGC
>WTJU01000073.1:0-4021 GCA_011526285.1 Candidatus Arcticimaribacter sp.
GTAACAACAGTTCGCGCATCAAGCACAGCTGGGAAATACACAGATGACGATACACCAACCCCTCCAGACACAAGTGATGTCATAGATATCTTAATCAACTTCACAGAAAACATTCAAGTAGATACAACAGGAGGAACACCAACACTCGAGTTAGAAACGGGTTTGACAGACTACACTGCAGACTATATTTCAGCTACGTCCAACACACTCTTATTCCAATATTTGGTGGACGACGGGGTGTTAACAAGTCCGTTAAACTATACGGGAACCTCTGCGTTAGCCCTAAATGGAGGAACAATTACAGACCTTGCCGGGAATTCAGCTTCCTTGGTATTAGCAGCAACAAACACCGCGAGTAGCCTTAGTGGTGGAAACATAATTACCATTGATGCGAAAGACCCCGTACTTATCTCTCCAAGAATACTTACCGATAATGCCTCTAGCACAACACACGGAAAAGAAGGGAATGTAGTTACCTTTAGAATACGTGCAGACGAAGCTTTGAACCCTGCAACCATTTCAATTGCAGTACCAAACCTAAGTGGAGCAATCTCCAGTTTTACAGAAACTGCACCAGGGTCATCCATTTATCAAGCAACCACCACCATACAGGTAGGAGATCCGGAAGGAGTCATTAATTGGAGAGTAACAGCCAATGATACAGCAACAAACACACGTCATCCAAATGGGAATCCTTCAGGGATATACGGGACAGTGGGTTACGCTCCTGCTTTCACCATTGCTTCCTCTATCACCATAGACAGAACCAATCCTACATTCAACACCACCAATACAATAAGTATAAACGAGAATACAACAGCAGTACAATCAATAGAAATGAATGAAGCTGCTTTTGTAACAATTAGCGGTGGAGCAGATGCCGCGTTGTTCAACGTTAACCCAACAACCTCTCAAACAGCACCATTTGTATCTCCGTTAAGCTTTATCACTGCGCCAGACTTTGAATCCCCAACAGATGCAGATACCGATAATGTTTACGAAGTACAAATAACAACTATAGACTTAACTTCGAATAGTGCTTCTCAAACCCTATTCATCACCATTCTAGATGTTGACGAAACCAACCCAGATAGTGATGGTGACGGAACACCTGACGCAGCAGACGATTTCCCAAGTGATCCCACCGAAGACACCGATACGGACGGGGATGGAATTGGTGACAATGCCGATACCGATGACGACGGTGATGGGATCTCTGACACTGACGAATCGAGCGATGGAACCGATCCTTTAGATGCCGATTCTGATGGTGATGGCACCCCTGATGCAGAAGACGACTTCCCGCTCGATCCAAACGAGGACAGCGATACCGATGGCGACGGAGTTGGCGATAATGCAGATTTAGACGATGACGGTGACGGAATTTCAGATGCTGATGAAATTAGCGATGGAACCGATCCCCTAGATGCAGATACTGACGGCGATGGATTAAACGATGGTGACGAGGCCGATGAAGGTACCGATCCAACCAATCCAGACACCGACGGTGATGGGACTCCAGACGGAGATGATGATTTCCCCCTTGACCGCTTTGAAGACACCGATTCTGATGATGACGGAACAGGTGATAATGCCGACACCGACGATGACGGTGATGGAATTTCAGATGCCGATGAAATTAACGATGGAACAGATCCTTTAGACCCAGACACGGATGATGACGGATTAAATGACGGTGACGAAGCCGATGAAGGAACCGACCCAACCAATCCAGACACCGACGGTGATGGTTCGCCAGATGGTGACGATGACTTCCCACTTGACGCAACAGAAGACACCGATACCGACGGAGATGGTACAGGCGATAATGCCGACACCGATGATGATGGCGATGGAGTTTCAGATGCCGATGAAGTAGCAGATGGAACAGATCCATTAGACTCAGATACCGATGACGATGGAGCAAGCGACGGAGAAGAAGCAACAGATGGAACAGACCCATTAGATCCTGACACAGATGATGACGGATTAAATGACGGTGATGAAGCCGATGAAGGGACTGATCCGAACAATCCAGACACCGACGGGGATGGTTCACTAGATGGTGCAGATGACTTCCCCCTTGATGCAAGTGAAGACACCGATACCGACAATGATGGAGTTGGCGATAACCTTGACTCTGACGATGATGGTGATGGCGTATCTGACACTGACGAAGCTAGCGACGGTACAGATCCTTTAGATCCTGATTCAGATAACGATGGGTTGAACGATGGAGATGAAGCCGATGAAGGCACTGACCCCAACAACCCAGATACCGATGGTGACGGTACCCCAGATGGTGAAGACGACTTCCCACTAGACCCTAGTGAAGACACTGATACTGACGGAGACGGAACAGGAGATAATGCAGATACCGATGATGATGGCGATGGAGTTTCAGATGCCGATGAGATTACTGATGGCACCGATCCTAATAATCCAGACACCGACGGTGACGGAGTGAATGATGGGGATGAAGCAACTGATGGCACCGACCCTAACGACCCAGATTCTGACAATGATGGAGTGAATGATGGCGAAGAAGTCAGCGATGGCACCGACCCACTCGATACAGATTCTGACAATGACGGAGCAAATGATGGCGAAGAAGCCAATGATGGTACAGACCCTAACAACTCAGATACTGATGGCGATGGCACCCCTGACGGAGCAGATGATTTTCCATTAGACCCAGACGAAGATACCGATACTGATTACGACGGGATTGGAGACAATGAAGACCAAGACGATGACAACGATGGAATTCCAGATGAAGATGAAATTCGTGATGGCACCGACCCACTCGATCGAGATTCTGATGATGACGGAGTAAACGATGGCGAAGAAGTATCCGATGGAACCGACCCCAACAACCCTGATACTGACGGTGATGGTTCGCCAGATGGTGAAGATGACTTCCCGCTAGATCCTAGTGAAGATAGCGACACAGACGGAGACGGTGTAGGCGATAACACAGATGCCGATGATGACGGTGACGGAGTTTCTGATGCTGATGAGATTGCTGATGGCACCGACCCTAATAATCCTGATACCGACGGTGACGGAGTGAATGATGGCGATGAAGCAACTGATGGAACCGACCCACTCGATGCAGATACTGACAATGACGGAGTTTCTGATGGAGATGAAACAACTGACGGCACCGACCCTAATAATCCCGACACCGATGGGGATGGAATTCCAGATGGACAAGATGACTTCCCATTAGATGGAGATGAGTCGACAGACACCGACGGCGATGGAATAGGCGATAATGAAGATTCCGATGACGATAACGACGGAGTCTTAGACACCGATGAAATAGCCGATGGCACCGACCCCCTCGATGCAGATTCTGATGATGACGGACTTAACGATGGGGAAGAAGACAGCCTTGGTTCTGATCCAAACAACCCCGATACAGACGGTGATGGTACACCAGACAACGAAGACGATTTCCCACTCGATGCAAATGAAGACACCGACACAGACGGAGATGGAGTAGGCGATAACACAGACACCGATGATGATGGAGACGGAGTTTCTGATGCCGATGAGGTTGCTGATGGTACCGACCCATTGAATCCTGATTCTGATGGCGATGGACTAGACGATGGCGAAGAGCGTGATCGAGGAACCGACCCAACAGATCCTGACACAGACAATGATGGCCTAAATGACGGTGACGAAATTGAAGAAGGGACAGACCCCTTAAACCCTGACACCGATGGTGACGGTTCGCCAGACGGAGAAGACGATTTCCCCCTTGACTCAAGTGAAGACACCGATACTGACGGCGATGGAATTGGCGACAATACCGATACTGATGATGATGGCGATGGCATTTCAGACAGCGATGAAATTGCTGATGGAACCGATCCTTTAAACCCAGACAGTGATGGAGACGGATCGAACGATGGTGAAGAACGCGATCGTGGAACCGACCCCCTAGACCCTGATACTGATGGTGACGGTTCGCCAGACGGAGAAGACGATTTCCCCCTTGACTCAAGTGAAG
>WTJU01000073.1:4121-15078 GCA_011526285.1 Candidatus Arcticimaribacter sp.
ACGGTTCGCCAGACGGAGAAGACGATTTCCCCCTTGACTCAAGTGAAGACACCGACACCGATGGCGATGGAATTGGCGATGTAGCTGATACCGATGATGACAACGATGGTGTTTCTGATATTGATGAGATTTACGATGGCACCAATCCTCGTAATTCAGATACCGATGGTGATGGAGTTAGCGATGGTGATGAACGCGATCGAGGAACCGACCCCCTTAACCCAGATTCAGACAACGATGGAATCCCTGATGGGCAAGACGCCTTCCCGTTAGATGCTGAAGAAACCCAAGATTCTGATGGTGATGGAATAGGTGACGCTACCGATACCGATGATGATAATGACGGTTTAAGCGATAGCGAAGAAGAAGCATTAGGAACAGATCCATTAGACCCCGACTCAGATAATGATGGAGTAAATGATGGCAATGACGATTTCCCATCAAACGACCAAGAAACAACAGACACAGACGGTGACGGGATTGGAAATAATTCTGATTCGGATGATGACAACGATGGTTACAGTGATCAAGTAGAAAACACAGAAGGAACCAATCCGTTAGATGGATTTGATCGCCCTGCTGATGATGACAACGACGGGATACCAAACCGTATAGATAGTGATGCGAATGGTGATGGTTTTGAAGACAATGAACTATTTGTTTCAGAAGTTCTGACCCCAGGAGTTACTGGTCCAGAAGCTACATGGCAGATTGTTAATTTGGAGCAATTCCCCAATGCTATCGTAAAAGTATATAACCGCAACGGTCAGTTGGTTTTTGAAGAACAGAACTACCGAAACGACTGGGCGGGAATCTATGAAAGAACAGGGGCATTACTACCTGCAGGTTCTTATTACTATCGCATTGATCTTGGAAACGGAACAACAAAAGACGGCTGGTTGTATTTGAGCTATTAAAATGAATGATGCCCCCTTGCGAAGTATAGGTAAAGTAATTCAATGGGCAACAAACCAACAATTGGATTTGATGTCTGCATATGAAAAACAATGGGGATTTGCATCTAAAGCGGAAGTTTGGAGCAGTTATACAAAACTACTAACAGAGCAACTTCCAGATCGGGTTGATGAAGCTTACATAAACAAAGCTAGAGTGAAAGAGTTACTCTCCTTTTTAGCAGACATTAACCAACCCTATCACCTTGAAATGAGTTCAGACGAAATGGCACACCTCTTTCTTGACTTCTTAGAAAAAAACTAACTTAGACAAGAAATCACCTAGCCCATTGTAAATGAAAAAACTTAGCCTTCTAGTACTATTCCTTGCCCAATTTAGTTGGGGTCAAATTAATTTTTTAGACCCCTATGAGTTGTCCATTACCTCTGACATAGCATTTGCTCCAGCAAAAGAAGAGATCGAACAAATGCAATTGAGTTTTGAAGCGCAACAGTGGCCCGTTGAAGTATTAAAGTATACCCTCTTGCGGCTGCAACAAAATCCCTATATCGTTTCTGGATTTGACATTGAATTAACCATTTGGGAGACCAATCGTTCTAGAAAAATTGTAATTGATGTCCCTGTTAGCACAGCTTACGTAAAGGCATTTCGAACCGAAGAAGGGTTTAATGAACGCTATGTAGACTTCCTTTCAGACACCTATGAATGGATACTAGACTACCTCTAAATAATGAAGCATATCATCATTTTCAAAAAGGGTCTTTTCGGGTTGATTTAGACCGATATGGAACATCGCTTGCCCTAATTCTTCTGAGGTGATGCTAAACTTTTTTCCAAGCAGTTTTAAAACGGGATACAGAGATCTGCTTAGGGTATAACTAAAGTTGGGTTCTTTCCGCTTTACAACAGGATAAATATAGCCCGGGCGACACGCATAAAACTGATTCCCCCATAGAGCAACTAGCTTATTTTCAACAATTCCTTTATCTAGTGCGAACATCAACCTGCTTTTCTCCTTTCTGTCTGCTCCCTGTCCACTTAAAAGCACAAAAGTACTTTTAGGAGATGCTTTCTGAACAGCATGCGCTAAGGCCATTGGAAAATCAATCGTGATTTGCCGAAAAGAAACGCGATCAACAGCCCCGGTATAAACCCCAACACAATAATAAACAGCATCAACCTTAGTAAATACATCACGTTTAGAACTGTAATCTAAAAAATCAGATAAAACAATTTCGTTGAGTTTAGGGTGTGTGAGGTTCATGGGTTGTCGAACTAGGCTAACCACCTCCCCAATGCGATCATCATTTAAGCAATGGGATAAAATAATTTGACCAACCATGCCACTGCTTCCAGCAACAATAACTTTTTTCATTTATTGACAGTATTCGTCTCCAATGGAGAATTGGTTATAAACTTCTTGAGTGACTTCTCCGCTCAAACGGTTGTCAGGGAGAAAACCCATGGGATCGTTCTGGGTTGAAACATCAATACTATAATTGGCATCAAGAATAAAAAAATAACGTCCTTCTTGGGTTACCTTATCATAAATCTCCCCACATTTTTCCTCAGGTTTACACTGTACAAAAAATAAAAGGACACCAATAAGAAGTAAGTTTATTCGCATAGCTACAAGGTAGCTCAATTATTTAAGCTTGAAAAAATATAGTGCATTTCAGTGGCTATTTCAATGGACTTCTCTAGGTAGGCTTGTGCTTCATTTTTAGTATTGTCAAAGCGTTTGGGGTCTTCATATCGAAGTGGTATACGTTGTTCAGCCCCAGGAATAAAGGGGCAGTTTTCATCGGCATGCGCACAGGTCATAACAGCAGCAAATCCCTTTGTTGGGTTAGCGTTATCGTCATAGATTTTTGAGAAATAAACACCGTAGTCTAGCTTGTTCCACTTGATGGTGTATTTAGGGTTTTTACTTTCGTCTGCTTTCTCAATTGAAAACCCTTGCGTGGTTAGAGCAGTAATGACTCGCTCATTGCAAGCGGTAACTTCTACCCCTCCAGAATAGGTGCTAAGCTCTATATTGTGATATTCTCCCATCACCTTTGCCCACAGCTGAGAAAGCTGGCTTCGGCGAGAATTATGTGTACATATAAAGTTCAAATGCAGCGGTTCGTTTTTCTCGGTCTTTTCATTTATATAGCGAATTAAAGGGAGAAAATCTGCTTTCCGTTCTTCTGAAATAGTTGAGGTACTAAGGGTAGTGATAAACTGCGCTAAGGTTTTTTTCATGGCACAAAAATACACCCTCAAAACCAAGCAGTAAAGAAGGAGATGCTATAAAATTGTAAAGCTTATGCTTTTTTATGCAAACCAAGAATACCAAGACTCATGGTCAACATTACAATAGCAGGAACACTTTTCATTAAAGGATCAGCCACTTTAAAATGCATGGCAATTGCACCAAGCATTAAAACACCAATGAGTGTGGCTGCAGGCCGAACAGTTTGTTTAAATTTTAGCCCTAACAACAAAGCGAGTGCGGCCAAAAGTTTTATCCCACCAACAAGATAGAAGACGGTTTCATTCAAGCCATAAGCTAAAAATTCGGCTTGCAGATTTCCTGCATCTGCCCCGCGGTAGGGAGTAGGCTGACTAAAACGAAGTAGCCAAACGTTGAAAACGGTCCCAGAGACCAATACAATAAGGAGTCGATAAATCCAGTTCATACACTAATCTTTTATGTTTGTTTTTTTTCCGTTCTTATCAATAGCGACAAAAACAATGTCGCAAGCGCAATTCTCTTTCTTCACTTGTTCAATAAGGTTTTCACTGGAAACATTAACATGTATGCGCATGGAGGTGGTACCCACCCGAATGAGGGTTGCGGTGAGGTAAACTAAATCTCCAATATGGATGGCTTCTAAAAATTCAATGTCATCAACGAACTTGGTTACACAGTTTTTTCTAGCATAGCGAACGGCCAATGCATAAGCTGCTTCATCAATCCATTTCATGACTTTTCCTCCGTGCACATTTCCGTGGTAATTCACATCAGTTGTTTGCGCCAAGAAAGACATATTTAGTTGCTCTTGCTCCATATGCTTAAAGTTAGCTTAAAAATCCAAGAAGTTGTTTGTCAAGCCCGTAAATTCTTCCACACTCTTGATAAATCCACCTATATTTGAAGGAATTAAAGGTTAGATGAAAAATATTACAGTTGTAGGCAGTGGTACAATGGGAAGCGGAATTGCCCATTGTTTTGGTCAATTTGGTTTTGATGTTAAGCTTGTTGATTTAAATGAGGATGCACTAAAAAAAGCCCTAGAAAAAATCTGGAAGAATCTTGACCGTCAAGTGAACAAAGGCATTCTAACAATTGAAGACAAAGCTGCTGCGTTAAACCGTATAAAAACCTATACCGACTTGAATTTGGCCATCAGCTCAGCCGATTTAGTGATAGAAGCAGCTACTGAAAACCAAGCCTTGAAAGCAAAAATCTTTCAGCAAATAGACGAAGCTGCTCCTGCCCATTGCATTTTGGCTTCCAACACTTCGTCTTTATCCATTACTACCTTGGCTTCTTACACCAAACGCCCTGAAAAAGTTATTGGAATGCATTTTATGAATCCTGTACCGGTAATGCGCTTGGTAGAGATAATAAAAGGATATCAAACCGATGAGGCAACATTATCTGCTATAGAAGAACTCACAAAAGCAATCGAAAAAGTACCTTTAGTTGCGGCAGACTACCCTGGCTTTGTGGCCAATAGAATTTTGCTACCCATGATTAACGAAGCCATAGAAACACTATTTCAAGGCGTGGGAACGGTAGAGACCATAGACGAAATGATGAAACTCGGAATGGGGCATCCAATGGGCCCTTTGCGTTTAGCTGATTTTATAGGTTTAGATGTTTGTTTGTCCGTACTTGAAGTGCTACACCAAGGGTTTGGGAAAGATAAATATGCTCCTTGCCCCTTGTTGCGCAACATGGTTGCCTCAGGGAATCTTGGAGTTAAAACAAAACGCGGTTTTTACGACTACAGTCAAAACCCTAAGCAGCCTGTTCCACTCACTTTTTAATTGTTTCTTTTGCGTCCAGCTACCCCTTTACAGTACCTTCAGCTTAACCTTGCTATTCTATTCATTAGTACCTCTGGTGTTCTTGGACGTTGGATTCCTTTACCCCCAGAACTAACCATTTTTTGGCGAAGTTTTTTGGCCATTCCGTTTTTAGCCCTTTTTCTTTTACTAACCAAACAGCCGCTAAACTTTACCAAACGTTGGAGTTTCCCCTTGGTAGTAGCGGGAGTCTTTTTAGGTACGCATTGGGTCACCTATTTTTATGCACTTCAATGGTCTAATGTTGCTATAGGAATGTTGTCTTTATTCACCTTTCCTGTCATCACAGCCTGTTTAGAGCCCTTGTTCTTAAAGACAAAATTTAAATGGCGCCATCTGTTTTTAGGTGGACTTACACTGATTGGAATTTACTTCTTAGTACCCTCCTTTGCTTTGGCTAAAACCCACGGAGCCGCCGTGGCCCTAGGTGTTTTTTCGGCACTTTGTTATGCGTTGCGAAACCTTATTTTAAAATCGGCAGTAAAAGAGGCCAATGGAAGCCAGTTAATGCTGAGTCAAGTGATTGTAATTGCCCTTTGCTTTAGCCCTTTTTTAAGCGTAGAAAAAATAGAATTGAGTTTAGGCGTCTGGGAAGCCTTACTCACCCTTGGCCTTTTAACTACTGTCATTGGACATAGTCTATTTCTCTATAGCCTCTCCTATTTTTCCGTCACAACAGCAAGCATAATTTCTTCTGTTCAACCACTCTATGGCATAGTGATTGCTTATTTTGTTCTGGGAGAAGTTCCACATTGGGGGGTGTATATTGGTGGAGGACTTATTATTTTCTCTGTGATTATAGAAAGTGTTCAGGCCAGACAAAACTAATGTTTTATTTATAACATTATGTGTAATTTAATTTAACTGAAAAAAAATTAACGACAGAATTTTATTATGCAAGAATAATAGTTTACATTTGAAACATCAATATAAATGCATAAAACGCTAAAAAAGAGCTTATGAAAATACTAGTTTGTATCAGTCATGTGCCCGATACCACATCGAAAATCAATTTTGTTGAGAATGACACGAAATTTGACACCAATGGGGTACAATACATCATTAACCCAAACGATGAATTTGGATTGACACGTGCCATGTGGTTTAAGGAAAAAGCCGGTGCAACGGTAGACGTTATCAATGTGGGTGGAGCAGAGACAGAGCCTACCCTAAGGAAAGCCCTAGCTATTGGAGCAGACTCAGCCATTCGAGTAAATACCGAAGCCATTGAAGCAACCCAAGTGGCTAAAGAAATTGTAGCTGTAGTTAAAGATGGAGGTTACGACTTAATTATTGCAGGACGTGAGTCTATTGATTATAATGGAGGAATGGTGCCTGGAATGATTGCAGCCCTTATAGATGCTAGCTATGTAAACAACTGTGTCGGTTTAGAAGTTGACGGTAGTCAGGCTACTGCAATTCGTGAAATTGACGGAGGTAAAGAAACAGTAACAGCTGCTTTACCACTCGTGATAGGTGGTCAAAAAGGATTGGTTGAAGAAAGTGATCTTAAAATCCCTAACATGCGTGGGATTATGATGGCACGAAAAAAGCCATTGAATGTTGTAGAACCGTCGGGAGCTGCCGCTTTGTCTAATACAAAGCACTATGAAAAACCAGCCCCCAAAGGAGAAGTGAAGTTGGTTGATGCAGATAACGTAGATCAACTGATTGAATTACTGCACAACGAAGCCAAAGTTATTTAACCCAAAAAAAAAGAAAAGATGTCTGTATTAATATATGCCGAAACTGAAGGAGGAAAATTAAAGAAAGCTGCACTAGAAGTAGCGTCTTACGGGAAAGCAGTTGCTGACCAAATGGGAACTTATGTTGTTGCGGTAAGCTTTAACGCTGCCGATGCTGATACATTAGGAAACTATGGGGTAAGTAAAGTGCTAAATATCGCTTTTGAAGGAAACTTTGATGCAAAAATATATGCCAGCGGAATTCAAGAGGCAGCCAAAAACGTGGCAGCGCAAGTTGTAGTGGTGAGCTCAAGTGCCGACAGTAGGTTTTTAACCCCTTTACTTGCTGTAGGACTAGAAGCAGGATATGCTACAAATGTTGTAGCTGCTCCATCAAGCTTATCACCATTTACAGTAAAACGCACAGCTTTTACGAATAAAGCTTTTACTCAAACCGAGATATCATCTGACACAAAAATTATTGGCGTTTCTAATAATGCTTTTGGATTGGTAGAAAATCAAACCGCATGTAGTGTTGAAGCTTTTGCTCCCTCACTCGCTTCTTCTTCAGTAACAGTTGAGTCTGTAGATAAAGCAACTGACAAAGTAACCATTGCTGATGCTGATGTTGTTGTTTCTGGAGGACGTGGATTAAAAGGACCAGAAAATTGGCATTTAATTGAAGATTTAGCCGAAACGCTTGGCGCTGCAACTGCTTGCTCTAAACCAGTTTCTGATATGGGATGGAGACCGCACAGCGAACACGTTGGACAGACAGGAAAACCTGTAGCCTCTAACCTTTATATTGCGATTGGAGTCTCTGGTGCTATCCAGCACTTGGCGGGAATCAATTCCTCTAAAGTGAAAGTAGTGATCAATAACGATCCTGAAGCGCCTTTCTTTAAGGCAGCAGATTACGGAATTGTTGGAGATGCTTTT
This sequence comes from Candidatus Arcticimaribacter sp., assembly GCA_011526285.1. Classification (GTDB taxonomy): domain Bacteria; phylum Bacteroidota; class Bacteroidia; order Flavobacteriales; family Flavobacteriaceae; genus Arcticimaribacter. The sequence continues at coordinate 11,741 of WTJU01000073.1, forward strand.
GAAGTAGTACCCCAATTGATTGAGAAATTAAAAGCCTTTAAAGCACAGGCTTAATATGTTAATTCCTATACCTGAAGGCGGTGTTTACACCGCCTTTTTTTATGCCTTGTTTTTCTTTGTAATTTAGGGGGATGAGCAAAGCCATTCTATCTTCTTATTTTGGGAAACTCTCCTCCAATGAAGTAGTTACAAACTACACCCTTAGAAACACCAATGGGGTGGAATTGCAGGTCTTAGATTACGGTGGAATTATTCGAAAACTTTCACTTCCCAATCGAGAAGGTAATTTTGAAAATTGCGTGCTAGGGTATGATACCATGGAGGAATACCAAACAAACAGCCCTTATTTTGGGGCAATTGTGGGTCGCTTTGGGAATCGAATAGCGCATGGAAAATTTACATTAGAAGGGAAGCAGTACAGCCTTGCTAAAAACCTTGGAGCACATCATTTACACGGTGGGATAAAAGGATTTGACAAAGTGTTTTGGTCAGTAAAAGAAAAGAAAGAAGCTAACGCGGTGTGCTTAGTGCTTTCTTACACAAGTCCTCACTTAGAAGAAGGCTATCCGGGAAAGTTAACGACCAATGTAACCTATCGTTTAACAGACAGCAATAGTTTTGAAGTAGAGTATCGTGCAACCACCGATCGAAAAACAGTAGTGAGTTTAACGCAGCACAGTTATTTTAACCTATCGGGAAATGCAAAAAACAATGTCTTTAATCATGAGTTACAGATTGCGGCGAATAAAATATTAGATGTTGACAAAGCTTTAATTCCTACAGGAGAATACCATGCTGTTGATACTACTCCTTTCGATTTTAGAACAGCAAAACCAATTGGTAAAGAGTTATTTGAAAACCATCAACTGTTGAGGTATGGCAATGGCTATGACCATTGTTATTGCTTTGAATCACCCTCCAATTCATTGAACAAAGTTGCTCACCTATATCATCAAAAAAGCGGGCGAAAAATGGAAGTGTTTACTTCTGCACCTGCAATGCAATTGTACACCGCCAATCATTTAAACGCCCCTTTTATTCCCTACGGGGCGGTTTGCTTAGAAACGCAAGGATATCCTGACAGTCCTAATCAGCCAAATTTCCCCAGTGCTGTTTTAAATGCAGGAGAAGAATATCACTCAATAACACAATTCAAATTCAGTTTAGTATAGAATAAATACCCTTTAAAATGAAACAACCCTTAGTTACTCCCCTCGATCGCAACGCTACCCCTCAAGCAGCAAAAATGGCCGATTTTTACGACGAAACACTTGGCTTCACACCCAACAGTTTGTTTACCATGATGCATCGTCCCCGTATTGCAGATGCATTTGTGGAAATGAATCAGGCTGTGATGGAAAACAAAGGGAGAGTGACTAGTGCATTGAAACGTGAAATTGCCTATTTGTCGAGCCATGCAACGGGTTGTCGATATTGTGAAGCACATGCCATTCGAGCGGCAGAGCGTTATGGTTCATCAGAAGAACGGATGCAACACATTTGGGAATACAATTCTCATGAAGCCTTTTCTGAAGCAGATCGTGCTGCTTTTGATTTGGCCATTGCAGCATCGCAAGTGCCCAACGCAGTAACGCAAGAGTTAGCCGAAAATGCAAGAGCACACTGGGATCAGGGTGAAATTGTAGAAATTATGGGAGTGGTGGCGTTGTTTGGTTATTTGAATCGTTGGAATGACAGCATGGGAACACAGCTAGAAGAACCTGCTGCTGATACAGCTTCGCAACGCCTAGGAGAAAAAGGTTGGAGCAGAGGGAAACATGAATACCCAAACCCGTAAGATTTATCTGGCCAAGTTATTCAAGATTATTTCAATTTTTCTCGGATTATTCTTACCACTAAAATCAACGGAAAAACAAAACTGCCAAAAAATGCTGGGATGATGGTTAGTTCCCGAAGTGCACCAATGAGTACAGTCTCATACTTAATTAGATAAAGACCATAAAATAGTCCAATAATAGCCCAGCTAATAAGCGAGAAATACACTAATTGTTTTTTAGACATTTTTAAGAGGGGTAAACATTTTGAAACAAGATATAAAAAAACCCTCCAATATGGAGGGTTTTACTCTTCTGCTCGCTTGTTCTACCATGAAAAGTGAACCAGTTCGCCCGTCATTGCGCCGTGCATTTTTCTTGATGCTTGCCCATATTTTGACATCATTTGATCTGTAAATGAAAACGTCATCCCATCATAAGATTTTTCTGGGTTTAATATTTCAAAGATCATATGCGTCACAGGTTGATAGGCATTTTCTGTTCTGTCAACAATCTCATTGAGTTCCCAATAAAGTCGTGTGTCTGATTTTTTATGCCATGGAGCAAAATGATTGGTTTCAAAACCAACGTAATCGTCGTTTAACTGTTCAATTCCAATATAGTCTCCTTTCGTACCAACCTCAGGCGCTAATCCTTCTTTTAGATATGCGGCTAAGCCTTTATTGGTATAGGTTACCGATTTTGCTCGGTATTTATTTTCAAGGGTTTCTTTGGTGTGTTTTTTTACGATTGATCGTTTTGTTTTACCCTTATGCGCTACTTGAACATCTTTAACCCACCATTGTTCTGGTTTCGACATCATTTCGTCCATTTGTGCCTTGTTTGCGAAAACATTTACAATTAAATAATCGGCCCATGGATTACCATCATTACTAGAAGGGTCCATTTTCCATAAAAACCATCCCATTAATTTACCTTCTTTAATGTGCATGTCTTTTACAGTCTTCCAAAAGGCTTCGAAATTTTCATATTCTTCTTGACTAATTCCATCCTTTAAAGTTACTTCTTCAACCAGACGATAAACGTTTGACATATCTTGCGCGTTCGCAGCTATAAGCGCGAATTGAAGAAACACGATTGCTATTATTTTTTTCATTATAAAGTGATTTATGGTTAAAAATTGAGTTTATTTTCCCTTGGCATAGCCATATAAGCTTACAGCTGCCAAGACAAGATTTGTGATTATAATTGGTGGGGGAGCACTATGATTCCCTACTAAATGATTGTACAACGCTTGTAAAAGGGCGAAGCCAATAAATACAGCATAAGAAAATAAAAGCTTCTTTGAGGCATCAAAATCTATATCTCGACAGATTAGAAGTATGAAACCTAAGCCTATAAATGCGGTGCCCAAAGGCATGTGCATTTGTTCTCCTACCATTAGTGCTTCATCTCCTACATTTTGGAAAACACCTTTTGTTAGTTCTTTCCCGTTCAAGAACATAAATGCACCTTGAGCAATATTTAGTAGACCAAAAACGGTCAGTAAAGTTTTTGTTTTCATAGTTAATTAATTTCTAGGTGAACTCATTTCAGGACGGA
>WTJU01000030.1:0-5327 GCA_011526285.1 Candidatus Arcticimaribacter sp.
ACAAAGTTAAACAATATCAACGAGCTTATGTTTACTGGAATTATAGAAGCTTTTGGAACAATAACACAGCTGGAAAAAGAAAATGAAAATGTTCATATTAGCTTAGAAAGTCCACTTACTCCTGAACTTAAAATTGACCAAAGTGTAGCACACAACGGAGTGTGTCTAACTGTTGTTAAAATTGAAGGAGCGGTTTATACCGTAACCGCTATTAAAGAAACCATCGACAAAACAAACCTTTCAACATGGGCGGTTGGTGACAAGATAAACCTTGAACGGGCAATGAAATTAGGTGCTCGTTTAGACGGACACATTGTTCAGGGTCATGTAGATCAAGTGGGTACATGCAAGGGTGTTAAAGAAGAAGGAGGGAGTTGGTTCTTTGATTTTGAGTATGATCCTGCGCTAAAAAACATCACCATAGAAAAAGGATCCATAACCGTAAATGGAACAAGTCTTACGGTTGTTAATTCTGGTATCAATACCTTTTCAGTAGCGATAATTCCCTATACCTATGAGCACACCAATTTCCACACCTTCAAAAAAGGAAGCTTGGTGAACCTTGAATTTGATGTGGTAGGAAAGTATATTACCAAAATGCAACAGCTTCAGTAGAAAGTTTTTACTAAATTGTAGTCAAACTATATACTTATGGAAGTACTTGAATTGACTACTTTTTTGTTATTACTCGCCTCTGTTTTTTCTCTCATAAACCTTCGCATTCTTAAGCTCCCTACTACTATTGGCTTAATGATGTTGGCCATTGTCCTTTCGGTTAGCGTTTTGGCTGGAGGTTTAGTCTCTCCAGAATTTTTGGCAACGGCAACCAGTCTCACTAAAAAGTTTGATTTTAGTGTTTTGCTGGTAGATGTAATGCTGCCTTTCTTGCTTTTTGCTGGGGCCATTAGCGTAAATGTTCACGAATTACTTAAAGACCGCCTGACCATTTTATTGCTTGCTTCTTTTGGGGTTTTATTCTCTACTTTTGCTGTGGGTACAGGACTTCATTGGTTGGTTCAACAGTCTTTTTTAGGCTTGAGTAATTTAAACTTGACTTATGTAGATTGTCTTTTGTTTGGTGCGTTAATTGCACCAACAGATCCCATTGCTGTTTTAGCCATGGTTAAAAAAATGAACCTCTCCTCTATTACTGAGACCCGTATTGCTGGAGAATCTCTTTTCAATGACGGAATTGGAGTGGTTGTTTTTTTAACCCTTTTGTCAATTAAAATGAGTGGCGGAGACCAAGTGACAGCGGCTTCTGTTGCCAGTCTTTTTGCAACTGAAGTTTTCGGTGGTGTAGCGCTAGGAGCTGTTATGGGCTACTTAGGACTACAATTATTAAAATACATCGAAAACGAACACACCGAATTAGAGGTTTTAGTTACGCTCTCAATGGTTTTATTGTTGCCAATTATCTCGCACAAGTTTCATTTTTCTGCTGTTTTGGGTGTTGTGGTAATGGGTCTTTTCCTCAATCAGAACATCGATACGGACAAAGAGGAAGATGGTATACAAAAAGCCATGGGCGATTATGTGTATAAATTCTGGCACTTGGTTGACGAAACCCTTAATGCCATATTGTTCATTCTAATTGGTTTAGAAATTATTCCTGTTTTTGCTGAATTTCAAGCAAACTATTTAATCATTATGGCCATTGTTGTTGCCTTGGTTGTACTCTCTCGTTGGATAGGAGTAACCATTCCCATAGGACTTTTATCGCTCAAGAAAACCTTTGAGCCTAGAACAGCCCTCATTATAACATGGGGGGGGCTTCGTGGCGGATTAAGTATTGCACTAGCACTTAATTTACCCGATAGCTTAGGCGACGGTAAAGCTCTCATTCTGTTCCTTACATATGCAGTGGTTTTATTTACCATTTTGGTACAAGGACTAACGCTTAAAAAAATTGTTAAATAGCCTCAAAAAATATCATTTTCTTCTACTTTTGTTGTGAGTATTTCGCGCTGTGACAACAGCGATGTTTAATCTAATGTAGAAAGGAGGTGTCTTATGTCTTATGAACAACATTTAGGGAGTAACGGACAAAAGGTGCCTTTTAACGGGGCATTTTAATCCTACTCCTTATCTATTTTAGTATAAAAGCAGGTCGATGGGCCTGCTTTTTTTATTTTACTCGTAACTTTATGCAACATTCCCTCAAATATGAAAAATATACCACGCGTCGATCTAAACGATTTCTTATCCAACAATCAAGACCAAAAAAACCGCTTTGTTGCTGATCTAGGCAACGCCTTCGAAAACATTGGGTTTGTTATTCTTAAAGGGCATTACCTAACGGCCGAACACACAGCGAAACTCTACTCCCAAATCAAGCAATTTTTTGCACTCCCTGTTTCAGAAAAAGAAGCCTATGAAATACCCAATTTAGCCGGACAACGCGGTTATACTTCTTTTGGAAAAGAGAGCGCTAAAGGCAAGAAAGAAGGTGATTTAAAAGAGTTTTGGCATTTTGGTCAGTACCGTAAAAATGAAAACGGACCCCAATATCCAGAGAATGTCTACGTTGAACAATTGCCTGAATTCAATGTGGTTGGGAAAGAAATTTATCAACGCTTAGAGAAAACAGGGCTCTCGGTATTACAAGCTATTGCCTTACATTTAGGGCTAAACGAGCACTATTTTGACGACTATGTGAATTATGGAAACTCCATTCTAAGAGCGATTCACTACCCGCCCATAACTGAGGAACCAAAAAACGCTGTCCGTGCGGCTGCACATGGAGACATTAACCTAATAACGCTCCTCATGGGTGCCGAAGGAAAAGGGCTTCAAGTATTAACCAAGGACAACGAATGGATAGATGCTATTGCAGGAGAGGGAGAGTTAATTATCAATATGGGGGACATGATGGCGCGCTTAACCAATAACCGTTTAAAGTCAACCTTACATCAAGTCGTGAACCCACCAAAAACGCTTTGGGGAACATCGCGCTATTCTGTTCCTTTTTTCCTGCATCCAAGTCCTAACATGTCTTTAAATTGCTTAGAAGACTGTATAAATGAAGAAAACCCTAAGGCTTACCAAGACTGCACCGCTGGCGAATTTTTAGATGAACGCCTAAAAGAATTGGGCCTAAAAAAATAAGAAATGGACACCACTAACTTGCTTTTTACAATTGCAAACTCTGCCATCATATTGGCGTGGTTACCACTATTGATCGCACCAACAAAGCAGTTCACGCAACGCTTAATTCAATTCCCTTTTGTTCCTTTTGTTTTAAGTTTTTTTTACCTGTATTTCCTCCTTAAAGACGGTGGACTGGGTGAAGCAGATTTTTCTAGTTTAGAAGGGATTTTGGTGCTTTTTCACCAAGCAACTCCAGAAGCTGCCGCTGCAGGATGGATGCACTATTTAGCGTTTGATTTTTGGGTGGGCTGCTGGCTTCTTCGCGATGCACAAAAAAGAGCGCTTCCGCATGCACTCATTATATTCCCACTGCTTTGTACCTTTATGCTAGGCCCTGTGGGAATCCTGCTCTATGTTGTTTTTTCACAAACCTTCTTAAAAATTAAGCAGTGAGCTACCGTAGTATAAATCGTTTTAGAAAAGCCCACCGGTTTTTGGGGATTTTTATTGGCATTCAATTTCTTTTCTGGACCATCTCTGGGCTATATTTTAGTTGGACCAACATAGACGAAATACATGGCGATCATTACCGAAAAGCACCGACAGAAGTTGCCGCCATACCACCAGCTCTTTTCCCAGATTCTCTCTTGCAAAAACTAAACTTCCCCTTGCACAGTATAAAAACCAAAGCTTTTGGAACCGCTGTTTTTCTATGGGTTAATGACTCTTTGCTTGTCCACTCTGTAAGTGGCGCTGTACTGCCAGAAATCACCGAAGAACAGGCTCTTTTCGTTGTTCAAGAAAACATCTTACCGCAGTATGTACCGCAAAAAATAGAACGCATTACTGAAGTTGGCCCTCACGACGAGTACCGTGGTAGACCCCTGCCAGCCTATCGTGTATCTCTTTCTGGCCAGGGTGCTCCTGTTGCCTATGTAGACGCCAAAAGTGGGGATTTTCAGCGGGTGCGACACCGACAATGGCGTTGGTTTGATTTTTTATGGATGACCCACACCATGGACTACCAAGGAAGAGATAACTTTAACACCCTTTTGCTTCGCGCTTTTTCGCTTTTCGGTTTAATTACTGTTTTGAGTGGCTTTGCGCTAGCCTTTGTCACCTCTTCTTGGTCACGAAAAATAAGATAGTTTATTTCTCTACTTTCTTTTTTGGTAAAAGCAACACAATTAGTACACCAATGATTCCAAGGAAAAATCCCATTAGAAAACCCTCTCGGTGCTTACGCCCTTTTCTTTCAGAAACATAAGCGCCAATTGCTCCCATAATCACAGCTACAATTAGTACAGAATAAATATCCATTGCTTAAAATCTATACGACAATTCAACGCGAATGTTGCGTCCTGTTTCTCCTGCAAAATAGCGCAATCGGTTCAAATAATTGCGGTAATCAACATTGAAAAGGTTTTCCCCTATTAGGCGAATGTCTACTTTTTTTGCGAGGTTGGTTTCCACAGAAAACCCTAAGAGATGATAGGCTTTTGGGGCAGAACTTATGTCAACTAAACGGGTTGCAATATTCCCGTTTTCAAAAAAATTATAGTCAAAATTAAAATCAGGAACTTGTGTTTGCTCAGCAACATATTCTGAACGTAGTCCAAAACGCAATGGTTTGTTTTTGAAAGGAGAATAGAACAACTGCTGTTGAAGGTTCAAAGGAGGGAGATCAATTAAAGGATTTCCTTCTTCTGTTTTTGCATTTACCCACGCGGCTGTTGTTTTGTAGGTCATTTTGTCTGAAAAACGGTAAGAGAGATCGAGATCAAACCCCTGCATGTTCACTTGGGGCAGTTGCACATATTCGCGAATCAAGAATGCGCTATTTCGCGCTTGATCAAAACCTGCTTCTCCTGGCTGTAAAACAATATAATCATTAATGCGGTTGTAGTATAGCGTTAATGCGAACTGAAAATCTCCTGTCTTTTTCTCAGCAGAGACGAGTGTTTTAACGGCTCGTTCTTGTGTTAAACGCAAGTCACCTAATTCTATCGTCGCTAAGGCATGATGAAGCCCGTCGCTGAATAATTCTGCAGGATTGGGTGAGCGAGTGATATAACCAATATTTAACAGCAGGTCTATTGTATTCCCTAAATGTTGTTTAATTCCTGCAGAAGCAGAAAGGTTACCAAAGTTTTTTCTTTGTTGGGTCAAATAATTACGTGCTCTTGTTTCCCTAATAATGGTTGATGAGAAATCACGGTCATAACCACGGTCATTCC
>WTJU01000030.1:5427-8629 GCA_011526285.1 Candidatus Arcticimaribacter sp.
CTTGTTTCCCTAATAATGGTTGATGAGAAATCACGGTCATAACCACGGTCATTCCAAACCCCAACCTTGTAATACTTTTGTGCATCAATATAATCGTAGTCAAAACGCAGTCCTATTTCTGCTGAAAAGTCATTTGATGGAAGATATTCTCCAACCCAGTAGGCACCCACTTTATAACGTAAATAATCAGGAATTAAGCGTCGCACGCCTGTTCCAGGATCAGAAAAATTATCTTGCAATTGCCCCGAAACACCTGAAGACCATTGTGTGCTTTGTTGCAACGGACTGCGATAGTTAAAGATCAAATCGTGGGATTGTAATAATAAATCTAAGGCTGGTCGGTTCTTATTTTCCCCCCGGCGTAAGTCATACTCTTTGCGGTTGTTGGATTGATAGGTGTACCGCAAATCCCATTTCGCTTGGTTGGTCATACGCCTATCTAGCTTTATGCTCAGGTTGTGATGTGTTGTGCCTTGCTTAGGGTTGTTAATCTCTCTTGTCCAGGGCAGTGTTGATAGGGGTTCATCGCTTTCAATGGCACGGGCTAAATCGCCTACTGTTCCCACATGGGCAGAAGACAAAATTCCCGCCTCTTTTTGGAAAAAGCGATAATCTACACGCCACTCTTGGGTGATGGTATTTCTACCAAAAAAGAATTGTGCGTGCTGCTCTCGGTTCCCGGTGTTTGATAACGCATACGCTCTATGGGCAAAATCTCCTGCATTTTTTAAAGATGTAGCAAGGCCAAAATAATTTCCCGTAGAATATGTTTTAGTGATGTTTGACAACAAATAGCCTCCCTTTCCTTGAGTGGTATAGCCGCCGGTTAGTGACCCCATTAAGCTGTCTTTAATGGGATGTTTTTTAGGGATGATTTGCAAGACTCCGCCCAAGACGTCTCCGCCATACTTTAACACAGTTGCGCCTTTTATGAGCTGTAGTTGGTCGGCACCATTTACGTCTATACTTGGGGCGTGATCTGTCCCCCACTCATGGTCTTGCAAGCGAATCCCGTCATTTACAATTGCCAAACGAGACCCTGAAAGTCCATGAACCATGGGTTTTACAATAGCATTCCCATTTTTGATTGCAGACACGCCAGAGAGAGATGCCATGGCGTCTCCCAGGTTTTGCGAACGAAATGCGTCGATTTCTTCTTCACTAAGTCGACGTTCGATCCCTGTTTTACTGTTCTTCTTTTGGCCAATGTCACTCACCACGATCTCTTCTAGTTCATTGATGTGATGTTCCAAGAAATAACGTTTCTCTGAGGCGACAGGAAGCCTTTGTTTTAAGGTTGTAGTTTGGCAATCAGGATGTTCAAAAAGCAACGTATATTCTCCCTCGCATAAACCAAGAAACAGAAACTTCCCTTTAGCGTTGGTTAACAGTTGTTGATTGGTTTCAACTACTGTAACAGCTACCTTTTCTAGAGGCTTATTCTCATGTAAATCGAGAACCACACCGAACAGTTGTTGGTCGCAAACTTGGGCAAAAAGCCCTTGGCCAATAGCCAAAGAAAAAATAAGGAGACGAAGCTTTAGCACGTTAAATAAATATGGCGATACGAATATAACGCATCGCCATAGTTAAAACTAAATTATTGAATCGCTACTGGGAAGTTGAGCTCTACATCGGTCCCTCCACCTAGAGAACTACGTGTGCTTCCTGTTTTAGAAGTCGGCAAATGGATCAAATAGGTGCGCACCACTCCAGAGCTAGCTCCTGCAGCCGTCCACTCAGTATTAATGTTAATGGCAATTCCGTCGCTATCTTGAACGTCGTTGCTTGCTGAACTAATGCTCAATGATGCACTACTCACTTCATAAAACACGAGATGTTCATCGGCTTCTTCAATCACTTCTTCGGTGATGTCTTCTACATCAGATGCATCAGATGCGTCGAAAAAAGAAATGCTAACACGGTGGGTCGTGTTTGCTGAAAGGTTAATTGTTGGTTCTGTTTCGCCTTCATTCCAAGTATAATCCGTATTTGTTCCATCAGCTCCTGTAACGGTTAGGGTTACACGGTTGATTGTTTCGTGTTCATGAATCTCGTCTGGAGAATCTTTGGAACACTGCACAGCAGTAAAGACAAAGAGTGATGCTAAGATTAGACGTGTTGATATAAGGACAGATTTGTGTAATGTGATTATTTTCATTTGTGTAAATTTTTATTGTTTTTTCTGGCAAGATTTAGCTGAAATACAATAAAAAAGGTGGCGCTCTTAGTTGAAAATATTCTTTCGCATTTACCGTTAGTAAGGGTTCTTTTTTTGTGATAAGAAACGGTTCTTCTTGAACCTCAAGAAGCGTAAAAACGAGTAGATTATTTGGCGTGTAGGGGGGAGTGAAAGTGGCTGTTAAAGCACAATTTATTTCTTCAGTATGAAAATGAAGGCTGTTTTCGCTACACTCAACTTCCTGATGGTGATCTGCCGCTAAATGATTCCATTGACTAATGCTTGGCAATGCTAAGACAGCCAATAGTAAAAATGCACATAAAACAGAACTTTTTTTAGTGTTCACCGCTTTAATTTAAGATGATAAAAGTAGTTAATTCGGTTTATTTTTAATGGGTCTTCTTCATAATTTGCGTTGTCTTTGTTTTTTGCGCTTTGGGTTCGCATCAAAAATTGTACTTTGCCCTTCATGCAAGAAAAGAAAAAAGTATCCTTCAAATGGGCCTTCAAAGAATACATTTGGCCCCGAAGAAAAATTGTTGCCCTAGGCTTATTCCTTATTATCGTGCGAAGCCTCTCAGGACTTGTGCTCCCCTATGCTAGCAAAGCCTTAATTGATGATGTTATCCCTTCAAAAAACACGACCACCCTCACCTATCTTTTGGTTGCTGTTGGTGTCTCGCTGCTTTTACAGTCTATAAGTGCCTTTTCCCTAACCCGTCTTTTAAGTGTAGAAGCACAACACCTTATCTCGGTGCTACGTGCCAATGTGCAAAAGAAATTACTCACATTACCGGTTAGTTTTTTCGATAACCAAAAGGCTGGGGCTTTGGTGTCGCGTGTCATGACCGATGTGGAAGGGGTGCGGAACTTGGTAGGAACGGGCTTGGTTCAGCTCATTGGTGGGTCTATTACAGCCATTATCTCATTGGTTATTTTGATTAACATCAACGCTATGATGACGCTTTTTGTGCTTTTACCTGTTGGGATTTTTGCCCTTATTGCACTTAAAGCCTTTGG
>WTJU01000030.1:8729-13397 GCA_011526285.1 Candidatus Arcticimaribacter sp.
ACACTCTTTCTTGGGTTCATGATTGCCCCTATCGTTCAAATGAGCAACATTGGGAGTCAGCTCACCGAAGCTTTTGCTGGTTTGGACCGCACACAAGAACTAATGCGCACTCAAGAGGAAGACGATCCAGAAGTTAGGACACAGCATTTAACCCAATTAAGCGGGAAACTGCGGTTTGACAAGGTGTCTTTTGCCTATGAAACCAATAAAGCTGTGCTGCATGAGGTGTCGTTTGAGGCAAAAAAAGGAAGTGTAATTGCGCTTGTGGGTTCTTCTGGATCAGGAAAATCAACCATTGCTGGTTTGGCTTCTGGATTTCTAACCCCTACAAGCGGTACGGTGTTTGTAGATGAACAAGACCTTTCAAAAATCAACCTGCGCAGTTTTCGCCAACACTTAGGAGTGGTTTTGCAAGATGACTTCCTCTATGAAGGAACCATTAGAGAAAATATTTTATTCCCTCGTCCCAACGCAACTGCAGAAGAGGTTGATGCTGCAGCAAAAGGCGCTTATGTAACCGAATTTACCGATCGTTTTGACGAAGGTTTGAACACCCTAATAGGAGAACGCGGGGTAAAACTTTCTGGTGGGCAACGCCAACGCATTTCCATTGCGCGTGCCCTATTGGCGCAACCCCAACTCGTCATTTTAGACGAAGCTACATCAAACCTTGACACCGAGAGCGAACGTTTTATTCAAGAAAGCTTGGGGAAACTCATGAACAATCGAACAACCCTAGTCATTGCCCACCGCCTAAGTACCATTCAAAAAGCCGATCAAATCTTGGTCATCGAAGAGGGAAAAATTGCTGAACAAGGCCAGCACCAAGAATTGCTCGATAAAAAAGGACGTTACTACGAGCTTTATACCTACCAAACCCGCATGTAATGGAATTGTATTATTTTTAAATCGCTTAAACCAACCGAATGAAAAACAAATATTCCTTTCTTTTCTTTTTTTGTGCGCTCTTTCTTCAGGCACAATCGTTAAAAAAATCGCCTTGGCATATTGTCGCCGATGAAATTGATCCCAATCATTATTACGGGGTAACTGTAGCCAATGGTATGGTGGGAATGGTCTCTTCTCCAGATCCACTAAAAATTAAAGATGTTGTCCTTAACGGAGTATATGATTACTATCAGCGTGGTCGTGTAAGCAATATTCTAAAAACCTTCAACCACATGAACATGCATTTGGAGGTGGACCAACGCCGTATTGACCGCAATCAGATTGAAGGCTATGCACAGACCCTTGACATGAAAAATGCCGAACTCATTACCACCTTCAACGTGCCTAAAAAGGTAAAGGTAAAACACCGCTTGATGTCTTTGCGAAATTTACCCTACACCGCCATGAGTATCATTGAAATTACGGCACTAGCGGATGTGAACATCGTGCCCATTAATTATATTGAAACCCCTAACCACATTTCTGATGTGCGCAACCTCTATGCCGAGATAGACCGCCCACATGTGCTCATTCCACTCATGAGTTCCGTTGGGTTTAGCCCTGGCAAGAAAAAAGTTGCAGCTTCTACCTCGTTCATCTTTTCTGAAAAGCATGGGCATGAACCCAAAATCATACACGAAGACTGGGACTACAACATGCACTTGATGAAGTTCAAAAAACAATTGAAAAAAGGAGAAACATATCGTTTTGCTTTGGTTGGTTCTACCCTTTCTTCTGTTCAAAATAACGATCCACACAATGAGGCTGAACGCTTGACTCTTTTTGCTAAACTCGAGGGTATTGAGCGTTTGTATCGTGCGCATCAAAAAGCATGGAACAAACTGTGGGAGAGTGATATTGAGATTGAGGGAGATTTACGCTCACAACGGGCTGTCCGCTCTGCACTCTATCATTTGTATTCTTTTGCACGAAAGGGCACTGCTTACTCCCTTTCCCCTATGGGTCTCTCTGGCTTAGGGTATAACGGACACGTTTTTTGGGACACTGAATTGTGGATGTATCCTCCCCTTTTAGTGCTTCAGCCAGAAATTGCGCGTTCACTCTTAGAATACCGCTTTGAACGCTTGGGCGCCGCCAAAGAGAATGCCTTTTCTCACGGCTATGACGGTGCCATGTTCCCTTGGGAATCTGCCGAAGACGGATCTGAAGACACACCTATTTGGGCCTTAACCGGGCCTTTCCAACACCATATCTCGGCTACCATTGGTTGGGCTTTCTGGAAATATTATGAAGTAACCCAAGACAAGGAGTGGCTAGCAACAAGAGGCTACCCTGTCTTAGAAGAAATTGCCAAGTTTTGGGCCAGTCGTGTTGAGCGTAAAGGGCCTGGGCGTTATGAAATAAATAATGTGATTGGTGCCAACGAATGGGAAGAAAATATTGATAACAATGCCTTTACCAACGGAATGGCAAAAACAGTAATGGAATATGCCAGTCTTGCAGCAGAAGCGCTTGGCAAAACACCTCCAGCCGATTGGCGTCATGTTGCGGCAAACATTCCTATTCTTCAATTCTCAGACGGAACCACCAAGGAAAATGAAACTTACGCAGGGCAAATCATCAAACAAGCGGATGCTAATTTGCTGTCTTACCCGCTTAAAATTGTGACGGAGAAAGAGGCTGTTTTACGCGATCTTAATTATTATGAACCGCGTTTGTCTCCTGACGGTCCTGCCATGGGCGGAGCTATTCTTTCTGTTTTAGCTGCTCGTTTGGGGAATCCTGAACGTGCTTATAGCATGTTTGAAAAAAGCTATCAACCCAACGAATTGCCTCCGTTTAAGGTTATCGCAGAAACTGCAGGGGGCTCTAACCCTTATTTTGCCACAGGAGCCGGCGGAATGTTACAGGCAGTCCTCTTTGGAATTGGAGGGCTTGACATCCAACATGAGGGTGTAAAACAATTGCCAACACAACTGCCTAAGGCATGGAAGTCTCTTACGCTTAAAGGGGTTGGCAAGGACGAAACAACCTTTACCGTAAATTAATTCACATGAAAAACCAACTGTTTTCTTTTTTGCTCTTCCTGCCTTTTTTAGCATCCGCTCAAGTTTTTGAGTTTGTTGAAGAAGGAAAGATTCATCGAATTTTTAAAGACCAGCAGTACTTGGTTGAAACGGTTTTTAAGGACGCTGACAGTGCCTTTGTGTTTACCCGTGGAGGCTTCTATTCTCCACGCGAAAAAGACCTCGAGGTGGTTTTTGAATTCAACTCAAACTTCGCTAAAGACAGCCTTAAGTCAATGGTTTATTTTAAAAACGAAGCTTGGCAAACGGTCTCAAAACCCGACCAAGCATTGGAGGGGAAATGGCTTATGGCAGGGCGTGTTAAACCGGAAGGAGAACAACGTCGCGATTTGACCCGTTCTCGAAAAACCATGAAGTTTTTGTTGGACGGTTACTTTCAATGGACCGCTTTTGATACTGCTTCTATGGCTTTCAAGGGCGCTGGCGGGGGCACTTATGTCACCCAAGACGGGAACTATGTGGAAAGCATACAATACTTTTCGAGAGACAACAGCAAAGTAGGAAAGGTGTTGCCTTTTGAATTTCGTTTAAATGAAGACGATTGGTACCACAAAGGACTGAATAGTAAAGGAGCTCCTATGCACGAGATTTGGCATAAACGCTCAGTAAACTAAGCTATTCTAAAATACGATCTGTGCCCAAGTAGCGATTATCACCATTGGTATACCATGTGCGAACCTTGGGCATTTTTATTTCTTGAACAATTGCTTCTTCTGAAAGCAAGATGTATTCCCCATCGTTTTTGGCTTCGTCATGATAGAACTGATAATGGCGCAAACGATAGTCTTTCTTATCAAAGTAGAAATACCACGTATCTTTCCCTACCGCTTCTTCATAGTTTACCTTAATGCACCAAAAGTTTTCTCCGTTTAGGTTTTTGCTATACACTTTAGGGTCCATTTTTGTTCCGGGGTCTTTCAGTTTCATGGGTAAACCATAGAGATAAACATAATAATTACGCATTTTGTTGGTGCGTTCACAGTTTAATCGATGTTGGGTTGCAATTTCCTCTGAAAAGGCAGTACTCCCCTCAAACCAATGGGTGCATTCTCCTTTTTCAAGTAACGCAGCGGTGTTTATCCCGTCTTGTTTTACGGATAATTTAAATCGTTCCTTAGGGAAATCCATTTCTAAAACAGAGGTTCGCTTTGGTCGGTTAGGCGTTTCCATTTCAACAGTAAACTGCCCCTGAAAAGTAGACCATTTACCTTGAGGGTCGTGATAGGCTATGCTTCGGTCAAGCAACTCTGCTGCACTAAACGCTTGTGCTCTTACAAAAACGATAGAGCACAAGGTTGCAACGAATACTAGCTGTTTCATTTTAGTTGCGATAGTCTAAGGCTGGATCACGTTCTCCAAGTAGGGGAATGTATTCAAAATCAGCCCCTCGAATTTCTAGAAACTCTTTTTGCACTTGCTTAATAAAGGCTGGGTCATCAAACAACTGCATGCCTGTTAGGGTCAAGGCTTTTGCTGCTATCATCATTCCTTTGGTTCCAATGCTGGTTCCTCCTGCAGCAACTGCTTGCCAGCTGTGCGCAGGTGTTCCCGGCACCCATGTCGCTGCTCGAAGCCCTGCTGTTGGTACGGTGTAACTCACGTCGCCAACGTCTGTAGACCCGCCCGCTTTTGCTAAAACATTGTAGGGCTCAACGCCTTCTATATACTCCAT
>WTJU01000030.1:13497-15000 GCA_011526285.1 Candidatus Arcticimaribacter sp.
GAATAGTAATAAACCTCTGCAAAGTCTGGCACAACGTTAGGCGCTTCTCCTCCGCGTGTGATTACATAATGAATTCGTGCCGACATGTCCATGTGCTCACGCATCAAGTTGGTCATGTAGTTCATGGCCTCCACGGCATCAAGGGCAGAGCGGCCTTCTTGTGGCGCTCCGGCAGCATGAGCAGAGCGACCGTAGAAACGAAACTTGGCCGACTTGTTGGCCAATGCGGGACGTGGATTAGCAGAGTTTCCGCTACCTGCGTGCCAGTGCAATGCAATATCAACGTCGTTAAATAATCCTGCGCGGGTCATGTAGACTTTCCCTGAACCTCCTTCTTCTGCTGGGCACCCATAGAAACGTACGGTTCCTCTGATTTTGTTCTGCTCAACGTATTTTTTGATGCTTATTGCCGCAGCGGCAGAAGCTGTACCAAACAAGTGGTGCCCGCAGGCATGCCCTGCGCGTTTTCCGTTAGAAACTTTATAACTCACCGCTTTTTGTGACAAGCCCGGTAATGCATCATATTCCCCTAAAATGGCAATCACAGGGCCTTTTCCGTTTGAATATTCTGCTACAAAGGCTGTTGGTATTCCTGCAACACCTTTGTTAATGGTGAAGCCTTCTTCTTTTAGCGTTTTTTGAAGTAATGCGCTACTTTGTTCTTCTTGGTAGCCCATTTCGGCATAGTCCCAAATGGTTAAGGCAATGTTTGAAAATTTTGCTGTTTCTTTTTCGAGATCAGATAAAATTTGATCATGGCTTTGTGCAAAAGCCATTAAACTGAATAGGAAACTCAATCCTGCTAAACTTCTTTTCATGATTTTGTTCTTTCTCTAAAAATAGGGAATTGGATTAACATAATTTAAAATTAGAGTATATTAGAAGGGTAAAAAGAAGTCCTTTTGTTCTGTCGATTTAAATCAATATTAATTGCATTGTTCTTGTTCGCCGTGTTTGCGTTGCCGAACATCAATCAATGGTCGCACCTTTCTGGAGAACATCAAACAGAAACTTCTTGTGATGATAATTCAACACATTTTCACACGAAAGAGGTGAATTGTGCTTTAATTGCCACCTTTATCTCCCCCCATACCCTCACAGAACCACAGGTTTTTTCTCTTCAAGAACCGGTAGAATATGCCTGTTTAATTCAAAGTAAAGGGAATTTATTTCATGTTATAACAAGACCCTATTTTAATTTACGTGGTCCGCCCATCAATGTGTAATCTTTCGTTGCCCCTATTTAAAAAACACTAATAAAAAAATTACACAAAATGATACTCAACACAATCTCAAACCACAAAAAAACTATTGTACGCTCCATCTTTGCTTTTATGTTCATTCTAACCGCTGTTCAGTGCTCAAAAGATGATGATCACGACCATGATGATCACGATGATCACGATCACGCAGCGTTGGTGGTGAAGCATGAAGCTAATTTGGCTTAAACGTTGCCGAGCAGAATGTAAAAAGAGGGCGTAGTTGTGTAAAACTTACGCCCTT
>WTJU01000079.1 GCA_011526285.1 Candidatus Arcticimaribacter sp.
TTAGATTTCGTCAAAACGCCAAGAATACTCGCCCATTTACTATCTTTGCACAAAACCTAATTGATGTCTAAAAAAACCCTATTGATGATACTGGATGGCTGGGGAAAAGCCCCAAATCCAGAGGTGTCTGCTGTAGATTTGGCCCGAACACCGTTTATAGATAGCCTCTATGAAAATTTTTCTCACAACGACTTGTACACTGATGGAATGAATGTTGGCTTGCCTGAAGGGCAAATGGGAAACAGTGAAGTAGGGCACATGAATTTGGGCGCTGGACGTATTGTTTACCAAGATTTAGCGAAGATTAATTTAGCCTTAGAGAACAACACGCTTAAAGATGAGCAAGTGTTGCAAGAAGCTATTGCTTATGCTAAGTCAAACAACAAACCCATTCATATGCTCGGTTTGTTGTCTGATGGTGGGGTGCACGCGCACATCAATCATGTTAAGGGAATTTTAGATGTTCTTCATGCTAAAGAGGTAGAAAATGTGTACCTGCATGCTTTTTCTGACGGTCGTGACGTTGATCAACAATCGGGTGCAGGTTTTATTGCTGAGATTGAAAAGTACATGCAAAAGACCACAGGCGAAATTGCTTCTGTTATTGGACGTTATTTTGCCATGGACCGCGACCAACGCTGGGAAAGGGTAAAAAAAGCGTATGATTTATTGGTGCATGGAACGGGTGAGCCTACGCAGGACTTTGCAGCTGCTTTAACGTCTTCTTACGAAAAAGGAACAACCGATGAGTTCATTGAACCCTTGGTGGCTGCATCAAAAAACGGGCGAATTAAAGCTGGTGATGTAGTGTTGTTCTTTAACTTTAGAACTGACCGTGGGCGCGAGCTAACTCAAATGTTATCACAAAAAGCATTTCCTGAGCAAGAAACGACTCCTTTGGGGTTGCATTATGTAACCCTCACCAATTACGATAGAAATTTTAGGGGTGTAAAGGTGATTTTCGACAAAGAGAACATTCAAGATACTTTGGGAGAAACTTTGTCTAAGGCCGGGAAGATACAAATTCGAATTGCTGAGACTGAAAAATACCCCCACGTAACGTTCTTTTTTAACGGTGGGCGTGAAGAGCCTTTTGCGGGAGAAGAGCGTATTTTATGCCCTTCCCCAAAAGTTGCAACCTATGACCTGCAACCAGAAATGAGTGCCTATGAAATTCGTGATGCCATTATTCCTGAAATTCAAAAGCAAACAGCTGATTTTATCTGCCTAAATTTTGCTAATCCGGATATGGTAGGGCATACTGGCGATTTGCAAGCCGCAATAAAAGCTTGTGAATCTGTAGACGAATGTAGTGAAGCCATTATAGAGGCTGCACTAGCACAAGACTACTCTATTTTGGTGATTGCCGACCACGGAAACTGCGAAACAATGGTGAATGCCGATGGAACACCTCATACTGCCCACACCACTAATCCTGTGCCTGTAATTTTGGTGGAAAATGAGAAAAGATCAATTCAATCTGGTGTGCTTGGAGACATTGCCCCAACCATTTTAGACTTAATGGAGGTCGAACAACCAGCAGCCATGACTCAAAAATCATTACTTTAGCCTTATGCGCAACCTAATTCCTTTCCTACTGACCCTGCTCTTATTGAGCTGTAACGAATCGCCAAAAAAGAATACTGCTGTACCCGTGGTTGAAAAAGAGGTAGTTATTCCCGAAAGTCTTTTAGGGAAAGACCTTGAAGGCAACGAGATTTTAGTAGGTAAGGTTAGTTTTGCTCAAATGGCTCACTATTGTAAAGAATGGTATTCTCCTGATTACAATCGTTACAAGGTTAATGTAGGTTTGCTAGAGCAAATCAAGCCTTTATTAAAAGGGAAAGAAGTAACGTTATTGATGGGAACTTGGTGCGAAGACAGCCAACGTGAAGTACCGGGAATGATGAAGATTTTAGCGGAGGCAGGGTATGCTATTGCGCAAATGGAGATTATCGCAGTTGACGAAGACAAAAGAACTCCCAGCGGGGTGGAACAAGCCTATGAAGCAAGCTATGTTCCCGCATTGATCGTTTATGAAAACGGTGAAGAGATTAATCGAATTGTTGAGTTCCCCTTAGGAACATTGGAGGAAGATTTGCTCGCAATTTTAAGTGGGAAAGATTATAAACACGCTTACGCTGAATGAGTGCCATTGTACTAAAAAATGCAGAAGAAATAGAATTAATGCGCGAAAGCGCATTAATTGTTTCCAAAACTTTAGGGATGTTGGCAGGGGAAATTCGCCCCGGTATAACTACCCTTCAACTGGACGCGCTAGCGGAAGCTTTTATTCGTGATCACGGTGCGGAGCCTGGGTTTTTAGGGTTATATGATTTTCCAAATACGCTTTGCATGAGTCCAAATGCACAGGTGGTTCACGGGATTCCAAATAACGATCCGTTAGAAGAAGGAGACATTATCTCCATTGACTGTGGTGCGCTGAAAAATAATTTTTACGGAGACCATGCGTATACTTTTGCTGTTGGGGAAATTGATCCTGCTACAGAAAAATTGTTGCGCATAACCAAAGAATCGCTGTATGTAGGAATTGATACTTTTCGAGCAGGAAATCGCATTGGTGATATGGGTTATGCCATTCAAAACTTCTGTGAAAAGGAAGGTTATGGTGTAGTGCGTGAGTTGGTTGGACACGGATTAGGAACAACTATGCATGAAGGACCAGAGGTTCCTAACTACGGACGTAGAGGTCGTGGAAAAAAGTTTATGGATGGGATGGTCTTGGCCATTGAACCTATGATAAATCAAGGAACACACCGCATTAAGCAATTGCGGGACGGTTGGACAATTTTAACTGCCGACGGTAAACCATCGGCACATTTTGAACACAATGTTGCCTTGGTAGACGGTAAACCAGAATTGCTCTCAACCTTCCAATATATTTATGAAGCGCTGGGGATTGAAAGTGACGAAGAATTACCCTTTAGAGCGAAACCGCTTGTTTTATGAAATGGCTACTGAATTTTTTTCCTCGCCCTTGGCTCATTCAACTCAGCCTTTTTTTTCGCCCTTTTATTAAATTTTATTTTAAGGGCAATACATTTGAAGATCCAATTGATGGGAGTAAGTACAGAACTTTCCTTCCTTATGGTTATGAAAATTTAAGAGATAATGCGCTATGTCCCGGTACGCTCTCGCTGGAACGTCACCGTTTGTTGTGGTTGTATCTTCAACGTAAAACTAACTTTTTATCGCAGCCGTTAAAGGTTTTACATGTAGCTCCAGAACAGGTGTTTTACCATATTTTTAAGCAATATAAGCATTGGGACTATGTCACAACTGACTTGTATTCACCGCTGGCAGAGGTGAAAGCAGATCTATGTGCTTTGCCTTTTGCTGATCACTCCTTTGACTTTATTTTATGCAACCATGTATTGGAGCATATCCCTAACGATAGCCTAGCGATGTCGGAATTGTTTAGGGTCTTGAAAAAAGGGGGAACTTTAATTGCTCAGGTTCCGTTGGAAGAAGAACGCCCAGCTACTTTTGAAGACGACAGTATTACCGATCCAAAGGAAAGAAGTCGAATTTTTGGACAGTATGACCATGTGCGGGTCTATGGTCAAGATTATTATGACCGTTTGGGAAAGATAGGTTTTAATGTTACTGCGGTAGACTTATTGGCTCAACTTAGTCCAGAGGAACAGGAGCGCTATGCACTCCCAAAATCTGAAAAAATACCTGTTGCGGTAAAATAATTAATCTAAGATTTTTTGGG
>WTJU01000039.1:0-1571 GCA_011526285.1 Candidatus Arcticimaribacter sp.
CTTCCAGAATTGTCGCTTTATACCATTAAAAAATACATAGAGACAAGACCTTGTATTGTCATTGCACCAGATTACCGTAAGGGACTAAAACACGGCTATCCTGATGGTTTTAACGATTGTTACGACACCCTACTTTGGATGAAAGAGAATTACACGTCTTTAGGTATGCTTTCTGATCGTTTTGTGGTTAGCGGTCATAGTGCAGGAGGAGGATTGGCAGCTGCAGTTACGCTAAAAGCATGCGATACTCGAGCGGTTAACATCGCTTTTCAAATGCCTATTTATCCTATGCTGGACTATCGGCAAAAAACATCATCTGCAAAAGAAATGGGAGATGGTGTTCCTGTTTGGAACAGTAAAAGCAATGCTTTGGGGTGGAAGACTTACCTACAGCATTGTAAAGGAACAGTACCTCCCTATGCCTCAGTTGCTCTGGCGGATGACTTGAGTCACCTGCCGCCAACCATTACATTTGTTGGTGAACTTGAACCCTTTAAAGATGAAACAATTGAGTATGTTGAAGCACTAAAAAAAGCAAATATCCCCGTTAAGTTTGCACTGTTTCCAAAAGCTTTTCACGCGTTTGAACAATTGGTCAAGCATGCGGATGTAGCTAAAAAAGCAAATGCATTTCATCTTGAAGCATGGGGAGCGTTTTACGATTTATATTTAATTAATAGATCAGATAGTAGTGGCTAGAACCAATCCAATTGCAACCTATAAAGACTATACCCTAAAAGCAGTCATTGTAGCTCCCGAACTATTGAATTCTCGTTTGATAGCCCAAGGTTTTAAATTTATCAGAGAAGAAAATCAACACGATTTTTACTTTCAAGTGAGTAAAGGAAAATTAAAATTTAGAAAAGGGTCGCACAATAACCTAATTACACATTACGAAAGGATTTTACTTCAAAGAACTGAAAGAACTATTGTTTATCGCTATGATGAGAATCCAACTGAAGAAGAAATTTACGAGCTATTTTCCAAAAATAAGCTCATAGGTGAGGTTAAAAAAAAGCGAAAACATTATCAGTTGGACAATGTGTTTGTCCATTTGGATGAGTTATTTAATGGTGAAAAATTTATAGAGATAGAGGCTAAAGATTTTGAAAATCGTTATTCCGAAGACCAATTAAAAAAACAATGTCATACAGTTTTTGAACGCCTAGGGCTAAGAAAGTATGATGCCATTAAAACAGGTTATTTTAATTCGTAAACCTTTCAAATTAGAAGGTTTTTTTACATCACATTCTATTTTTAGTTACCTAAGTGGAAGTTGAAAAACATATCACTGTTTATTTTAATTTTATACTAAATTTTATGACTATGCTAATTATTTCAACTTCTATACAGCGACAACTTACACTTTTACTGTGTTTTTTGCTGTCCTTCTACATACAAGCCCAAACGAATTTAGAAGATCAAATTAATTCGAAAGTATTTACCTCATTAACTGAATTAAAGTCGTTTGTCTCTATACCTAATGATGCGCTCAATAAAGAAGACATTAATAGAAATCTTGATTGGTTAAAAAACGCTTTTGAAAAAAGAGGTTTTACAACTAGAAAGTT
>WTJU01000039.1:1671-3721 GCA_011526285.1 Candidatus Arcticimaribacter sp.
AGTTGCCCTATAACATTAAAATTATTTTAGATTCAGAGGAAGAAAAGGGAAGTAAACCTCTCGCTAAGGTTGTTGAAGAAAACAGCGCGTTATTAGGTGCAGATTACCTAATTATCTCAGACGGGCCTGCGCACCGTTCTGGTAATCCAACCATTATCTTTGGTTGTAGAGGAATTACCACAATGTCACTCACCACCTATGGGCCAAAGTTTCCACAACACAGTGGGCATTATGGAAATTTTGCACCCAATCCCATACTAGATTTAAGCCAACTTTTATCGAGTATGAAAGATGAAAACGGGCGTGTCTTGGTAAAAGGGTACTACGACGGAATTAAAATTGATGACAAAACACAATCGATTTTGAAATCTGTACCCGACAATGATACCAGCATAAAAAAGCATTTAATGATAAATAGGGTAGATGCAGTTGGGGCTTATTACCAAGAATCCCTTCAATATCCTTCATTAAATATTAGAGGCATCAATTCAGGCTGGGTAGGAGCGAAAGCACGAACCATTGTTCCTTCGCAGGCAACGGCTGAGTTAGATCTTCGATTGGTTCCAGAAACAGATGGGGAACGATTAAAAAACCGCATAAAAGAACACATTGAAAGTAAAGGCTACAAGATAATTTCTACTACACCAACAGATGAGCAGCGATTGAAATATCCACGATTAATTAAAATCAATGAACGCGGAGTAACAGCTGCTTTTAGAACACCACTAGACAATCCCTTTGGGCTCCACCTTAAATCAGTACTAGAAAAACAATTCGAAAAAGACATTGTACGTATTCGAATTATGGGAGGTACCGTTCCCATAGCATCTTTTGTAAATACCTTAAATATTCCTGCATTTATTGTTCCAATGGTAAATCACGATAATAACCAACACAGCCCCAACGAAAACCTAAAAGTGGGTCAACTTACCTATGGTATTACCGCCTTTTTTAAATTACTTACAACGCCATTTTAATCAGAAGAATCATCTGAACTAGTGTTATGCGTCCTTATCCTCAACGATAAGAAATAGTAAACAATTACTTATAAGTGATTAAATTTTAGTAAATTAGTGTATAACCATAAACTAATTTATTATGAAAAGAATATTATTCTTATTACTTGTCTTTGCCACGAATCTTTCAATTTATTCTCAAAGAGTCTTTGAAGTTCATTACCGGCATGTGCCAATGGAAAATATGCAGGAATTTGAGGATCTTGAAATGAACCATTGGTATAAAGTTGTTCAAGATGCGGTCAACAAAGGGAATCTCGTTTCTTGGTCTTTCCACAAGCGTTTAGATGCTGGAAGTATTGATTTTGATGAAGATACACCAACACATGCTTTTGTTGTTGTTTTTAAAGACGTCGATCAATATTTAAACTCAAATAAGATTTGGGATAATGCTGCTGCAATTTTGGGTGCTGATCCAAATCGTTTTACTACAATGAACATGTCTAGAACCCTAATGCGTCAAAGATATGCTATTGCTGATGGCTTAGGTTCTACTGAAAACGGTAAATATTCAATTTGGAACTATGCAAAACCTAAAGATTTAGCTGGATTTTTAGAGGAAAACTCTAATCTTTGGAAACCATTTTTCGAGAAAAACATGAAGAAAAATGGAATGGTAGCTTGGGGGGTAGCAAATAGAATTTATCCTCAAGGCATGGATGCTTCTACCGTATTAACGTGGGATGTTTTTTCAAGTTTATCTGCAGCAATGAAACACTTGTCAAATACCGAAATAGATCCTCAAATAATCAATAAATCAAAAATGAGTGAGTACGACCCAGATGGATTTCGCTATAGGGTGATAATGCAAACGTTAAAAAGAACAAAAAGTAAATAATATTAAAGGGGCCTAAATTTTAGGTCCCTTTCTTTTTATCCTCGAAGGGATATTTTGTTTTTTTAACGTCCCTCTAATTCCTAGAAAAACAAACAGTAATGAAATAAAAAAACCCCTGAAGAACAAGGGTTAGTAGGGAAATAAAGTCGGGATGACAGGATTTGAACCTGCGACCCCACGCACCCCATGCGTGTGC
>WTJU01000023.1 GCA_011526285.1 Candidatus Arcticimaribacter sp.
TAAAACTTATTAACATTGAATAGGTCGCTCTGCGTGGTATAGCTAAAGGAAAGTGAATTCTTAATGTTATGTTAATAAATAGCTACACTACAAAGTCGCTATTTACTATACATTTGCGATAGCTGTTTAGTTACAGCACATAGAAATTTTTAATACAAACAATTTATGAAAAAGTTAGCTTTATTTTCATTCCTAGCATGCAGCTTTGCTTTCGGCCAAACAGATGCCGTTACAGATGCAGCATCCAAAACAATTCTAGACGTTGATCTACAAGAAGTCGTTGTTACTTCTGGGGTTATTGACGTTGCGAAGGCTAGACAGACACCAATTGCTGTGAGCCGTATTACTGCCCAAGAGGTAGCGTTAAAAGTAGGGAACATGGAATTTCCTGAAATCTTAAACAAAACTCCTGGAGTTTATGCCACAAAACAAGGTGGTGGATATGGTGATAGCCGTATTTCACTCCGTGGATTTGATCAACGAAATACTTCATTCTTGATCAACGGTCAACCGGTAAACGACATGGAAAACGGATGGGTTTACTGGTCGAACTGGCAAGGGCTAACTGATGTTACCTCTGGTATCCAAATTCAAAGAGGTTTGGGAGCTTCTACACTTGCTGTTCCTTCTGTTGGAGGTACTATTTCTATCTTTACAAAAAGTGCTGAAAAAGCAAAAGGTGGGTCAATCACGCAAATGATTGGTAACGATGGTTACCTTAAAACAACTGCTATTTACAACACTGGTGTAAATGATAAAGGCTGGTCTTCTTCTTACCTTTTAACGAAGTGGTCTGGTAACGGATACATTTACAACACTAAAGGAGAAGGATGGACGTATTTTGCAGCTATAGGCTATACACCAGAAGGTTCTCGCAGTAAATTCAATCTGTCTGTTTTAGGCGCAGGACAATGGCACCACCAACGTGATGTTTGGGTGTCTATCCGCGATTACCAAAACTTCGGTGAAGATGGAATTGACAGAAGATGGAATACCAATGGTGGTACCTTAAATGGCGAAGAATTCTCCATGCGAAGAAACTTCTACAACAAACCCTTAGCTACCTTTAACTGGGACATGGATGTGTCTGATCGAATTGAGGTGAATACATCTTTATATGCTTCTGCAGGTAGAGGAGGTGGAACAGGTCCTCGAGGACAGGGCTGGAGAAGTGCAACTACTGATATTCTACCATTTAGAAGAGACTTAACCACACATTACCTAGAGAACAATCGTGGAGCACGTGATTCCAACGGTTTCATTAATTTCGATGCTATTGTTCAGGCCAACAGATCTACAACAAATCCCTACACAGGTGATATCAGTGATTTTGGTGGACTTAGAATAGGTTCAAACGGATTTAGAAATGATGGTGTCAATCGTGCAGTTGTGATTAGAAGAGCGTCAATGAACTCTCACGACTGGATTGGTGGTATCTCTAACATCAAATTTAAAGGAGATAAGATGACCTATAAACTTGGTGTTGACTTAAGAAGCTATAAAGGATACCATTATAGAGCCATGAATAACCTAATGGGGCTTGATGGCTATTTCTCTACAGGAAATGATAACAACAGTGGTCAAATTGTTGAAACAACCATTGAAGCATCTCCATTTAAGAATACTGGAATTAGAGGACCTAAAATTGCCTATTACAACAATGGTATTGTAAAATGGGCTGGATTTAATGCCATGGCAGAATATACTGACGATAAATTATCAGCAGTGCTTCAGTTGGGTACCTCAAATCAATCGTTCCAACGCGAAGATTTCTTCGCTCAAGCGACCAACCCTATCTCTGACAAAAAGAACATTGGAGGAGGCTATGTTAAAGGTGGAGCCAACTACAACTTCAATGAAAAATCAAACGTTTTCTTTAACACAGGATATATTTCAAGACAACCTCAATTTGATGCGGTCTTCCCTAACTACGCCAACGCTATAAACCCTGACTTGCAAAATGAAATTATCAAATCGTTTGAATTAGGGTATGGATACGTTTCAGACAAGTTAACATTAAACGTAAACGTATATTCAACGAACTGGGGGAACCGTTTTGTTTCTAGATCCCTTTCTAACCAACAAGGTGTAGATGGATTTGCTCAATTTAAAGATATTGATGTAACCCACAAAGGATTAGAGATCGAAGGAACATATCAATTGGCTAACGCTACCACACTAAAAGGAATGCTCTCATTAGGGGATTGGACCTATGACAAAAACTTTAGCGCTGAGCTGTTTAACGATCAACAACAATCAATTGGAACAGGTACCTTATACACAGAAGGAGCAAAAGTGGGTGATGCTGCACAAACAGTGCTTTATCTTGGTTTAGATCATAGATTTGGTTCTAAATTAAGAGTTGATCTCGATTACCGTTTTGTTGACGGATTATATGCCGACTACTCAATTACTGACTCTGCATTTACACAAGCTGACAACCCAGGGGCATTAAAGCTACCGTCTTATGGTTTGGTTGACTTGGGTGCTACTTTCTTTGCAGGGAACGGATGGTCAGTTCGCATGAACATCAACAACCTGTTAGATGAAACTTACATTGCAGAATCTAACTCAAACATTCACGCTACCTCATCTTCTGAAACATGGAATGGTGTTGATGTAACTAACTCTGTTTGGTTTGGATTTGGTACGACATGGAACATGTCTGTAAAGTATCGTTTCTAAAAACATATACCTAAAACACAAAAGGGACTTCGGTCCCTTTTTTTATGCTTATGAAAAAAATAATTATCCTACTATTGTGCCTCCCATTTTCAGTAAAAGCTGATTGGGGTAAAACAGGTCATCGGGTCATCGGTGAAATTGCCACGCACCATCTTAAACCAAAAACAAAACGAGCGATATCAAACCTACTGGAAGGTCGTTCACTTGCACGCATCGGAACATGGGCAGATGAAATACGCTCGAACCCTGATTACAACCAATACACGATCTGGCATTATGTCAATATGCCCTTAGATAAAAAGTATGAAGATGTAGAACACAGCCAAGAAAATGTAGTTAAAGCTATCCAGATTTGTATTAAAGGCTTAAAAGACAAAAGCACCTCGAAAGAGAAAAAAGCATTTTATTTGAAGTATTTGGTGCATTGCTTGGCAGATTTACATCAACCATTGCATGCAGGGAGAGCCGAAGATAAAGGGGGGAATACCATTAAACTGAAGTTTTTTGGTCGAAACACAAATTTGCACAGAGTATGGGATTCTGACTTAATCAATGATTATGGTATGTCTTACTCTGAGTTGGCGAAAAGTTTAATGGAACGTAAAAATGATCCTGTTGCCATTGGTAATCCTGTTGCATGGGCAAATGAATCGCAAGAAAAAGTAATTACTATCTACAGCAAAGTTAATGAAGGAGATCGCCTAGGTTATCGATATGTTTATGAAAACTTACCACTGGTAAAAGATCAATTGTACAAAGCAGGCATACGTTTGGCGGCTGTATTAAACGACATTTTCGCTTAGAAACTTGAAAGAATACTCAAGAAAAGGCTACTGGTAAGTATCAGTGGCTTTTTTTTGGGCAATACTGACTAATTATCCCAAGATCATTCCCGCCATAGTAGCAGAAATCAAAGAGACCAATGTTCCTCCAAGAACCGCTTTTAAGCCTAGTTCTGACAAGTTTTTAGACTGTGAGGGTGCCAAGATTCCGATACCTCCCAACTGTATTCCAATTGAAGAAAAATTGGCAA
>WTJU01000002.1 GCA_011526285.1 Candidatus Arcticimaribacter sp.
ACCTAACTTGTCTACAATGATAGCTTTGACTCTTGATGAAATGTCAGACATATTTCTTTTGGTTTAAGTTTTGTTATGGGCAAAAATATAAAAACTTTGTAGCATAGAATGTTTTAAAGAAGTTAAAATGCTTTTTTCTAGAATTTAATCACGGTAAAATTGTTCGTAAGCTTTTTATTTCTGGGCTTTTTGCGCTATTTTTATGCTTTAAAATTATGAGCAAAAAAATCATCATTTTAGCTTCTGGTGGGGGGTCAAATGCAGCGTCTATCCTTCGGTATTTTCAATTTAAAACCAATGTAAAGGTCCACAGTATATTGTGTAACCGGAAAGAAGCTGGTGTTTATGCTCGTGCCGAGGCCTTTCAAGTTCCTTGTCATTATTTC
Source organism: Candidatus Arcticimaribacter sp. (assembly GCA_011526285.1). Lineage (GTDB taxonomy): Bacteria > Bacteroidota > Bacteroidia > Flavobacteriales > Flavobacteriaceae > Arcticimaribacter. The sequence goes on from WTJU01000002.1 coordinate 387, forward strand.
GACGCCAATGATGAAAATTACCTGTTGAATTACACAAATGAACATCAACCCGACCTTATTGTGCTTGCGGGCTACTTAAAAAAAATACCGGGTCCATTGGTTGCACACTTCCCCAATAAAATTGTAAATATTCACCCTGCTTTACTGCCCAAATTTGGTGGAAAAGGAATGTACGGTATGCATGTGCACAAAGCGGTTAAAGCCGCAGGTGAAATAGAAAGTGGATTAACCATTCATTTTGTAAATGAACATTACGATGAAGGAGCAATTATTCGACAAGAACGAGTCGCTTTGTTTCCAGAAGACACTCCAGAAGAAATTGCCAATAAAGTGTTACAACTTGAACACCAATATTACCCAGAAGTAATAGAACAAGTTCTCACACAGCATGGCTAAGGTTCATTTATATACAGACGGATCTGCCCTTGGAAACCCTGGGCCAGGTGGATATGGTATCGTGCTTGAATGGGTAGGTAAGGCTTACGTTAAAGAGTTTTCAAAAGGATTTAAATACACTACGAATAATCGCATGGAGCTTTTAGCGGTTATAGAAGGGTTAGAGATATTGAAACAACAACCCCTAGATGTATTGGTTTATTCTGATTCTAAGTACGTGACTGAGGCGGTTGAGAAAAAATGGGTTTTTGGATGGGAAAAGAAAAACTTTAAAGACAAAAAAAATCCAGACCTGTGGAAACGTTTTTTAAAGATATATACAAAACACAATGTACAATTTAAATGGATTAAAGGCCACAATAACCATCCGCAAAACGAACGCTGTGACGCCCTTGCAGTTCACGCAGCAAAAACGCAAGCCATAGAACGCGATTTGTTTTATGAACAACTCAAGCAAAAGCAGTAGAAATCATTCAGATTTGTTTTTAGAAAAACGAAAGAAGCTTATTTTTGCGTATGAATAAAAAACTACTGGTTGTAGGCACCATGGCCTACGACGCTATTGAAACTCCCTTCGAAAAAGTAGACCGTATTCTTGGGGGTGCTGCAACTTACATTGCACTTGCTGCTTCAAAATTCAATCATCATTGTGGATTGGTTTCTGTTATTGGAGAAGACTTTGAAGCGAGTGACTTAGCTAAAATTTCTGATTTGGGCATAAGTACCGTTGGGGTTGAAAGAGTTGTAGGAGGGAAGACATTCTTTTGGAGTGGAAGATATCATGATGACATGAATACCCGTACTACGGTTGACACACAGTTGAATGTATTAGAAAACTTTTCCCCAAAAGTTCCAGAAGAGTTTCAAGACAGTCAAGTAGTTGTGATTGGCAATTTGCATCCTGCTGTTCAGAAAATGGCCATGGACCAGCTTACCCATCCTAACCGTTTCACACTCCTTGATTCAATGAATTTTTGGATGGAACATTTTCGTGAGATTTTAGATGAAGTAATTGCGAAGGTTAATTTGATTTCCATTAATGATGAGGAAGCGCGCATATTGACTGGTGAATTTTCTCTCCCAAAAGCGGCTGAAAAAATTCATGCCATGGGACCTAGATATGTAATCATTAAAAAAGGAGAACACGGTGCACAACTCTATGGAGATGGTAAAGTTTTCATTGCACCCGCATTTCCCATTGATCAAGTGGTAGATCCTACCGGTGCTGGAGACAGTTTTGCAGGAGGCTTAGCAGGTTTTCTAGCACAAGCAGATGAAATTAATTTTGAAACAATCAAACAAGCACTCGTAGTGGGATCTGTGTTTGCTTCTTTTACCGTTGAGGCATTTGGTGTAAATGCGATAGAAAAGGTAGACGCAAAACAAATACAAGAACGAATCCTTGCCTTTAGAGATTTAACTAATTTCGAGTGGAACAATAAAACACTTTCTTTATGAGCGATGCGATTAAGCATGAATGTGGAATAGCCCTAATTCGACTAAAAAAGCCTTTGGCTTATTACAAAGAGAAATACGGCTCCGCGCTTTATGGCATCAATAAAATGTATTTGATGATGGAAAAGCAGCATAATCGTGGTCAAGACGGTGCTGGTTTTGCAAGCATTAAATACGATATGGCGCCGGGAGAACGCTACATTAGTCGCGTGCGCTCTTCTGCCCAACAGCCCATTCAAGATGTATTTAACCAAATTAGTTCTCGTATTCAAGATGGCATAGAGCAGCATCCTGAGTTACAAGAAGATCCTGAAGCGTTAAAACGTTCAGTGCCTTATGTTGGAGAATTGATGCTTGGCCATGTTCGTTACGGAACTTTTGGAAAAAACAGCATTGAAAGTGTTCATCCTTTCCTAAGGCAAAACAACTGGATGCACCGTAACTTGATTGTTGCTGGGAACTTTAATATGACCAATGTCAATGAACTTTTTGACAATCTCGTTGATTTAGGTCAGCACCCTAAAGAGAAAGCTGATACCATTACCGTAATGGAAAAAATTGGTCATTTTCTAGATGATGCAGTGGCCAAGCTTTACAAGAAATTAAAGAAAGAAGGATTCAATAAATTTCAAGCTTCTCCACAAATTGCGGAGCGTTTAAATATTGTTAAAATTTTACGCAAAGCAGCAAAAAATTGGGACGGCGGTTATGCCATGGCTGGAATGATTGGTCATGGTGATGCATTTGTTTTACGTGATCCTGCTGGAATTCGACCCGCATTTTATTGTGAGAACGATGAAATGGTTGTGGTTGCCTCAGAACGCCCAGTCATTCAAACAGTTTTTAATGTACCTATTGAGACCATTAAAGAGTTAGATCCAGGCCATGCAATTGTGATTAAGAAATCAGGGAAAGTTTCTGTAGATCCTGTTCTAGAACCTTTAGAAAAGAAAGCTTGTTCTTTTGAACGAATCTATTTTTCGCGTGGTAGTGATGCTTCAATATATAAGGAGCGAAAAAACTTGGGGAAACAATTGTTTGGACAAGTGCTTGATATAATAAAGCACGATTTGAAAAACACGGTATTTTCCTACATTCCCAATACTGCAGAGACTTCTTTCTATGGTTTAGTTGGAGAAGCACAAGCGCATTTACAAACCCAAATAGGCTTAGCACTTGAACAAGCCCAACCAGACAAAAAGAAATTAAAGGAATTACTTAATTTGAGTCCGCGCATAGAGAAAATCGCAATTAAAGACGCCAAATTACGCACCTTTATTACCGCCGATAATAGTCGTGATGATTTGGTCGCGCATGTATATGACATTACCTATGGTGTTGTAGCCCCTACAGATAACTTAGTGATTGTAGACGATAGTATTGTTCGTGGCACGACCCTGCGCCAAAGTATCTTAACCATGTTGAGTCGTTTAAATCCAAAACAGATCGTTGTGGTTTCTAGCGCCCCACAAATTA
>WTJU01000097.1 GCA_011526285.1 Candidatus Arcticimaribacter sp.
GTAAAACACTATCAAAATTACGTTGGGGAAAGGAGTACAGAAATGTTACCCCTAAAAAATAGCTATACAATAAATAATGCTGAGTTAGTTGTGGTTGATGGAGCGTGGGTAGAATCATTCAAGCCAGTTTCTGTGCGGTATTTGTTACTTCGCAACAACCCCAAAGTCAATCTGGAACGCCTGCTCAAAAAGCACTCGATTAAAGTTGTATTGATAGATGGCAGTAATTCGCCCTATTACATTGCGCGCTGGAAAGAAAGCTTAACCCATGAAAAAATAGCTTTTCATGTTACGGCTGAACAAGGTGCGTATGAATTTAACCTCGAAAACGAGGAATAAAGTTCTTGAGATAAATTTCTATATCCTCAGGGGTAGAGAAAACAGCATAGTCTCCTTGTTTAATCATTTTGAGGTAGGGTTCCAATTGTTGTGGCTTAAAATAGCCCACTACTGGCATAATTGGATCTCCATCTTCACTAAAAAAGACCATGGTTGGGTAGCCTTTAATTCCTAAAAATTGGGTGAATTGATGGGTCGCATTTCTCCCTTTTCGGTTGGGGTCATAGTTTGGATTGCGAAATAGCTGATCGTAAAAAGCAATTTCTTCATTTCCTTCAGCATTAAATTTTACCGCATAGTAGTGCTCGTTGATGTAACGTGCAACATCTTTATTGGCAAAAGTCTTTTTGTCAAGTAATTTACAGGGACCGCACCACAGGGTGTAGACATCCATAAATATTTTCTTGGGTTCGGTTTTTTGCGCTTCTAAAGCTTCAGGTAAACTCATCCATTTTATTTCTTGTGCCTGTAGCCCACTACCGACAAAAAGAAGGAGTATAAAAAATATCTTTTTCATGGGTTAAAATTAATGAACATCTCCCATTAACTTGTTCAAAAATGGAGCCAAAAGTAAAACCAAGACTCCTGCACCAAGGGCATAATTAGAAATTAAAGCAAAACCGTCAATGTAAATGGGTAATGAAACTAGACCACTTACTTCTGTTCCGCTACTCTCAACGGCGAGTTGTTTCCCTATAAACCCAACCAATTGGAAGGCATATGAGGAAGAGAGAAACCATATTCCCATCATAAATGCAACAATGCGCTTGGGTGATAAGTCGGTAATTTTAGACAAGCCAACAGGAGACATAAAGAGTTCTCCAATTGAGATTAAGAAATACATAATGAGCAAGTAGCTAAAGGGAACAAGACCATTGGCATCTGCCGACTCTCCACTAATTTTTAGGGCAAAGAAACTTAGCCCCGCTAAAAGTAATCCTATTCCAAATTTGTAGGGTGTTCTTGGGTTTAGGTTCTTTTTACCCAAATAGGTGAACAACAACGAAATTGGTATCGAAAGGATAATAATAAACATTGAGTTGAGGGAATTGGTCTGTGAAGCATTCATCAAAGATAGATCTACATTACGGTCGGCAAAAAGTGTAATTACACTTCCAGAAAGTTCATGAAAGCCCCAAAACAGGGTCATGAAAACGGTAATGAAGATAGCGACAATCAATTTTTTTCGTTCCTCTGCGGTTGCTTGGTATAAAATAATTGCGAGATAAACTGCGACCACTATTCCAATGGCTTGAAACAGTAAGTTCACTAGGTTTTTGTCACCAAAAATGCTTGTTCCGCCTGCAATGGCTTCATAAGAAGAAAGCATAAACGCAATGACAGGTGCCGATAAAAATGCCAGCAAGGTCACCCAACGATCATTGGATAGGATACCCACTTTTTTAGTGAGTTTTTCTTCGGATGGCGGAAGACCGTGGTTTTGAAAGACACCAGATTTAATTCCCTGCCAAAAGAAGGCCAAACCTGTTAACATTCCAATTCCAGCCAAGCCAAAACCGTAGTGCCAACCGTAAGCAGCGCCTAACCAGCCACAAAGCAATGGGGCTACCCAGCCGCCAATATTAATTCCCATATAAAAAATAACAAAACCAGAATCTTTTCTGGGGTCATTGTCTTTATAAAGCGCTGCTACAAAGGTGGAGATGTTGGGTTTAAAAAATCCGTTTCCAACAACTATAAAACCTAGGGCAAGATAGAACGCCAAATCGTTTTCTATGGCCAACACAAAATGCCCAAGTGCCATTAACACCCCGCCAAGAAAAATGGATTTTCGGAAACCGAGGAGGCTATCTGATATTTTTCCACCAATAACGGTAGAAGCATAGACCAAGGAGCCGTAAGAAGCATAGACGGCAGCTGCAGCTATATCGCGTGTTGCCAAGGCTTCAAAAATTACATTGACCATGTAGAGGGTCAACAATGCTCGCATACCGTAGAAGCTAAAGCGCTCCCACAATTCAGCAAAAAATAAATAAAATAAGCCTTTAGGGTGCCCCAGTAGGGTTTCCTCCTTGTTCAGTTTACTTGTCATAATTGTTCAATTGGTTTCTCTTGATTAGAGATTGTTTTCAATAAATGTAGTCATTTTATCATAGAGGTGTCTACTGGTGTTGCCTCCGTATATTCCGTGATTTTTGTCGGGATAAATCATCCACTCAAATTGTTTGTTAGCTTGTACCAGCGCTTCTACCATGCGCATGGTGTTTTGTACGTGCACATTATCGTCTCCTGAACCATGAATCAATAAATAGTTCCCTTTTAACAAATGGGCGTAGTTCAGGGGAGAGTTATCGTCATAGCCTGTTGGATTTTCCTGTGGGGTACGCATAAAACGTTCAGTATAAATGGTGTCATAGAAACGCCAATTGGTAACAGGTGCAACAGCTATGGCCATAGAAAAGACATCGTTTCCTTTAAGAATACAATTGGTCGACATGTGTCCACCATAGCTCCAACCCCAAATGCCTATTCGGCTAGCGTCAATATAAGGCCGCTCACCTAATGCTTTTGCTGCTGCTATTTGATCTTCCGTTTCATATTTTGTCAGTTCCTTGTAGGTTACTTTTTTAAAGGCAGCCCCTTTAAAGCCAGTTCCTCTTCCATCTACACATGCCACGAGATAGCCTTTTTGCACTAAGAGTTGATGCCAATAGTCGCGTTGTCCGTTCCAACGGTTGGCTACGCTTTGTGAGCCTGGCCCTGAATATTGAAACATCAACAATGGATATTGTTTTGTTGGATCAAAATCTTTGGGTTTAAGCAGGTACATGTTCAAGGATTCTCCGTTGATTTCTATGGTTGAGAATTCTTTCTCTACTAAGGTGTAGTCTTGTAATTTTTCAACCAAGGCTGCATTGTCCTCAATTTCACGCACTACTTTTCCGCTTTTGGTTTCACGCAAGGTGTAAATACGAGGTGTTTGGGCATCTTCATAGGTGTGAATATAATAACGGAAATCGGCACTAAAAGCGACTCCATTGGTTCCTTGCGTAGGACTAAGGCTGCGCTTCTTTTTCTCGTTTAAACCAATCGCATAAACCACACGGTCAATGCTGCTGGTCTCTACAGAAGCATAGTAAAGTTCCTTGCTTTTTGGGTTTACGCCAAAAAATCGAGTGACTTCCCAAGGTCCAGCTGTGATTTGTTTTTTCAAACTTCCATCGCTATTGTAATGGTATAGGTGATTATAGCCAGAGCGCTCGCTACTCCAAATGAAATCTCCCTTGTCTAGAAAGCGCAGGTTGTCGTGAACATCAACATAGGTGTGTGAAGTTTCCTGGAGTAAAACCTTGGCTGCTTTGTTTTGGGTGTCATATTCCCATAGGGTGAGTTCGTTTTGCAAACGATTTAACGCTTGCACCACAAGTCGGTTTTTTTGTGGGGTAAACTGCATGCGTGGAATGTAGTAGGGTGTTTCTTCTCCCAGTGAAATTGTTTCTACTGCTGCTGAAGCAATTCGATAGAGGTGTAGGCTAATCTTAGCGTTTTTCTCTCCAGCTTTTGGGTATTTGAAGGTGTAAGGGTATTGATATAAATCTTGTCCATAGATATCCATAGAAAATTCAGGCACTTCGGTTTCATCAAAACGCATGAAGGCAATTGTACTGCCATCAGCACTCCAATCAAACGCACGAACAAAACCAAATTCCTCTTCATATACCCAGTCGGTTAATCCATTTATAATGTGCTCACTCCCGTCTGTTGTTACTTGTGTAACTGTATTTTGATTTAAATCTTTAAGGTAAAGGTTGCGTTGAAAAACAAAGGCTACTTTACTCCCATCAGGAGAAAAGCGCGCTTGTTGTACTTTTCCTCCGAAGAGGAATTCGATGGCTTTAGTTTGCCGATCATACACGTAATAGGTTGCGCGTTTTGAACGGCGATATATGCGTTCTACCTCTGTTTCTAGTAATATTTTTTGCTCGTCTTTCGAAAAAGAATAGTCTGTGAAAAATGGAATTTTAGCCGATACAGAAGAATCTACCAATACAGCAATTTCTTTGGCTGTGGCATAGTCATACATTACAATTTTTGACTGGCGATTTCTATAATCAACCTCAATCACAGTATAGGCACTTTCTGATGTTAGCGGGTGAATTGAGGCAAGTGTTTCTTGGGAGAATTCCCAATTCCAAATGGCTTCATTGGTCAATTGTTTTTTTTGTCCAAACACACTTAGCGCGAAAAATAGAACGAAAATAGAAAGGTAATAGTTGGATCGCATAAAAATAAATTTCCCCAAATTAATCAATTTTTAAAGATTTGGTTCTGGTCTTAAGAAAAATTAACCTCGTGTTGAAAAAGCGTATCTTTACCCAAAAAAAGCGCAAGATGCAAACGCCTGTTAGCGGTTTTTCGAAACTATCAAAAGAAGAAAAAATTGACTGGATTGTTTCCCAGTATTTTAATCATAATTCAGAAGCAAAAAACACCCTAACTGCCTATTGGAATCAAGATGAGAAGCGACAAGCTTTACACGACGATTTTATTGAAAATACCATTAGCAATTATTACCTACCCCTTGGTGTTGCACCAAATTTTAACATCAATGGAACGCTCTTCACGATTCCTATGGCCATTGAAGAAAGCTCGGTGGTTGCTGCTGCGGCTAAAGCCGCTAAATATTGGGGAGCACGCGGAGGTTTTAAAACTGAAATTCTCGGAGAAGAGAAAATTGGGCAAATTCATTTTATTTATTCGGGCAATGGGGAGAAGCTTTTCCCCTTTATAGAAGAAATAAAACCCAAACTACTTGAAGATGTTAGCACCTTAACTGCTAATATGATTAAACGTGGTGGCGGAATTACGGGCATTAGTCTGCGAGATAAAACCGCAGAATTAGAAGGCTATTACCAATTGCATTTGCAGTTCCATACGGTAGACTCTATGGGAGCAAATTTTATTAACTCTTGCTTAGAAGCCATTGCCAAGCGATTGCAATTTTATATTGGTGAAGATTCCCGATTTTCGCCTGAGGAAAAAGCGGTAGAAATTGTAATGAGCATTCTCTCTAATTATGTTCCCAACTGCTTAGCAAAAGCTTGGGTGCGGTGCCCCATTGATGCGCTAGAGGAAGAAGAAGGAATGAGTAAACACGAATTTGCCGAAAAGTTTGTACGTGCTGTAACTATTGCACAGCTAGAACCCTACAGAGCTGTAACGCATAACAAAGGGATTATGAATGGTGTTGATGCAGTGGTGATTGCCACTGGAAATGATTTTCGTGCTGTAGAAGCTGGGGTACATGCTTTTGCCGCTCGCGATGGACACTACGCAAGCCTCTCGAAGGCCACTATAGAAGGAGATGATTTTTGCTTTGAACTCACATTGCCATTGGCCATTGGAACTGTTGGTGGCCTCACCAAGTTGCACCCGCTTGTAAAATGGTCGATGGAGCTACTCGGTAATCCTTCCGCCAAAGAACTAATGCAAATTATGGTGGTAGCTGGGCTGGCACAAAACTTTGCTGCTGTACGTTCGTTGGTCACTTCTGGCATTCAAAAAGGGCATATGAAAATGCATCTTTTAAACATTTTGAACCAATTGAATGCCAATGCTAATCAAAAAGAAAAAGCAATTGAGTATTTCAAAACCACCGCTGTTAGTTTTAGTGCGGTTGAACAGTTTTTGCAAAACAACTAATGAAGGAGTTCTTTAGTCAAGGAAAGGTTCTTTTAACAGCAGAGTATGCTGTGCTTGAAGGGGTGAAAGCCTTGGCCCTACCCACAAAGAAAGGACAAGCTTTAACGGTAAAAGAAACCAACAACGGAACGCTTGTTTGGAAGGCATTTACCCACGACCACGAGCTGTGGATAGATGCTGTTTTTAACCAGAATTTTGAGTGCATGGATGCCAAACATACCGCAGCTGCTGTGATTAATAAATTGACTGTTTTATTGAAGGCCATGAATCATCTTTGCCCTGCATTTAACAAAACAGGACTAGAACTAACTACTCATTTAGATTTTCCGCAAGATTGGGGGCTAGGTTCTTCTTCTACCCTCATTAATAATCTTGGGCAATGGTTGCAAATCAATCCTTATGAATTACTAGAAAAATCATTTGGAGGTAGCGGCTATGATATTGCAGCTGCCCAAAGTAGGTCTCCTTTATTCTATACCCGAAATGTGTATTCCCCATCTGTTGAAACCTCAACCTTTAACCCACGCTTTAAAGATGCATTGTTTTTTGTTCATCTAAATCAGAAACGGAACAGTCAAGATGCCATTTCTAGTTTTAATAAACGTTCTAATTTAGGAGAAGCCACAAAAGAACGTCTAGCTAAAATTGGTGAAGAAATTGAGCAGTGTACTAACCAAAAAGAATTTAATCTGCTTCTAAGAGAGCATGAGATGATAACCGGTGATTTTTTGGGAGAGCAACCCATACAAGAACGTTTGTTCGCTGATTTTAATGGGCAAATTAAAAGTTTAGGGGCATGGGGAGGTGATTTTATTTTGGCATCTGGTGACCAACAAACACCTAGCTTTTTTGAAGACAAGGGATTTAAAACGGTGATCGCCTACAAAGATTTTATTCTCCAATAAAAAAAAGCCCCCAATAAGGAGGCTTTTATTTTATTTATACTAGTAGAAATTTAGTAGTAGAGTGAACGGTTATCTACAACCTCTCCCGATGATTCTAATGCTCTTAGAATTGCCGGAGCTAAGAACTCAAGGTTTTGAGTGCTTAATTGTTGTGCGTAGGTTGTGTAATCTTCTAATTCTTCAGCTACTCTTTTCGCTGTTACCTGAAGTTTATAGACTCCTCTATTTCCTTTAATTAGAGTAGAAACACCACTTTCATTTAAACCAAAGGCTGCACCCACAACATAAGGCTCGTAACCGGCACCCACTAGGGTTCCACTTTTTTGGTTTACGGCTAAGGCATTCACAACTTCAACGCCATTTTTAGCTGCAAGGTCTTCTAAGGTTGCTTCGCCGCTATTTTCTTCAAGAATTTTTTTGGTTTTCTTTTCTCTCAGAATCGCTTGTGTAACATCAGCAGCTACTTCTTTAGCAGTCGCTAAACCTTCTGGACGTGCTGCAGTAACTTGTACAATGGCGTATCCACCATAAGACAGGTTAAATCGTTTAATGTCTCCTACTGAAGTATTATCACTAAATGCCCATTGCACGATAGCTCTTTGCTGTGGCAAACCTGGTAAGTTTTCGTCTAAGGCATATACATTGTCTACGTTACGCAAGGTATAACTATCGCGATCTGCTACTGCAGAAAAGTCTTCTTTACCTGCATCCATTTCAAACTGAGTAGCTTCTCTAAAGATGCGGTTTGATGTTTTCTCTGAAGGAACAATGGCTTTACTCACATTTGCTAGAAGCACTAGATCTTGTTTGTCGGTCACTTTTATTACGTGGAAACCGAATGGAGTTTCAACCATTCCAATTGCACCTACCCTGTTTTTGTTGGCAAATTCAAAAAATTCTGGATCCATGCTCCCTTCTTGGAAGAAACCAAGGTCACCGGCTGTGCTTCGGCTTGGTCCGTCAGAATTTGAAATAGCCAATACGCTTAGCTGGTCGGGATCACGACGCACTTGGCGGTAAAGGTCATTGGCCAATGCTTTAGCTTCTTCTTTTGATCTAGTCACAGAGGCATCAGCACGCTCAGCTCCTTTATAGGCAATTAGAATATGACTCGCACGAATGTTTCCATTCTTCTTACGGTCGAGTAGTTTGGAGATTTTAAGGGTGTTAATGTCTTTGTAAGGACCAAAGATTTCACCAATCTCAAGATTGTAAACAATCTCAGCGTACTCAGAAGGAAGGCGACCTTTCGGCGTGAAAATTGAATCAAAGCTTTCTTCTGAATAGCGGTCAATGAATTCGGTCAAGTTTTTTGTGGTCTTAAACCCTTGAATGGTATCGGTAAGTTTTGACACGTCGTTATACTCTACGCGGTCATTGGTTAATTCTTCGAGGCTTCTTCGGATGATTGCCTCATCTTCTTCTGTTGCTTGCTCTATAAACGCGACATATTGTAAGGAACGTGACGCATCGCGCTCATACTTGGCAGCGTTTTTTTCTATGTAAGCGTTGATTTCACTTTCACGTACTTCAAACAAAGTATCTGGGATGCTGCTGAAAGGAATTTGAACATAGTTTAGGTCTACATTATCTGCCTCTAGATGGTACTGAATTTTTGCTTCGCGCTCAGTAACAGCAGTTGAAGATTGAATTAAGTCAAAGTAGATTGATTCTCTTGCCGAAGCAATGATGTTGGCTTCTTGTCGCTTCCAAGTTTCATATGCCTGTGGATTGGTGTCACGCATTTCTGCGATAAAGTCTGCAAACAATCCAAAATCAAAGAATCCAGCTTCATTGATAAATCGAGGGTCGGTAATGATAGATTCTGTAGAAGACACTACCTGCTCAATTTGGTCTTTCCCTGCATCTATCCCAAGAACATCAAATTCTGTTTGGAATAACTCATTGCGTAGGTACTGATTCCAAACTACATCAACCGCTTGAAGTGTCGTGTAACCATAGGTGCGCTCTGTTTGGTCTACCAATAAGCGGAAGTTCTCTAATGGAATTTCTTCCCCGTTAATGATTCCTATGGGTTCATTTGGTCCTGTATCACCTGATCCATTGCCAAATGCTCCTGAAATCACAAAAGCAAATAGGGCAAGTCCTATCACTAAAATCAAAAAGATTGATCGCTGTCTAATTTTACCAAGTATGGCCATTCGAATGGTTTTTTTGTATTGAATGCGAAAGTACAACTTCCTATGCAATTATAAAAACCTAAAAACAAGGGGAAATCGCCTTTATTCAGGGCAATTTAACCCGCAGATTGGAGTAGTTCTACTCGCTCAATTTTTGTCGCTGTTACCTGGGTCACTTTTAGGGTATAATTCTCTACAGAAATGCGCTGCCCCTCTTCTGGAATTTCTTCGGTCAGGTGAACAATAAGGCCGCCCAAGGTTTCATAGTTTTCGTTCTCTGGAAGTTGAAGGGCATACTTTTGATTAAGGTAATCAATTTCTAAGCGTGCTGAGAAAACATAATGCTCTCCTGATAGTTTCTTTTCAAAGTGGTCTACTTGGTCGTGTTCATCTTCAATTTCCCCAAAGAGTTCTTCCAATATATCTTCTAGCGTGAGTAAACCTGCTGTTCCCCCATACTCATCTAGAACTACAGCGATACTTTTGCGTTTTCGCGTGAGTCGATTCAAGACTTCATTGATTGGGTTTGGTTCATGAACAAACTCTACAGGCAAGAGTATTTCACGTATAGATTTTGGTTGCTTTAGCATCTCAAATGCGTGCACAAAACCGATGATATCGTCTATACTGTCATCGTATATTGGAATCTTTGAAAAGCCTGTAGTGGCAAATAGCTCGCTCAATTCCTCGATGCTTTTTTCTTTTTCTAATGCAACCACCTCGGCACGAGGCACCATGACCTCTCTTGCTTTTACTTTGGTAAATTCTAGTGCGTTTTGAAAGATCTGGATTTCAGCGTCGAGCTGTGCTTTATTTTCTACGCCTTCAACTTGTTCTTCTATATAATCGCCAATTTCAATTTTAGAAAAAGGCAGCTGCAAGGCCTTTGCATCGGTCTTAAATAGCCATCGTAAAAGGAGGTTGGTTAACTTTAGAACAAATAAACTCACCGGTGAAAAAACTGCGTGAAAAAAGGCAGCCGGTAAGGCAAAAAATTTCACCAATTGATTGGCATATAACTGAAAGAATACCTTAGGAAGAAATTCAGCCGTAATTAAAATTACTCCTGTGGAAATTAGGGTTTGATAAAATAGTACTTCGAGGGGTAATTCGGTATTTTGAATGTTGGGGAAAAAAATCTTGATTATTTTTTCTCCCATAAATATCCCGTAGATCACCAAAGCTACGTTGTTTCCCACGAGCATGGTGGTTATGAAACGTGATGGGTTTTGGCTGATGTAACGAAGTAAACGAGCGTTTAGGCTTAGCTTGTTTTTTTCTATCTCAAGGAAAATACGGTTTGATGATACGAAAGCGATTTCCATTCCAGAGAAAAACGCTGAAAGCACCAAACAAAGCAGAATACTACTGTCTCCTATATCCATTTAGGGTTTTCGCCGATTAAATTTTTTTCGGTAATAACTACGAAAGAAATACATAAAGACAGCCAAAGCTGCAAACCCCAAAAAAAGGTAGGCTTTTTCTGGTCGGACAGTCCAAAGAGCAATGGCTTCTTTTACCGATATAATGGCAATTACTACGTATAAGATTTCGGAAATTCGATAGGCTTTCATGGGTTATCTTCTTCTTGAACGGCAACTGTTCCGGTTAGTTTTCCTGTTTTAAATTTAGTGAATTCTTTATTGGTATCCAATCGGGTTGCCACTACATCATATTCTGGACTAGTGAAATTAAAGGTTTCCTCAGTAAAAATCCATTCGGCATCGGCATCCCAATAGAGTTGTGGGGTTTCAAGAGTACTGCCGTCACTTCCTTTAAGCCTCACATTGCCTTGTAGGTCAATAATACCGGTATTGTTGTATAAAATTCCATAGTCGGCAAGAATTATATTCTCTTTCTCTGCTTCATCAAGGAACACAACTTTTAATCCTTTTGGGAAGGTGGAGTGTTTTAATGAAAGGTTGGTGAAGTCGTGATGTTCTGCAGCGGTCAAAATGGCCTTAACACGCATGGAGTCGGTATAAACCATTCTCACTTCAAAGGCTACAGCAGCAGGTTCTCCCACAATTTGCCTTTCATTTAGCACTGCTTCTCGCCCGTCATCACAAGCATAAAAAAAGGTTGCCATTAAAATAGCAACCTTTAAATTATATGTTTTCCCGAACAGGGACATTCTTAGAGGCTAGGAACTTTTACACTCGTTCCAATCCAGCAAGAAAAAGTAACGCTAGCACCTTCTTTTCCTTCGGTAAAAATATCGGTTTTACTAGGTGCACGACCTTCATAACTCTTGGCAGTTTTTAAGGCTGCTTTTTTGATTGAAGCATCTACTCTGGCTGCTTTTCTTGCGGTGTTTGCCGCTAACCAATATACCGCGCGCTTGTCAAACTGTGTATCGCCACAATCATTGGCACTACTCGCATAAAGGTTTGCAATTAATAAATAGGCTTTACCGAGTGAAGGCTGGTAGCTCAATGCTTTATTTGCATAGCTACGCGCTTTTGACTTTCGCCCTTTTGCTTTCAACTCTAGCGCAATTTTATACAATGTTTTGGCTTTCTTGTAAGGATCATTTTCTAATGAAATTGACTCTTCATAATAGCGTAGGGCTTCTGCGCTGTTACCGCGCTTGTCGTTCAAGATCCCTAGGTAGTATGCAGAGTCTGCAGAGGGCTCTAAGGCGTGAAGTGCTTCAACAATGGTTACGAACAAAGGATCATCAGCACATTCTTTGCTTTTCATTCGCCCAGCAGCACGATTCAACCAAACTGCATTGTTTTTGTTTTCTTCAAAATTGCTTTGGTAGAGCGGGATTAAGTTATCACAGCTCGATTCTTTTGCGATGATAGCATCTAGATTTTTAAGGAAAACACCAATAGCGTTGGAGTTGGTGTCATAAATACGACGACGCTTCAGGTCTTTTGTACTCAATGCTTCACCACTTTCTTCTTTCTTTAAGATTTTATCTAATCGCTTAGCGAGGTTGGTTGCTTCTGTCTCAAATTTCTCTGAAACTTCTTCATATTTGTCAAACAACATCGACATAGAAACTGTGCTGTCACCTGATTTATAGATGTCGTATAACGTTTTAAAGTAGTTGTATAAACGCTTAGGATTGGTAAAACTCTTAGGATCTTCTGTATAAGCTTTATCGAAAACTGCATAGACTTCTTGGGCAGATCCCATCTTTAAGTCGATCATGTTTTGTGCCTTACTAGACAATATATCTCCTACTTTACTTTTTCCTTGTTTCGTTGGGAAATATTTAATCCAGTCGTCATACAGCGCAATCAAATCAGTTTTTGCTGCAGTTTTATCAGCATCCGTTCCGTTTTTGATGCGGTCTTTAAGAATGCGCTCCCCATAAGAATAAATTGCAACGTTTAAGGAAGGACATTCGCTTTTAACCTTTAACCAAGGCTCATAAGCAGCAGCATAATTCTTAACCTTTGCATTTTCAGCGAAAATAGACAGGTTTTGAAGACATTCTTGATTGTCTTGTGCAAAAAGCTGCCCTGTCCCTAAGAAGGCGAAGGCAAGCATTAAGTGTACATACTTTTTCATCTTTCTTTTATTAATTGTATTGTCTTTTTATAAACCACAAATCGTTTAGGGAAATTCCTGCGCGAATTGCCCAAAAGCGTTCACGCACCAAACCGGCTTCGTTAACACCGCGTTCTCCTAATTCAACCCCTATATTGAAATTAGAAAATCCAGAAACATTATTGGCACTGTAGAACCCGCCCAATGGTAGACTAACACCAAAGGATATGCCAGTTTCTTCAAGTGGAATGTTATTCACTAATATACCTGAGTTCTCTTGTCGGTAGCCTGCACGAAATACCATACGTTTCCAGTAGCTAGTTATGGAACTGTAATTGGGAATAAACATTCCTCCTACGGCCAAACGACTACTATCTTGGTAGCCAATATTATTGATTTGAATGAATGGATTTGAAAAGTTTGCCGAATTAACTTCGGTGTACTGGGCGCCAAACATCCATTTTTTATTTTGTCCAACGCTCAAACCGTAGGAAAGTTCGTTCCCAATGGTTAGGTTAACTTCTTCCAAACCACGGGATGAGAGATCAACTTCTTGAAAGGAGCCTAAATCTTGTGTGGTTAAGGAACGAGTAAAATAGGTTTGTTCGTTTTTTGATTTTATGTTGTGTTCTGGGCTAAAACTTCCAAAAGCATCTAATGTAATATTTTTGTTTAGGGGTAGTTTTAGGTGTGCTGAATATTGGCTGTGTAAACCTGATAAAACAGAACGGTTGGCCAGATATGTTCCAAAATCAATGTTCTCTTCTTGTCGGGAGGCTTGGGTGTTAATTGTTCCAAAGTTGTAGATGAAACTAGCACCTAAATTCAATCCTTTAAAAACGGGGATACCCACAGAGAAGAAGGTGCGGTTTAGCCCTCCGTTCCCTTCGTAACGACTAAGTACGTCTGGAGCAATTTCATCATCGATTCCTTCTAAAGATTGTAATCGGTACCCAACAGAAGAGTAGGGCATAATTCCGAAACTAAATCCAAAACGTTTTGTTGGAATGGAAACAGCGATATAATCAAGTGAACTAGAAGTAACATTCTCTTTGGCTTCTGTTGAACTTAATTGAGTGTTTTTGTAGTGTACACCTACAGAAAAGGTGGTAAGTTTTAACTCTCCTAAACTAGCAGAATTATTAATATTCGCATGAATTGAGTCTGCATAAACACTCAATCCTCCCATTAAACGATCAATAGCATTTCCGCGAAAAGTAACATCACCAAGACCGCCTAGTGAGTAAGGTGAAGCGGTGCTGTTTTGCGCAGCAACAACGGTGGTCACCATCACAGTAAATATGAGGAGAATGTTTTTTAACATCAATAATTATTGTATTCCAGTATGTAATCCAAACCTTCAGCGAGAAAATTCGGCTCGGCAAATATGGTATTTTTTACGGTTTTAGACAAGTATACAGCATCTCCACCTGTTAAAATAACTGTTAAAGAAGGGAATTTTTGCTCAAGAGCGTTTATTTGGCCTTCAATTTCAAATTTTACACCATTTACAACTCCGGTTTGTATTGATTCTTGGGTAGAAGTTCCCAAGGTTAATTGGTGTGCTGGTGCTGAACAATGCGGGAGTTTTCCTGTAAACGAATGCAAGGCTTTAAATCGCATCTGCAAACCCGGGCTAATCGATCCTCCCAGATACTGTCCTTCAGCGGTTAAGACATCAAACGTAATACAACTGCCAGCATCAATAAGTAAACAATTTTGCTTGGGATATTTTTTCATAGCTGCTGCCACTACAGCCAAACGATCATCACCCAAGGTTTCTGGAGTAGTATAAGCAGATTGAAAAGGCATGGTTAATGCCTTTACAGAATGTACCTCTAGCTTAGGGAAAGAAGCCTGAAGGTTCTCTTTGTTTAACGCGCCGCTAACATCTGCAAAAATTCCATGGTTAAGTTTAGGATACTTTGTCAAGAGTTTTTTTTCCAAACTCTTGAAATCGTCAACAATTCCTTCTTCAAGCCAATGGCCATGATTAGATATAGCATATTTGGTGCGTGTGTTTCCGCTATCGATTAAAAGTCGCATGCGTAAAGGTAATAAAAGCCATTGGCTTCTTTTCTTTAAAAAATGTTTTGTGGGGTTTTAAAAAGGGCGTTATATTTGCAACCACAATTGAGGTACCTTAGCTCAGTTGGTAGAGCAAAGGACTGAAAATCCTTG
>WTJU01000048.1:0-4631 GCA_011526285.1 Candidatus Arcticimaribacter sp.
AAGCCAGATTTTTGGATTCCCTAAAAGGAATTCCATGCACTCAACCAAGCTGGGGTACCACTAGGATTAGCAAAAGGAGGTTGTGCAGTATTTTGGTGTTGAGCGTTAAAAGACGGACTGTTGGACAACACAGCATTTCCAGTTAAAAAAACAGCATCTAACTGTAAGCCACTTTCAGGAAGTTCTTGCGGATTAAAGGACATGCCCATGGGAGATCCTTTAATGTAAATAGCTGAAAAGCTTGCTTGTGTTTGTTCTAAGTTTAACTCAACGCCTTTCGAAACATTATCAATGAGTGCAAGGGTGTTAATGGTAAATGACGAAGTGTAGCTTGTAGTGGTTTCCACATCGTTAATTCGCAAACCTACGCTTTCATTGTCTCTTAAGTGCCATGCCTCTCCTTGACCTTGCCAGTTTGAGCGAATATCCATTCCGTTTTCACCAGACTGGGAAACCACAACGTGTTCTAAGGGAACAGTACCGCCATCGATTCCTATGCCGTGATGTGCTGCTCCGTCAACCCACACATGGTCAATTTGGGTGTAGCGCCCCACGCCATAGAGCGATAGCGCGTTGAATTGGTCTGCTTCTTCTTGTTCTGCCCCTGCATGTTCTATTTTAAGGTACCTTAAATAACCAGAGGTATCATTGGGTAAATTCCCTCCATAAAAATAATCGCCCAAAGGAGAGCGTTTGGTGCTGTTGTCTTCAAGCGGAGCAAGCCCACAAATAATGACTCCACCCCAGTCTCCTGCTTGTGGATTTGGCGCAATAGAAGAAATGGTAATGGGTTGATCTTGGGTTCCCCAAGCAAAAAGACTTCCGCCTTGGGTTACTGCAATATATGCTCCAACACCTGCGCGAACACGTAGCTGTGTTCCCGAAGGAAGCTCTAGACTTCCGCCATCACGAATAACAAGCGGGCCGGTTAAAATATAATTGTAGCGAATGTCTAAAGACATCCGACGAAAAATCTCTCCTTCCAGATAACGGGTGTTTTCACAACTATTTAAGCAAGGTCCACCACAGTCTACACCGTATTCATCGGGATCTTGAATGCCATTTGCACAACGACTTTGAACCGTAAACGCGGGGTAATTAGGCTCTTTTTTACATCCTATTAGTGCGGTTGTGAGGAACAGCAGGAAGCACGAAAACCGAACGATGGATAAAGAAATTTTGAGGTGTTTCATTGAAAATAAAAGTACACAAACAAGTGGGAATATGCACGTTTTTAAAAAGACGATACTATTTTTATTCTGTTAATTTATAAACAGATAATTATTCTTCTTACTGCGCTTTTATTGTGTGTTACTTTATTGCTTGTGGTGATTGTTTTTTATCGTCCACCGAAGTCTTGGGAGGAGATTGAAGCTGAAGATCGAGAAAAAGCAGCTAGCCAAGGGATAACCTATACTGCTTGGGTTGAAAAGCGTGCAAAGAAAAAAGCACGCGTTATTCCAAAAGAGATACGCAGGGAGGTATTGGCGCGAGACAACCATCAATGCGTGCGGTGTGGTGCAAAAAAAGACCTTACGCTAGACCACATTTTTCCTTTTTCTAAGGGAGGCAGCAACACCCCAGAAAACTTGCAGGTTTTGTGCAAAGCATGTAATTTCAGTAAAGGAAACAGTGTCACATCAAAAAAAGCAGAAACCAATAAAAATGAATAAAAACCTTTTGAGATTGTTAGGGCTTCAAGTGCTTGGCTTAGGTCTTGTGCTATCTGTCCTCGAATTTTTTATTGACAACAGCTGGGGAGTTGTGCTTATTGGAGTAGTCCTTTTTGGCTTATCGTTTATTGTAAAACAACAGTAGCAATGCTTTTTGACTAGGCGGTTTTCACTAATGCGGGAAACTGCAATTAAACGCTTGAAAAATGTTGGCGATTATTTCTTTGTTATGTGTTATTGCAGTTGGGGCGCTCTACGTTTTCTTTTTAAAGAAATTTTAGGGGAATAACACACTTTAAGACCTCCTTGCTACCCCCTGTGTTTAATGCGGTTAATTAATATCAATCAAATTAATAGCATGACCGCAGCGAGTGAAATGCCAGCCAACGTAAAATAAATTGCTTTCTTAAAAACAGCGGTTTGCGGAAGAAACATCCAATAACTGGAGACCACAAAGAAGAGGAGACTTAATCCAAAAAATATATTGAAGAAATAGAGCGGATCTGAAGATTTTGCTTTGTGTATTTTTTCCATTAAGCCTAAAATCTTTGGCGATTTCATCTGGCTATAGGTAACTATTCCTGTAGTTTTATTGTAGTTAATGTTTTTTGCTCCTTTCAGTTTTGGGAGTTCTTCTAAGTTTTTTTCCAACTGTTTTTCAATGCGTACTTCTGTTTTAAAAGTATCAATATCCCTAAAGATTAATGTAATTCCTGTTAAAGAATACATAAACATAATCCCCGCGAGAAAGAACCCAAGATAGCGGTGAACTGAACGTACTCGATTGCTTATTTTTCGATTGTTTAGCGTCATGATCTCCTATAAATTTTACGTCACTTATAACATAAAGCGCATTCCACCATAAACACCAAACGGATGTCCCGGACGCAATCCGGCTGGAGCACGAGAAGCAACATAAATAGCATCAAATAGATTTACCACTTGGGTGGTTAAACTAATTTTACGCGTGATGTGCCATTGAGCAGAAAGATCAACCAATAAATTATCTTCCACCTCTAGGGTAGCATTGGCGTTTCCGTTTCCTGCTTGTGTACCAAATGCCCCGTTGTAGCGAATACTCATGTTCAGCTCGAAGTCTTGATGTTCCATACGGCTTGTTAGTGTCCATTGGTGAGGGTTAATGTAAGGAACGCGATCTCCTTTAGCTACAGTTCCCCAAATGTCTTCATTACTTCCAAAATCACTTTGGAAAATCGCATTTGTATAGGTGTAAGTAAAGCTTAGCGGAAACTGCCATGCATTCCCTGCTGCTGAAGGGTTATAGTTGAATAAAAGCTCAGCACCACTCACATGAACTGCACCAGCATTAAAAGGATCGAGCGTACCTGTTCCTCCTGAAGCAGCAAGATCACTTCCAAGTAAATTAGAGTAGTCGTTAAAGAAGCCAATCAATTCTCCATTTATACCTTCGCCAACAGCAAAGCGAGACCCTAACTCTAAATTCAAACTTTCTTCTGCTTTTTCTCCGGGTGCACTTCCGGGAGGAGAAAAGCCTTTATGAACGCCACCAAAAACAGATAAACGATTAGAGAAAGTATAATTAAACCCAATTCCGGGGATAACTGCTGTAATTTCATTTTCCCGAGTAGCGAGGTTGTTCCCTGTTCTGTTAGGATCGGTTTTACCAAAATCTTCTCGTGCTAATGCAATAGATTCTACACGAACTCCGGGAGTGAGTGTCCAGTTATTGTATTTGTATTTGTAGAGCGCATAAGCGGCAAATGCTCGAGCACTTGAAATTCGATTTCCTTTTGCCCCTTTTGCCCCATTAGAAGTCAACTGCATTTCTCCATTCGAAATCCCATATCCATCTTCCCATTGAAAGCGGTCTTCTTCATCGTAATGATAGCGTAGTCCTACCTCTAAATCATGAAATGCACCTGATGCGCCATACCAATGGTAATCAAATTTAGTTTGCACCCCTTTAGCGGTATAAATTCTATTGTTGGCCTTAACCCATAAGGTATCAGCTACTGCATCTGTTTCACCGCGCAATAAAGACATGTGACTTGCAAAGGTTGCGGGAGCAGAGACAACGGTTGCTAAGCCCTGCCGATCGTCACCATTACTTACCGCCCCTAACTTATACCAGTTTCGTTTGAATTGGTTGTGATAGAAATTGGTCACAAGTTTTAGATTTGGCGAGAAGCTTAGACTATGGGTAAGCATATATTGTTGTTGCTCTGCATCCATTACATCTTCTTGCGATGCAGCATAGCGGTAAAACGGAGTTGCATTAAAATCATTCTCGGTTAAGCCTAAATAGGTTTCATTTGATTTCTCATCATAATAATGGTATTTCAACTCAATAGATTGTGGTAATGCAGCTTCTGCATTACTTTGCCAGCGCACTTTTCCCATTAAGTCGTTGATGTCAAAACCAGTATTTCCATCGTTTTCAAGTTGCTTGAAGCCATCAGAATTAAGTTGCATGTATTCAACTAGATAGCCAAAATTTTTATTGGTTTCCCCAACACTACTGTAGAGTTGACTACTGTTGAAACTTCCATAAGACGATTGGAAACGCCCTGCCAATTGATCAGGTACAGCTGTAGAAACTAGGTTAATCACACCTCCTGTTGTGAATGGGCCATACTGAACTTGGCTACTCCCTTTTAGAATCTCGATGGCTTGCATGCGCGCAACAGATGGGAAATAGTAGGCCGCAGGAGAACTGTAAGGAGCAGGAGCGATGAGCACCCCATCTTCCATCAACGTTATTTTTGAACTTCGTTGAGGTGATGTTCCACGCAAACTGATGTTTGGTCGTAACCCAAAACCATCTTCTTCATAAAGATTTACACCGGGAACAGATTTAAGGGCACGGTTAATGTCTATATAACTAAAATCTTGAAGTTCATCTGAAGATAAATAATACGAAGCCCCTGTGCGGTTTTGTGCTACATATTTATTCCCAAGAATAGTATTTGCTTTTAT
>WTJU01000048.1:4731-5885 GCA_011526285.1 Candidatus Arcticimaribacter sp.
TCTCCCTAAAAAGCAAAATACATTTGCTTAAATACTATTGGTTTATGAAAAAAGCAGCCCTTTTACTATTAGGCGTTTGCCTATTGTTTTTGAATTGTAAAAAAGAGACTTCTTCTGTTTTTTTATGCGATGTAGATTATGTAGAAATTATTGATGGATCAACAGCACGGGTACTCTTTGAGGTAACCCATAACGATAGCTTAAAAACCTATACCCTTAACACCACCTACCAGTTAGAAAATCGCAATTATACAATTGGAGATGATTTGGTACGGCTGGAAAACTTCAACATTAATGATAACGAGGCAACGTTTGACTTCTATTACGGAGAGAATTTAGGTGCTTTTTGCGCGAGTTTATTTGAACGTCTTCCGGCGCATGATCATACTGCTTTCACTGCTCAAGCAGAACGGGTGTTGAGTGGAAAAGGAATTGGGAAATGGAAAATCAAGAGAAAAGAAAAAATCGGAAGCTAAGCTTCACTGCATTATTTTGAAAGCAGGCATTGGGTATAGCTGTCCATCGGCATAAACAAAAACAGGGCGGAACAGATTTGTCTCGTGAGAACGTTTAAAGGCACGTTCAATGCGAATTTCGACAAAGTCCTCTTCTTTTTTTTCAACCAAATTTCGGATCATTTCTACACAGTGTTTCCAGTTGTGTTTATCCAGTTGCTTAGGATGAATAAAATGCTCGATTAAAGCAGCGCGAAATAATTGCGTTCCTTTTTCTACACGTTTTTCATCTTCGTCTATTTGGTTGAAAGCGAGCAAAGAGAAGCAAAGGATAAAGAAGATGACGAGGCGCATAGAAGTAAATTTACTTTAAGGTAATCAAATTCACTCAAATAGCGACTTTCATTCCCGAAATGTGCGGCAGAAAACTTATTTTAACAGCATGGAATATCAAGATAAAATTGTTTTAATTACAGGAGCTGGTTCAGGCATTGGCGCTGCTGCAGCCATCGCATTTGCAGAACAAGGAGCACAGGTAATTGTTTCAGACCGAAACGAAGCAGGAGGAGGAGCAACAGTAGCCAAAATAGTAAACGCCAATGGCAAAGCCGAATTTATTGCGTGTGATGTGAGTAACTACGAAGCAGTAGTAGGTTTAGTAGAACAGATAAAAGCAAAGTACAATCGCCTAGACATTGC
>WTJU01000048.1:5985-8449 GCA_011526285.1 Candidatus Arcticimaribacter sp.
GCTGGAATACCAGACAAACTCAAAGCCAATGTACCCATGAAACGTTTTGCAGAAGTGCAAGAGCAAGTGGACGCACTTTTGTGGTTGGCGTCTAACAAAGCTTCTTTTGTAACGGGTCTTGCGTTACCTGTAGATGGTGGATTAACGGCCTAGGGTATTTTTACTGGAAATTTTTTTAACGGGGTAGAATTAGATAAATAAAGTGGGTGTTTGGGTTGGCCGTTTTGTGTTACGCCAAAACACCATGGGTTTTGAACCAATTCTCTTAACCACGAGGGGGCAGTTTCAGTCCTTCCCCAAGCAAAAATAACCTTATCACAAAGAGAAAGCATTTGCTTGATTTGCCGTATGTTCTCCTTTTCCTCTTGGGGTTTTGAAAGATAAAGTGCTTTAGGATAAGGGGTTACCGTAGCATAAAGATTGCCCAGATAAAAGCCCCCGAAACCAAATTTTTTTGAAAAGAAGATTAAACGTCGAATGGTTGGATCATCTTTTTGAGCATCGCCCAAGGAGGGATTCAACAAAACAAACAGTGCGAGTGGACGAGATTCATCCCAAATTCGCCAAAGCTGATAACGTTTCCCTTTGATTTGTACTGCTCCTTTTTCCAATTCAATTTTACCTAAAAGGTACTTTCTTTTTTAACACCAAGCATTAACTGGGGTTATTTTACGGGTTTGCGCTTAATTAGAGAAATAACTACCTTTTGTTTTTTATATACTTATGCGACTCATTTATCTCTTTTTGTTTTGTGGTGTGATAAGCACTGCGAGCGCTCAATTCACCCAAGAAAAAATAAGCTTTGAAAGCGCCAATCCCTTTTCTTTAAGTGATATTATTCTTCATCTTGACGAACAAGAAAAACAAACAGTCTATGGGCAACTCACCCTTCCGGTTGATTCTTTGAACCCACAAAAAAAATACCCTGTTGTCCTTGGGGTTGCGGGAAGTTTAGGCTGGCGCGAACACCATCGCGATTACCTAAAAATGTATCAGGAGCTAGGCTTTGCCACGTTTGAGTTGAACAGCTTTAAAAGTAGAGGAATTACCTCTACAGTAGGGTCACAAGATCAAGTGACCATTGCAGGAATTATTTTAGATGCCTATCGCGCCTTAGAAGCCTTAGCAGATCACCCAAACGTAGACGCTAAAAAAGTAGCCATAACGGGTTGGAGTTTAGGCGGTGGTGTTAGTCTGTTCTCAGGCTGGATGCCCGTAAAAAATGCCATCACAAAAGAGCACGCTTTTGCCGCCCATTTAGCCATGTACCCCCCTTGCTTTATCAACCCAGAAAACATTGACTTTACCAATGCACCCATGCATATTCAAATTGGAGAAGAAGACAACTGGACTCCTGCACAACCTTGTGAAAACTTGGTGGAAAAGCTGAAAGAAAAAACCAACATAGACATTACTGTCTATCCCAATGCTCACCACGGTTATGACAGTGAAAGCGAAGTGGTTCATAATCCCAATGGCTACAGTTTTAAAGATTGTTTGTTCACGCTTACTGATGAAGGAGATGTATTAATGAATTATTTACAACTCCCCATGTCTAGCCCTTTAATGCAAAAAATAGGATTTCTTTTTTGTGTTGAACGCGGGGTAGACATTGGGGGCAATGCCGATGCCCGTCAAAAATCCCTAGCATTTGCTGCTACTTTCATGCAAGAACATTTAAGATAAACCAAATGAAAGCCTTAGAAGCGATGCGATGGGTTATCATTGCTCCAGAAGCTGAAGTAAAAAAATGGACCACTGCAATTCACGCCAAGAATCCTTCTATTAACCTAGAAGTTGGGCCAAAGGTGGCCAACCCAGAAGAGGTGGATATTCTGCTCCTTTGGAACCATCCTACGGGCTGTTTAGCTCCTTTTACTGGGGTAAAGCTCTACTATTCTCTTGGGGCTGGGGTAGATCATTTAATGAAGGATAAAGGACTAATTGCACAGGTGCCTATTTGTCGCATTGTAGATCCTTTGCTTTCTTTTTCTATGAGTAACTATATTTTATTTGCAGTATTACACTATCAGCGGCAGTGGGATAAATACACCAAAGACCGTGAAAATAAAATTTGGGATCACGATGCGGTAACTGAACGGAACATAAAAATAGGAATCCTTGGTTTGGGTACGCTTGGAACTGATGCAGCTAAAAAATTACAACAGATGGGTTTTGACGTTATTGGCTACAGCCCTAGTCCAAAAAAAATTCCCAATATAACGACCTATGCAAAGGGCGCACTCTCCGAATTTTTAACGGTTTGTAATGTGTTGGTTTGTACAGTACCGTTTACCCCAGCAACGCAAGGGCTTTTGTCTATGCCCTTGTTCCAGCAGTTGAAACACCCCACCTATTTAATCAATGTCGCACGCGGAGGGGTGCAGGTTGAAACGGATATTTTAGAAGCCTTGGATCAAGGTATTTTGACGGGGGCTTTTTTAGATGTTTTTGAAACGGAACC
>WTJU01000048.1:8549-14673 GCA_011526285.1 Candidatus Arcticimaribacter sp.
CCTTGGATCAAGGTATTTTGACGGGGGCTTTTTTAGATGTTTTTGAAACGGAACCTTTACCAAAAGAGCATCCGTTTTGGGAGCATCCCAACATACAAATAACCCCACATATTGCGAGTATCACCAACCCAGAAGCAGGGGTAGGGCAAATCTTAGAAAATGCAATTGCAGTTCAAAAAGGCGAAGCATTGCAACACACCGTAGACTTTTCGAAAGGGTATTGATTAGGGGTGAATTTCACCGTTGGGTAAAATAGTTCCAACCAAATAGGCTTTTTCTAAGTCTTCCATTATGACATTGGCACCTTTAAGATTGGCTCCGCTTAAATAAGCCCCTTCAAAATTCACGCCTTTTAAGTTGGCTTGTGCAAAGTTAGCACCACTAAAATTTGCTTCAGTAAAGTCGGCAAACATAAGGTTTGCTTTGGAAAAGTTCCCGCTGGAACAATTGGCCATTTTAAAGTTAGCAAACCCCAAATTTGAGCGGTATAACACAATGCCTGGGCAGTTAGCTTGGCTAAGATCTACACTATTTAAATTGGCATAGAATAACTCTGCATTTACCAGTTGGGCTTCGCTTAAGTTGGCATTGGATAAATTAACACCGTTCATTTCAATTCCGTTCAGCTTAGCTTTTGATAGATCTATCTCTTCCAATGAAATTCCATCGTCACACAAATCTTCAAGTGCAATGATTCGTGCTTGACTGTTTTCCAAGCCCTTAGCGCTATCAATTATGGACCAAGCTTGGTATTGAAATTGGCGCTTTCGCTCGGGAATTTCTTTTATAAATAGCAATACCGCTAAAATTATACTCAAGGGTTCAAGGGTATCGATTATCACTTGTATAACCTTGACCTCTTGACCCACAAAAGAAAACAAGAAAAAAATTCCTGCCGCATAAAGGGCTATTGTCCATTTCGGACTGGCCCAGAACCAGCGATTAAATAACGTAAATAGGGTCTTTCTATCGTTTAGTTTTACCTTTTGAACATAGCTTAATTTTTTGCGAGGGCGGAATTCAGCATTGTCATCAAATTGTTTTGTTTTTTCAAATTGAGGAGCTTCTTCTTCGGGAATACTTTCAGCATCATTCGTTATACCATTGAGCATCATTTCAACAACAGCACCATAAGTAAGCGTCCAAGCTTGTTCTGTTGGCTCATCCCATGCATTGCCCAAGTATTTCTTTAAAGTGGCCAATAAGGCGCTTCCAACAATTGGATAATGTTTTTCAATAGCCCCGTAGCCTTTGTGCTTCTCACCAAGCGGACCAAGAACGGATTGAAGCACTTCGGGATCGCGTATATTTTCTACCAGTAGAACCAGTGACCCGTAAAGTTTTTCTGACTGTTTTGGAATGTTGGTGTTGTCAAATAATGGTTTTAGCTGAGGAGCTTGTTCAAACAATTCATCATAAAATGAGAGGGCAAAAGTGTCTTTATTTTCGCGAACCTTCTCAAAACTTTTCTCAACTAAATCGTAATTTAAAGTTGCTGCACTCATCGTAAAATATAGTAAAGCTTAAAAGTAGTCTAAATTCTTAAATTTCACCGGTTAATTCGATGTTCCCCCAGTATTGCTTACGCTACCCCCACTCCCTGCTGTAATATTTAAAGTAAATGTTGGTGTACTTGGGCTGTCTATTTCTTGTTTACCACACCCAATAAAGGCAAGTAAAACAAACATTAGATGTAGTTGTTTCATAATGAAAAATATAGCACTTCAAAGTACAATTATTTTTGGCAAAGAAGTTTTAGGGAGGAGATTAAAGAATAAAATGATAAAACAGAAGTCAAATTAAACGAAGGAAATGCTTAATTTGCTACTAGAACTAATGAATTATGATGCATCCAGAAATCCTTATTGTTATTGTATTTGTGTTATTGACAACCTACGGGGTACTTCGCCGAAATAGAATTTTCTTCAATTTAGGATACTTTCTCTACGGTTTGTCTGTTTTCGTTGCAGAAATCAATCAATACCTCGATATTCAAAGTTTTTCGCATCTTTTATTTGCGATTTTATTTTTGATTCAGGCCATACTTTCAGTGCCCAACAAGTTGCCTTATGACGGAGGTAAATTGGCAAAGTCTGCTGCGATAAAAATCTTTAGCTGTTTGGCTTTAATCAATTTAATAGGCGTCTTGGTGCCTTATACATCTCCTGCACCCACAGTGACCTATTATTTACACTCAGTCATGGCAATCTATCCTGTTGTTGCGATGTTTTTAGTCCTCACCAATAAAATTCCAGTTACGGAAGAATAAACACTGGATTAGCGTATCGTTTGTGCTACACGCCTTACTTCTTCGATTAATCCTTTGAGATGACTAACCGTAGTATCAGGATGGAGCAAGACAACTCTTAGATAACGTTGCCCGTTCATGTCGCAAGAGGTAATATAAAAACGTTTCTCATTGATAATTGTGTAACGCAGTTTTTTCTGAAAATCGTCATCAATGTCAAACTTTTCATAGCGGAAACACAGAATATTGCTTTGTGGGAAATAAGGGGTGCTAAAGTCATCTTCCTCTTCCAAAAGATGATAAAAGTCTTTTGCGAGTTGAAACGTATAATCAATAAATTCTGCAATTTTATCTTCCCCCTCAAGTGCAAAGGTCCAAAACAATTTTGTTCCTAGGGCTGACTTTGTACACTCAATGGTATAAGGCATAGAGTCTACTCCCACTACTTCGGTGTCGTGAAAAACATAGGAACCTTTTTGTTGAAATGCAGCAGCCTGATAGGTGAAATCGCTAAAGAGTACAGCAGTACACAAGGCAGGAACACGCATCATTTTATGGGCATCCCAAATAATTGAGTTGGCTTTTTCAATGCCTTTAACCAAAGAGTTACTTTTTGGTCCCACAACGGCTGATGCGCCGTGTGCGCCATCTACATGAAACCACAAATTGTGGTTTTTGCAAAAGTCTCCCATCGCATCAAGCGGATCAAAGAGTCCTGTTGAAGTAGCACAGGCATTGGCAACAACACACATTACTCTTTTTCCATCTGCAATAGC
The DNA here is from genome assembly GCA_011526285.1 of Candidatus Arcticimaribacter sp. Classification (GTDB taxonomy): domain Bacteria; phylum Bacteroidota; class Bacteroidia; order Flavobacteriales; family Flavobacteriaceae; genus Arcticimaribacter. Next base: position 11,574 of record WTJU01000048.1, read on the forward strand.
TTTTTCATAAACCCTTGGCAGATCCTCGATTTTTAAGACTTCATTCTCATCTACATCAACAGGATAAAAAGCATTTTTTCCTAGCCCTAAAATGGATAGTGCCCGAGCAATAGAATAATGAGCAGAAGCCGCACCAATTACAACCAAGTCATCTGGATTTCCTTCTGTCCATGCCTCTGGGGCAATGGCAGCTCTTGCGGCTGCAAGCGCAGTTAAATTGGCTACGGAGCCTCCATGTGTTAGAACACCACTGGCTTGACCCGGGGTAAAATGAAAATCATAAAGATCTCTATCGTTCAACCAGCCAATTTTATCCAACATCCAATTAATCATAAAGCCTTCGCAGGTACCTCCTGCCGGACCCATTTCATAGAGTGAGCTAGGGTTGTTGATTGTACCGTGAATCAATTCTGGAATACCAGAGAGATCTTGAGGAACCGCTACTTGATGCCCCATGTAGTGTGGGTGACTCAAGTGATTGGTGTGGGTTAAGTATGTGCCAACAAAAGACAACAAATCATCTTGCCCGGAGAACCCTTGTTTTAACCGTTCTTTAAGCTGTAAATCTTTGGCAATCGTCTCTGGTGCTTGTTGGTTTAAAGCAGGAGTGTTCCCCGCTTTGCTTTGTGAGAGGTGGTCGTGTAAAAGCTGCCCAACTCGGTCAATCGTTTCCTGTATCATTTCTTTTTTATAGTCGATAGAACAGAATGGAAGACCAGACATTTTTATGTAAAAACGAAGCCCCTTTATCTACAGTAATTCGCTGAAACCCTGTTAAAAGGCGAAGGTGGTCTCCAAAGGTGTTCTGTAGTCCAAAGAACGTCCAATTTTGGTTAAATTCATAGGGGAAACCATTGTTGATTTTTAGAAACACTTCGTTGAAGACAACTAATCTTGGCGCAAATGATTGTTCTATTTGTGTTAGTGGAAATTGAAACCCTGTTCTAAATCGGATACGAGCACTGTAATTCTCAACATCGTTTTTTGTTTGCCAGCGTTGCTCAAGGCGAATCCAACCAAAATAACTACTTCGCTTCACAGGAATAGAGAAGTTGAATTGCTGCCACAGGTTATTTTCTAATGTGCGATGTACAGGCGTGTTGGTCGATAAAAAGGTGTATCCAGCCGCCACTGCACTGTACTTTCCAACTTTATAGCTAATGGAAGGACGGATGAGGTACTGATCGTTTTCTGCCATAAACTGTCGCGTTCTTACATGTGTTTCTAGCCGGAGTGTGCTGCTGCTTGATAAACTGTAATCTGTAAAGATTGCTTTCCAAGCGTTATCCTGTCGTTCTTGCGCTTCTACTTTAAAGGAAAGTATCAAAAACAATGCAGTACATAAGTAGAAATAATTTTTCATAGCCAAATTAAAATGATTTTAGGAGGCCTCCATCAATTGGAATATTTGTTCCGGTTATATAGCTGGCTTGACTGGAGGCTAAAAAACAAACCAGATTTGCATATTCTTCTGGGCGGCCAATACGTTGCATGGGTACATGAGCTTCCATAGCAGCGCGAACGTCCTCTTTTTTTACGCCCATTTTCTCTGCTTTTTGTGCATTGAGTTGCGCAATACGTTCGGTATCAAAATAGCCTGTTAAGGTATTGTTGATGGTGATATTATCTTTTGCAACATCAAGCGAAAGACTTTTCGCCCAGGTAACTAAAGCAGCACGCAAGCTATTAGACAAGGCCAGATAATTAAGCGGTTCACGCACCGAAATAGAGGCTACATTGATAATTCGTCCCCATTGTTCTTTTTGCATATGGGGTAAGGCTAGTTGGGTTGTTGCTACAGCACATTTAAACAATAAATCAAAAGCGGTTTGGTAGTCATCAAGTGATTTTTCTAAGGCTCCTCCTGCGGCAGGTCCTTGGGTATTGTTCACTAAAACATCGACAGTATTTTTTAAAAAATACGATTTCATTTGTTCTTCAAATGCGGCGAAATTATTGAAGTCTACCGTTAAATACTGATGCTTTTGCCCCTTAGTGGTGTCAAGTTGACCAATAACCTCTTCAAGTCGGCTTGTATTACTAGCCATTAGGGTTACATTGGCTCCAGAAGCAGATAAACGTTCTGCGATGGCCCGTCCAATTCCTTTACTACTCCCACCAACAAGGGCGCTTTTACCGCTTAAGTTTATTTCCATCTATTTATAATCTTCGCGTGCCGGACTAAAGACATCCATTAGTTTACAAGGGGTAAGTGCAGTACCTGCGTGGGGAACATTTGAAGGAATCACAACAATATCTCCATTGCGGTAGACCTTAGTTTCTCCGTTAAGGGTAAACTCGAATTCCCCTTCTACCACGTGCATGATTTGTTCGTGTGGATGCTGGTGCTCAGGAACACCTGCTCCCTTTTCTACCTCCCAAAAGGCCCAAGTCAGTTGTTTTCCATGCACCATTTTCCCGTGTAAACCCGGTTGAATTTCTTTTGCTTCAATCTCAGAAAGCGTCATAATTTTTTTTTAAAAATACAACAAATGATAAAAAACTACAGCAAGAACAACTAACCCTAAAATGAAAAAATTAATTTAGAGAAACTGTAAGTGTAAGCGATGGAAGCAATAAACATAAAAGAAAAGTACAAGGCCTTTAAGGATAAATGGAGCCCTCATGTGATTGCCGAACTTAATGGTCAGCAAGTACTTTTGGCCAAGGTAGAGGGAGACTTTGTGTGGCATGCCCACGAAAATGAAGACGAACTCTTTCATGTAATCAAAGGAAAATTAACCATAGAATTCCGCGATAAAACAGTTGACCTTTTACCGGGAGAGTTACTGGTTGTTCCCAAAGGGGTTGAACACAAACCTAGAGCAGAAGAAGAAACTTGGATAATGCTTTTTGAGCCTTTAGGAATAAAGCATACCGGAGAGATTAAAACCGACATTACCAAAAGTCATTATCCAAGAATTTAAAAAAACCGCCCTAAGGCGGTTCTAAAAGAATTACAATTTAGCAGCTAATTCACTGGCTTCTTTAATTGCCATTTTTGCATCGAGCTGTGCGGCGATATTTGCTCCTCCAATAAGATGGACATTTTGGTTAGCGGTTTTCAAGCCTTCTTCAAGTTCTTTTAAAGATACCTGCC
>WTJU01000071.1 GCA_011526285.1 Candidatus Arcticimaribacter sp.
GCAAAAAGCAGGCATATTGAAAATATTTTTTTCATAATTAATAGGGTTAATTGTTAGTGTACAAGACTTTAATCAAAGTCTTTTTGATTGAATTTATCGGGGAGTACAGATAAAGCAAAGAAGTTCTCTCCGCTCATTTTTTGGAGTGGATAAAGAAACTTTTACTAAATGCTCAAGTTATTCTGATGCTGTACCGTCTTCTTCTGGAATAAATGAAGCCATAAAGCCACCAAAATCGAAGAAGTCTCCTCCCGCTACAATTTTGCCCTCTTTAAAGTCCATGGTGTGGTATGAAGTAAGACTGAATGATTTTCCACTTTCAGTGTGGGTTCCTTTCCAAGTGCCATAGGTTCTAACACTCCCGTCTAGCATTCCGGTTTCTGCATTGACCCCTGGAAGCCAGTTTTGAGCTTCATAGGTAATGTTATCAAACATGGTTTGATACATTTTCATGGCTTCAACATGTTCTGCTTTACCGTATTGTGGAGCACCGTAAACAGGGGGTTGCCATAGTAAATCGTCGTGGAGAAGACTTTCTTGAGTTTTGTAGTCTTCTACTTCATGAAGTTGAATAAATTTTTTTGCAATTTCTACGTTCGCCTCAAAATCGGGATGATTTCCTGTTGGCTGATTACATGACATTAGCCCAATAAATAGACCAATGAATAAAATAGTTTTTTTCATTATAAATTGGTTTATGGTTAACACTAAGATATAAAATATTATCCTATGTTGCTCGTTTCTATCAACTTAGTTAAAAATAGTTGCGGTTATAATGGTAGGAAACATTAAATAAAGAGAAGAAAGAACATCACATTTGCTCTCATTCAACCCCCTTTAGTTTATAGATAACACCTGGCAACTAATGGTATCATCTACACAACTCACGATGTATAAATTTCCGTGAATTGATTCGTCAATAGAAGTATAAGTTTCCTTTCCTAAAATTTTATTTACAAATGATGGAGTAGTATTACTGTGTCCAACAACCAAAACCGTTTTTCCTTGAGTAGCTTGTTTAAACGCATCGTTGTAAAGATCTCTAGGGTTGTACTCTCTTATTTCTAAATCGTGAAATGCTGCTGTTGGTTTTGCCGTTTCGAGTGTTCTATGGTATGCAGTGGAGTAAATCATATCAAAGTTTACCTCTTTAAAAATCGTGCTCCATGACATGGCGCGGTTTTGGCCTTCTTCGGTTAAATGAGGATTTCGATTGCTCTTATCACTCAAATCTTTTTCTGCGTGTCGAATGAGATAATAGGTGGTGGTTTCTTGGCCGAAAGCAGAAGTACTAGTAAGTGTTATTACTAATAGCAAGCAGATTTTGATAACAAAAGCTCTTAGGGGAGTGATCGTTGACATAGGATTAAATCTTAGTGATTTTACTAAAATTAAATAAAATGCTTCACTGCAACAAACGCAGCTAAATGTTCGATTTAGCGCATTTATAAAATGTTACTTTATTCAGTTATAGGCCATTTGATAATTTCATAATTGCTTACCAGCAAAATGAAAGTCGTATTTTTAGTACACCAACGGTATTAATATGCGACACAATCACTCCCTCCTTTTACTTTCTTTTTTAATTGGATTTTCTGTCTTTTCACAAGACAAACGCGCACGAGATTTAGGAATTAAAATAGGAGTTTTCGAAACGGGCGAATTGAATGCAATTACAGACGTGAAGGGTGTAACCATAGGGCACAAAACACTTATTCAAGGCGAAAATATACGAACAGGAGTTACTGCGATCATTCCCCATCAAAAAAACCTTTATCAATATAAAGTTCCCGCAGCAATTTACATTGGAAATGGTTTTGGGAAGCTAACAGGATATAGCCAAGTAAAAGAGCTAGGAAACATAGAGACCCCTATAATCTTAACCAATACATTGAATGTTCCGGTAGCTGCAGAGGCATTAATTTCCTACACCCTCAATCAAAAAGAAAACCATGAAGTTAGATCAGTGAATGCCGTAGTTGGAGAAACAAATGATGGATACCTAAACGATATTAGAGGGAGACACCTAAAGGAAAAAGATGTTTTTGAGGCAATAGAAAATGCAAAAGAGGGCCCTGTTGCTGAAGGCAATGTTGGCGCGGGAACGGGTACTGTGTGTTTTGGCTTTAAAGGTGGAATTGGTACCTCATCAAGAAAAATCCCAGAGGCGCTAGGGGGCTATACTGTTGGGGTATTGGTTCAAACTAATTTTGGTGGAGTATTAGAAATAAACGGGGTGCCTGTTGGTCAAGAGCTAAAGAAATTTATTTACGATAACATTACATTAAATAATGTCGACGGGTCGTGCATGATCGTTGTGATAACAGATGCTCCACTTCATTCAAGAAATCTAGAGCGCGTGGCAAAAAGAGCCATGTTGGGGTTAGCTAAAACAGGAGGCATAGCCTCTAACGGAAGCGGAGATTACGTTATAGCATTATCCGTTAACGAAGACAACATAAAGTCAATTTCATTAGATTCGAAGCTTTATCAGAGTACCATCTTAAAAAACGAGGCCATGACCCCCGTTTTTTTAGCGACTATTGAAGCAACTGAAGAAGCAATAATTAATTCATTATTTGCAGCAGAAACCATGAAGGGTAGAAACAAGAGGATCATTGAAAGTATCCCTAAAGAAAGGGTGATTGAGCTAATGAAAAAACACAAAAGAATTAAGTAACCTATTAAGAATCAAAATAATGGTGTGATTTTATTTTTCTATCTTTAGGGTATAACCATAAACTAATTTAGTATGAAAACTTCTTTTTACGCGAAAGCCATCGCCCTATTATTGGTGTTTGGCTTCACCACTTCATGTCAAAATACTGGAGGTCTTTGGTTGGGCGAAGGCGATAACAAAGGCAAGTCGTACACCTTTGGAAGCAGCGATGACAACCAACGATTACTCGACCTAGCAAAAGCCTATTCCGACAAAGACACCGACAAGCTCTTGACCATGTATACCGATGAATTCATTGGTGAAAATGGCAGGGAAAGAACCGAGAATTGGCTGCAATCTATGGAGACTATTACAATGACCCCGTACAAAATCATTCCGCTTAGTTTGCAAGACGGTTCTTACCGTCATATACTGGCGTGGTCAAAAGAGGAACGTGTTTACAAAGATGGGTCGTATGAAAAGCTAGATCTCATGGAACAATTTCGTTTAGACCCATCAGGCAAAGTAGACGGATTTAAACAGTGGGTGGCTATTGACTCTGTAAATTTTGGTCGCCGCTTTGGGGGTAAATTCTTTGGTAAGAAAAAAGGAGAATACAGCGGACGTCCTTTTACCTTCTCCAATAGAAACGAAACCAAAGCCATAGAAGATCTTGCCGCAGCCTATAACACTATGGACGTAGCGGGAATGCAAAAAATATTTGGAGATGAATTTACTTCCAATGATTATGAAGGTAACAAAATGACCCTAAAAAATGATGACATGAAGAGTGTCTTTGCACCTTACGCTTCTGTCAATTGGACCATTTATTCTATTATCCCAATCAAAATTGCCAATACAGATGCTTCTTCAGGAGTTATTGTTTATTCTCACGAAAAAAGAACCTTTAAGAATGGGAAAAAATGGGAAAAAGACCTGATGGAGATTTTCTATTTTGATTT
>WTJU01000028.1:0-1169 GCA_011526285.1 Candidatus Arcticimaribacter sp.
ATTTGTTTTTGTTTAGGTAAATTTAGAAAAAATTAAACTTACTCACTATATATATTCGTAAAATTTATCAAGTAAAATATTCCAGATTGTGATTTTAAGCCTTAAAAAATACCGATACCACATACTAATCACCCTTGCGTTTATTATTTTATCTTATATATTAAACGTTTTCATTCAGGCGGTTATCGCTCTTTTGATGATACTGAGCGTAGGTATAGTTCATGGGGCAAACGACTTGCAGTTGATTCAAAAAAAAACACAAAAAAAAACGCAAACTTTTTTTCTAAGTAGTCTATTACTCTATATAGGAGTGGTATTAATAGGTATAATTCTATTTTATGCTTTACCAAGTTTTGGTCTACTCTTTTTCGTTGCTTTTAGTTCCTATCATTTTGGTGAGCAGCATTTAGCCTCAAAACTAGACAGTACAACATCATCACTAAAGAGAAGCCTCATCTACATAAGCTACGGAATAGCACTATTTGGGTTGCTTTTTACTTTGCAATGGGAGCAGGTACACCAAATTATCTACATCATCAGTCAGCAATTCATTTCAAAACAACTAACAGAAGCTACTTTTTTTATTGGATTAGCACTTTTTTTACTTTCTGCTGCTGTAACTCCTTCTTTACGCGCACTCCTCATTTTTGAAGTCGCGCTGCTTTTATTTATCGGACTTTTGTTTGCAAAAGCAAGCCTGTTACTTGGGTTTGGTGTCTATTTTGTGGTTTGGCACAGCTTCCCCTCAATACAAGATCAGCTAGATTTTTTATACAACGACAAAAAAAACCGGAATTGGTCTTATTTTAAAACTTCTGCCCCCTATTGGTTAATCTCATTAATTGGACTCTTTGGAGTGTACTTCATTTTTGAGATCCATACGTGGGAATTTCTACCCCTATTTTTTTCTTTTTTAGCCGCAATCACCTTTCCACACACCGTAGTTATGGGATGGTTAAAATTAAGTGAACAAAAAACACCAGCGCAGCCTTCTGCCGAATCGAGTATTGAGGCAAAATAAGTACCTTTGTGGTTTAATCAATTCCTATGTTTGATAGTTTAAGTTCCAAATTAGATAAAGCCTTTCAGGTCCTTAAAGGACACGGTAAAATCACCGAAATAAACGTAGCAGAAACCTTAAAGGAAGTACGTCGAGCACTACTTGATGC
>WTJU01000028.1:1269-7037 GCA_011526285.1 Candidatus Arcticimaribacter sp.
CCGTTATTGGTTGCCTGTGATGTATATCGTCCTGCCGCTATTGATCAGTTGGGAATAGTGGCAACGCAGGTTGGTGCACCCATATATGAAGACCGTGATGAAAAAGATCCAGTAAAGATTGCGCTAGCTGGGATTGCAGAAGCAAAAAAGCAAAATTGTGATGTAGTAATTGTTGATACTGCTGGACGTTTGGCTGTAGATGAGGCCTTGATGAACGAAATTTCTAATATTCACAAAGCTGTTAATCCCGACGAAACATTATTTGTAGTAGATGCCATGACAGGGCAAGATGCCGTAAATACGGCTAAAGCCTTTCACGATGTATTGAATTTTGACGGGGTGGTACTTACCAAGCTCGATGGTGATACCCGAGGTGGAGCAGCACTTTCCATCAAAACAGTAGTCAATAAGCCCATTAAGTTCATAGGAACAGGAGAAAAAATGGAAGCCCTTGATGTTTTCTATCCTGAGCGAATGGCCGATAGAATTTTGGGCATGGGAGATGTAGTTTCCTTAGTTGAGCGTGCACAACAGCAGTTTGATGAAGAAGAAGCGCGAAAAATCAATAAAAAAATTGCGAAAAATCAATTTGGTTTCGATGATTTCCTCTCACAAATACAACAAGTGAAAAAAATGGGGAACATGAAAGACCTTATGGGGATGATTCCAGGAATGGGGAAAGCAATGAAAGGGGTTGATATAGACGATGACGCTTTCAAACATATAGAAGCCATTATTGGTTCCATGACCCCCAAGGAACGAAGTCAACCCGACCTAATAAATATGAGTAGAAAAAAACGTATTGCGAGAGGGTCTGGTCGTGATTTGGCTGAGGTCAATCAAATGATAAAACAATTTCATCAAATGAGTAAAATGATGAAGATGATGCAGGGCGGGAAAGGCCGTCAAATGATGCAGATGATGCAAAATATGCGCTAAAAAAAGAAATAATGATACGACTAGACGGAAAAGCTACAGCCAACACAATCAAAGAAGAGATTAAAGAAAAAGTAAGTGCGATGAAAATTAGGGGAGAACGCGTTCCCCACTTAGCTGCTGTCTTGGTTGGAAATGATGGAGCAAGCCTAACCTATGTAGGGAGTAAAGTGCGTTCGTGCGAATATGTGGGCTTTGAATCTACCCTAATTCGTTTAGAAGAAACAATTACAGAGGAAGCGCTTTTAACACAAATTGATGCCCTAAATAAAGACGAAAAGCTAGACGGTTATATTGTTCAGCTTCCTTTGCCTAAGCATATTGATGAAGAAAAAATCTTATTGGCCATTGATCCAAAAAAAGATGTCGATGGTTTTCATCCTGCAAATTTTGGGCGAATGGCATTAGAATTAGATGCTTTCATCCCGGCAACACCTTTTGGAATAATGCAATTATTAGAGCGTTATGAAGTTCCTACAAGCGGAAAACACTGTGTTGTAGTAGGGCGAAGCCATATTGTTGGCCGACCAATTAGTATACTCATGAGTCAAAAAGGGCTTGCAGGAAATGCAACCGTAACAGTAGCTCACAGTAGAACAGAAAACTTAGCTGAATTAACTCGTCAAGCTGATATTGTGGTCATGGCTCTTGGTATTCCAGAATACCTTACCGCTGATATGATAAAAGAAGATGCAGTTATAATTGATGTTGGGATCACTCGTGTAGAAGATAAAAATCATCCTAAAGGGTATGTAATAAAAGGCGATGTCGCTTTTGATGAGGTTGCACAGAAAGCCAGTCACATTACCCCTGTTCCCGGTGGTGTAGGACCCATGACAATTGCCATGCTACTCCAAAACACTCTTTTGGCTAGGCAGTGGAACCTTGCTTAGGGTTTTCCATGGCATTGTAAATTTGCAAAATCAACAAAGCAAAACTAACCCCTGTTAGTATTAAAAAGGTAGCAAGATAGCCTTCGGCAGAAAACGAAAGTCGAATTAATATCGTAGCAATAATAAATCCAGTATTACGGATAAGTTTGGCATATTCTTCAGTATAGCGAAAGGAAATGAGTAAAATAATCACATCAGCCAGAATTAAAAGCGTAAAGAACTGATTAAAGAACAGGCCATCCAGTTGAGCAATTTTTTGCTGGTTAATAACGTCTAAAAACCATTGGCCAAACGTACTAATAGACATGGTTCCCAGTACGATTAAAAGAACCACACTCACAATTTTCTTAGAAGAGATAAATCGCAATAATTTAGGATCATCAATTGGTCTTTTAGGCAGGCGTTGTTTGCTGCGGTTAAAGAGATAAATCAATAAAAACAACAAGAGAAACCCAGTAAGGTCTATTAGAAGTTCCATGTTGTGGTCACTGTGCATCCAGTCACCCACTAAATCCATAGCAGGAATGTCTTTGAAAATTTTCCGAATAACAATTAAAGATATAATTTCAAACTGCTTTGATACACAGGAGGTAAACGAGCGTGGGAGATAGAACAATAACAGATACACCTCATACACTAAAATAAGCGAAAACGGGGTGTAAATGGCCGCAATAGGATCGGTTAAAAGCTCAGGATACAGGGGAGCAAAAAACACCCACCCTTGATTTTTAAAGAAAATCAATAAGAGATGAATAACAAAACCTACCCCAGCGAGTAGCAAGGTTAAATTTTCAACTTTTTTTTGAACGGTAGGGGCAAATACAGCTGAAAAAAGCTGATTAAAGAAAATACGGGATGGACTCATTTAGGTAGCGAACAGTTGATCGATATGCTTAAAACTTTTGAATTCTAACGCATTGCCTGAGGGGTCGTAGAAAAACATCGTTAGCTGTTCTCCGGGCTGGCCTTCAAAACGAAGGTAGGGGGCGATTTGAAATTCAATGTTTTGGTCGATCAATTGTTGGCTAAAGTTCTGGAATACTTCCCATTCCAAAACAACCCCAAAGTGGGGAACGGGCACCGCTTTACCATCTACTTCATTAAAATGCTTTAAGCCTTTGTGGTCTTTGTCTTCATGTAAGACCAACTGATGCCCAAAGAAATTATAATCTGCCCAATGATCACTTGAACGACCCGGAATGCAACCCAAAATATTTTCATAGAAATCTTTTGCAGTTGCGAGGTCACTTACTGGTATGGCCAGATGGAAAGGTGCAAGTTTTGCCATACGTAAAGGTACATCTTTTTCATGGAAGGCAAAGAGAAAGTGGTATCTTTGCCGCCATGGAAAGCCAACTAAAAGAACAGGTAAATCTCGGAACTGCTTTACCGTTGATGGAAGCCTTTTACACCCTGCAAGGAGAGGGCTACCACAAAGGGAGTGCCGCTTACTTTATCCGAATTGGTGGCTGTGATGTGGGATGTCATTGGTGCGATGTTAAGGAGAGTTGGGATGCAGAAAAACACCCACCCACCCAAATTGATCAAATAGTAGAAGAAGCCCAAAAATATTCTGATACCATTGTTATTACTGGGGGTGAACCTTTAATGTGGAACATGCAACCCCTCACTACTGCATTACAAGCGGTTGGCATGAAAATACATATTGAAACCTCTGGAGCATACCCCATCACTGGTGAATGGGATTGGTTTTGTCTTTCCCCAAAGAAAAATAAATTACCTACAGAAGATGCTGTTGCTCGAGCAAATGAACTTAAAGTGATTGTCTACAATAAAGACGATTTGCGTTTTGCAGAAGCGCAATCGAAAAAGGTGAGTAAAGATTGTATACTTTACCTACAACCAGAGTGGAGTAAACGCGATAAAGTGATGCCCTTAATGGTTGACTATGTGTTGGCGAATCCCAAATGGAAGATTTCCCTTCAAACCCATAAGTACCTTAATATTCCATAGCTGTTAAGCGTGCCAGAAAGTCGTAGTTAGGCCCTTCAAGTACTTTTTCACAATGCAGCTGTGTTAAGTTTGCAGCAGTTTCTAGGTGATTGTAATCTAGGTAAAGCCACGGGAATTCTTGTTCCTCATCAGCAAAGCGAATCCCGTAATCTAATTCACCATAATAGCTGTCTGCCATTTGCCAATCCAATTGTTCTTCTTCCGGGAAAAGATAAATGAGGTCAGAGGAGTCAACCAAAATTTCTCCCTCAGGATGAAGTAATGTTTTTAAATGAGACAATAGAGGAACGACACCCTTAAAATTTTGTGCGATACCTATACCATTCATTAAGAGCAAGAGTGTGTCATATTTTTCGCCACTTAATTCCATGATAGATTGACAGCGTGTTTTCTTTACACCACGCATTTTTGCTACATCAATAGCCCCTTGAGAACGATCAATTCCTGTAACGTCTAATCCCTTTTCATTTTGTAGGTAAAGACTATGGCTGCCGCTACCACAACCAATATCAAGCACCTTTCCGCTTGCCAGTTGAAGTGCTTTCTTTTCAATAGTTGGCATCTTTTCAAATCCTCGAAAAAAATAGGAGAGGGGTACTGGGTCTTCTTCGGTAAGGCTGGTCCAAGTAATTAATTCTTGGTTTCCTGCTTGTTGCTGATAATTCAAAAGTGCTTTGCCAAAGAGATCGTTCAAAATAACTGTAGTTTTGTAAAAAAGAAACTGGTGGAGGATAAAATTAAACAATTGCCTCAACGGGCTAAAGATACGGCAAGGGAGACAAAAAGTTTTTTTCAGCGCTTGAAAAAACGTCCGCCCAAACAACTAGATCGTATTGTGGGAGAAATTCATGAGGAGGTTTTTGAAAAAACCGACTGCCTATCCTGTGCAAATTGTTGTAAGACAACGGGCCCATTGTATGAAAAGAAAGACATAGAGCGTATTGCTAAATTTTTACGGTTAAAACCAGCTCAATTTGAAGCAAAATACTTGCGTGTAGACGAAGACAATGATTGGGTGTTGCAAAAACTTCCGTGTTCTTTTTTAGCCAATGATAACACTTGTACAATTTATGAAGTTCGCCCAAAAGCGTGTAAAGAGTTTCCGCATACCGATCGTTCAAAAATCTATCAAATTGCACAGCATACCCAAAAAAACGTTGCTATTTGTCCTGCAGCATTTGAAATCGTTGAAAAAATGAAGGCAACACTGCCTTAGTTTGGATAAAGAAGATAACGACTCCTTGTTTCATTGAATTTTGAAAGCTGGGGTTCCCAATTGGCACGAATCTCACGTTCACTCCAGCCTGCTTGTATTTGTTTTTCTAGCTCTTTTGTGCCAGCGAGAACAACAAAACGCGAAGTAAAAAAAGCTGCTTTGTCAGGATAATCGCGATAAGCCTGCATTAACCATTTTAGCGATAGTTGTTTTAATCTAACGGTATTTTGCAGATTCTCTCCACGACACAACTTCCCTTGTAATTTAGGATACTTCGCTCCAAAATTGGGTTGAGGTGTAAAGCTAAATTCGCCATTCAAATTGGGGTGACCGTAGACTTGAAACTGCATTTCAGTACCTCGGCCAATACTAATGGGCGTTTGCTCGAACAAACACAAGCTTGGGTAAAGATTTATAGCGGTAGAATTTGGCAGGTTTGGGGAAGGACGAACAGGTAAATCATAAGCACTACTATGGCTGTAGTTTTTGTTCTTTACTACCGTAAGGGTGCATTGAATTCCCTCTTTGAGCCACCCCTCTCCATTAATCATTTGCGCAAACTCCCCTAAGGTTAACCCATGCACAATAGGAATAGAATGCATGCCCAAGAAGCCTTTGTGTTCGTCTTCCATAACAGGACCGTCTACATAATGTCCGTTTGGGTTTGGGCGGTCCAACAAAATCAAAGGAATGTTATTTTCTGCACAAGCTTCCATTACCAAGTGCAGAGTAGAAAGATAGGTGTAAAA
>WTJU01000028.1:7137-14435 GCA_011526285.1 Candidatus Arcticimaribacter sp.
ACAACACCAATTTTTTTTCCGTGTAAAAGAGGTAAATAACGCCCTGTATCTTGAGCTCCGGGTAAGATTTGCCCAGAAATTGAATTCCCCCATACCAGAAGGCAAACACATAGGTAGAAAACTGTATTTTTGGGAAAAGGAAAAGATTTCATCAATTGAGGTTTGAATTTTTTTTAGCGCAACGCATGCGATCGTCTTCAAACGAAAGTACGGTTTCGGCTCGGATTATAAAAATTGCAATTGTCGCCATTGCTTTGGGCATAATTATGATTTTAATCGCCATGGGCAGTAGTTTGGGCTTGCAGAAAGAGATTAAAAATAAAACCATTGCGCTGAGCGGAGATCTTCGCATTGCTCCTTTTGAAAATAATAATTCTACCATTTCAATTCGTCCTATAGATACTATTGAATTGCGAAAAAATGTTTGGGAGGATCAATCTAAAATCTCTCATGCATATCCGTTCATTACGAAGGGGGTGTTGTTAAAAACAAAACAAGAATTTGAAGGAGCAATAGTCAAAGGAATAACATCTTCTTTTCCTTGGGATAAGCTAACGCCTTATTTGGTGGCGGGTTCATATCCTCAATTTGATTCCTCCTTATCAAAAGAAATAGTTCTATCGCAAAGTTTAGCACAAAAATTACAATTGAAAATAGGTGAACGAGTCACAGCCTATTTTCAGCAAAAGAATGAAGGAAGCATTCCTCGTGTGCGCTACTTTACAGTAACTGCAATTTACCAGACCGGTTTCCCTGAGTTTGATAACACCTTTGCTTTTGCTGACATGCGACATTTACAACGTATAAATAACTGGTCTGAAAGTGAAATTGGCGGGATGGAGTTGTTTTTATATCCAAAAGAAAATGTAGCGACATATGCAGAAGAAGTCTACCGTGCGTTACCCCCACACATTGATGTTCAAACAGCACAGCAACGTTATCAAAGTATTTTTGATTGGATTGCAGTTTTTGATTTTAATGTAATCATCATTTTAGTCATAATGATCTTAGTGGGAACACTAAACATGGCCACTGCTTTATTGGTTTTAATTTTGGAACGTTCCCGAATGATCGGCGTCTTAAAATCTATGGGGGCTACGAATCCCCAAATTCAAAAATTATTTTTACTCAATGCTGTCTATATTGTAGGCAAAGGCTTGTTATGGGGAAACCTCATTGGGCTAGGTATCCTTTTTAGCCAATATTATTTTGGGTGGCTACAGTTAGATCCCACCAGCTATTTCGTCACTACTGTTCCTGTTGAACTTCCATTTCACCTGTGGGCAGGCTTAAATGTATTGGTGTTGTCTGTTTGTAGTTTGCTTTTGTGGATTCCTTCATTAATTATTGGACGAATAGACCCAACAAAAGTGTTGCGGTTTAGATAGATTCTAAGGCAATTGCCGCATTGAATTGTTTTCAAGTTGTACCTTTGTTTTAACTTAATTGATCAAATGAAATTCGCAAAGAATATTCTTGAAACTATAGGGAATACGCCCTTGGTTAGATTAAACACTATAACAGAAGATGTTCCGGGTCTCGTTCTGGCCAAAATTGAAAGTTTTAATCCCGGTAATTCAGTAAAAGACCGCATGGCGTTAAAGATGGTAGAAGATGCTGAAAGTGACGGAAGATTACAACCCGGCGGAACCATTGTAGAAGGAACTTCAGGAAATACCGGAATGGGTTTGGCCTTAGCTGCGATTGTAAAAGGATATAAATTAATTTGCGTTTCTACCGATAAACAGTCTAAAGAAAAATTTGATGTTTTGAGAGCGGTGGGTGCTCAGGTAGTTGTTTGTCCCACAGATGTAGCTCCAGAAGATCCGCGTTCCTATTATTCTACTGCAAAGCGAATTGCAGAAGAAACACCCAATGCGTGGTATGTTAATCAATACGACAATCCCTCGAACGCCTTGGCGCACTATGAGCAAACAGGACCAGAAATATGGGAGCAAACCGAGGGTAAAATCACCCATTTTGTTGTTGGCGTAGGAACTGGTGGAACAATATCAGGCGTAGCGAAATATTTAAAAGAGAAAAACCCGAAAATTAAAATATGGGGGATTGACACCTATGGCTCGGTATTTAAAAAATACCACGAGACTGGGATTTTTGATGAAAAGGAAATTTACCCCTATATCACAGAAGGGATAGGAGAAGATATTCTTCCCGAAAATGTAGACTTTGATTTGATAGACCATTTTGAAAAAGTTACCGATAAAGATGCCGCAATCTTCACCAGAAGACTTGCAAAAGAAGAAGGTGTTTTTGCAGGCAACTCATGTGGTGCTGCAATTAAAGGAGTCATACAACTAAAAAAAGAATTTAAAGAAAATGATGTGATTGTAGTGTTACTGCATGATTCAGGCTCTCGTTATATAGGAAAAATGTACAATGACGAGTGGATGAAATCACATAATTTCTTTTAATAACCTTGTTAATTACGTCCAAGAAAATAAATTATTTATTTACAATAATTACATAAATTGGGCGTTAATAGGTTGATAAGAAGCGTAGATTGTATCAATTGACTAAACTATATTTTAGGCAACTAGTGTTGCTTACATTCCTTTTTTTGTACTCGGCTA
Source organism: Candidatus Arcticimaribacter sp. (assembly GCA_011526285.1). Lineage (GTDB taxonomy): Bacteria > Bacteroidota > Bacteroidia > Flavobacteriales > Flavobacteriaceae > Arcticimaribacter. The sequence goes on from WTJU01000028.1 coordinate 9,729, forward strand.
CTAGCTGGGCGCAAGCTCCTGATTTGAGATTAGACTCTCGAAATCAAATCACTATTCCTTTGGCAGGAAGCAGCGTAGACTTTTGTTCTTCTACGGGATCTAACTTAAGATTCCAAGTAGTGAACCAAGCCTCAGGATCTGCAAACACCGTTAACTTAGGCACAAACAATTTAGTAGCAACACTTACCCTTGTTTCCACACCGGGGCAAAGTTTTGCACCATCAGGCACCTCTACCACTGCTTTATTTAGCGTGGCGAGAACGTCAAATTCTGTTTCTGGTACCACATTCATTGGCGCACCAGGTTTCGCAGACTTTGATTGGCCTACCCCCTTAGAATTTAATTCTACAGGAACCACCACCATACAAATAGAAGTAGCCATTGATGGGCGTCCTTATCCAGATGCTACAGCAAACAACACAGTTACCTATCAAATAAACATATTATCCAACCCCAACACCCCTGTCCTTACGACCAACTTCGGTAGTGGACCGGTAGTAAATATATGTCCAGGCGACAATGTTCAAATTACTACCTCAAGTGTGGGAGATGAATATGAGTTCTTTAGAAACTCTATTTCAATGGGGCCTAGACAAGCGAGTAATGTATTCACAACCAATGGATTGTCTGACAATGACGATGTAAATGTTACAGCATATTTCACCAACGGTTGTGGTAGCTCTAGCAACCCTTTAATATTTAATGTAGATTCAGTTCCTTCTGCTGTCTTGTCATCTGATGCGCCAAATAATACAGCTTGTACAGGTGACAATGTACTGTTTACTGTAAGTGGCGGTGGATGGTATGAATTTTTAGTAAATAATGTTTCACAAGGGGCCAGCACCTCTGTAAACACATTTACCTACGGTCCAGTATTAACTGATAATGTGTCAGTTACAGTGCGTACTTGGCTTAACAGTACTACCAATTGTTATGACGAAGACACCATTAATCTACGCTTAAACTCAGTTTCAGGCGTAAATGAAATTGATAATCCTTCAACTATCTGTGCGGGTGAAGTTCCCTCTACCATCTTATCAAATCAAGTCTTTACTCCAGATAGAGTTTCAGAAGGTGCCACAATTACGCACCAATGGCAAAGCAGGATTAATGGTGGGACATTTGCCGATATAACAGGGGCAACAAACGCAACGTACTCACCAAGTGCACTCAACACAACGACCTTCTTTAGGCGTTTAACCTATTCTACCTTTAATGGAGTGCAGTGTACGACATCAGTTGCATCGGCCAGTTCTAATATTGTTACCGTAACAGTAAACCCGAACACCTCTGCTTCACTAAGCGTAAACGCCTTAAATAGAACAGTTTGCGACGGTGAAGATATTATCGTTGATGCCTCAGCATCTGTAGCTGGTCCTACCAGTAGTTATCGTTTTTATGTAAACAATAACCCCTATGGAGCTGTGCAAAGTGCTGCAACAGCCACCATACCTGCATCAATTTTATCAGACAATGCAACCATTACCGTTAGAGTTTATTATGGGCCGAGCGGAACAGGTTGTTTTAGCGATGACAGTTTCGTTCTACGTGTAAACGAGCTAACAGGGTCAAACACAATTGGTAACGGCCAAACCGTTTGTGTTGGCGAAACACCCAATGCATTTACCAATGTTGCAACACCTTCAGCACCTAGAACTGCTGATGGGGGAACCCTTGCGTACCAGTGGCAAAGCCGACAGTTAGGTGGAACATTTGCTGATATACTCAGTGCGACAAACCTAATTTACAGCCCAACAACCGTAAATACAACAACCGAGTATCGTCGTTTAGCTGTTAGTACCTTCAATAGTGTGGTATGTACAATGACCTCAAACATTATACAACTAACCGTATCTGGAGGCTCAGCACCAACACCGAACATCGTTACTGGCAACGTTAATTTTGTGCATTGTGCTGGTGATGATATAATATTAGACGCCTCAACCACATCAGGTTCACCACAAAGTTTTGCTTACACCCTCAATGGAATTCAACAGTCGGGCACACCAACGTCAACCTCTTCCTACACCTTCTCTGCAGGAACGGTCACAGATGGAAGTACCATTGGTGTTATTGCATATTCTGGTGCTGGTGGAACAGGTTGTAGCAATTCCGTATCCGTTACCATACGTTTAAACACCATAACCGGTACCAACACACTTAATGGTGCACAAACCATCTGTAGTGGTGATGATCCAACACAATTGACTGGGGCAGCAATGACCTCAGATTTAGGGGGTACCATTGCTTACCAATGGCAAAGCAGAACGGGGACGAACTCATTTGTTAACATTACAGGTGCAACGAGTCCAAATTATGATCCACCAATTGTCAATATAACAACAGATTTCCGTCGTGTGACCACCGCTACTGTTAGTGGATCTACCTGTTCAATGGAAAGTTCTCCTGTTCGTGTAACAGCTGATCCTGCACCAACGGCAACACTAAATGGCGGAACCACACCTGCTTGTACTGGAGATAACATAGTCTTCACTGCATCTGGAGGTGTTAATTATGAATTCTTCTTGAATGGAGTTAGTATGGGGGCATCAAGTACCTCTAATACCATTTCATCAACCACATTTAATGACGGTGAACAAGTTACAGTACGCGTATTTAATACACAGGGATGTTCAATGCTATCATCTCCAACAACCGTAAGTGTTAGTGCAATTCCATCTGCGGGAATCCTCTCAGGTTTTGCTGCAGATACCATTTGTGTTGGAGAGTATCCAATATTTACTGCTACCCCTGCAAATAACTCATTTACCTACAGCTTCTACATCGATGGAGTATTCCAAAATGTAGGTGTTAACACCAATACCTTCGACACTTCATTGTCGAGCTATACCATAGTAGATAATAGCGTAGTGAGCGTTATCGTTTCCAATGCTGCAAGTTGTACTAGTTCTTCTAGCGTAACCATGCGAGTACTCTCAACCACAGGTACAAACTCTATTGATGGTGCAGCAACAATTTGTGTTGGTGACGATCCAGATCCGATAACCAGCAATGGTGCGCCAACCGCAGTAGCTTCAGGTTCAACCATTAGCTATCAGTGGCAAAGTTGGACAAACGGAGGAGTATTTACAGATATTCCTGGCGCAACTGGCCTAACCTTCGATCCATCAGCATTATCAACTACAACAGCCTTTAGACGAGTTGCTTACGTAACACTAGGAAGCAAAACATGTCCTATAGCATCTAACATAGCAAGTGCTACCTCAAATGCAGTGACCATTACTGTAAATACGACTGCACTACCAGTGATTAGCTTCACGAGTGGTGTAACAAATGATGTAATGTGTGAAGGCGATGATTTAACATTTGATGCTTCTGGAACAACAGGAGCGACAAACTTTGAATTCTTTGTCAACAATATTAGTCAAGGACCATCTTCTGTGGCCTCTACTATATTCGTTACATCAACACTAATTTCAGACGGTACACCAGTGCGTGTTCACGCCACATCTACTGCAGCCTCCCCATGTTTTAGTGCCTTCACCATAACCATGAGAGTAAATTCCTTCACAGGAACCAACACCATTGGTAACGGTCAAAACATTTGTGAGAACGACGATCCTGCGGTTTTAACTTCATTACAAGTTCCAACAGCAGATCTAGTAGGAGCTAACGTTACCTATGTATGGCAGAGTAGAACAGGGGTAAATTCATTTACCGACATCGCATCCACAAACTCACCCACCTATGATCCTCCTGTACTAGCGGGAGATACAGATTTTAGACGTGTTGTTCGTTCAGAATTTAATGGAGTTGTTTGTGAGATGGTAAGTAACTTTGTTACCATTCAAGTTGATCCAGCGCCAACCGCTACCCTAACAGGTTCTTCTACAGCCTGTTTAGGTGAAGAAGTTAGCTTTAGCGCTACCGGAGGAACTTTATATCAATTCTTTAGAAACAACATTAGTTTAGGAGCAGCTAGTGCTTCAAACAATGTAACCACTACCGTAAACAACGGAGACTTAATTAAAGTTGAGGTCACCGACACCAATAGCTGTACTGCAGAGAGTAATGTGATTACCATGACAGTAACCAATGCACCTGCAGCATCACTTTCTTCGGGCTACACCAATGATATTATGTGTGAAGGTGAATTTCCTGTCTTCACTGCAGGCCCAGCGGTTGTTGGTTATACCTATGAATTCTATGTTAATGGAACCCAGCAAACAGTTGGTGTTACAACCAATACATTTGATACATCCATAGGAGGCTTTGTTATACCAAATAATGCAACAATTGAAGTACATGTAACCAATCCTTCAGGCTGTGTGGGAACAACCTCTTTGACCATGTCAGTCAATTCGTGGAGTGGAACCAATAGCATAACTGGGGTTCAGACCATTTGCTCTGGTGCAGTTCCAACAACCTTAAATAATGACCAAGCACCAACAGCAGATCTTGGCGGTGCTACCATCGTATACCAATGGCAAAGTAGAACTGCAACAAATCCTTTCGTTGATATTCCAGGGGCCACCACACAAACATATGCACCTTCGGCATTATCAACCACAACATCCTACCGTCGTTTGGCATATGCTCAGTTCAACGGTTCAACCTGCCCATCGACAGTAGCTTCAGCCACGTCAAACATTGTAACTGTAACTGTTGATGCCAACTCAGTTCCAACCATCAGCTTTACCTCTGGTTATGCAAATGACACCATGTGTGATGGCGATTCAATTGTTT
>WTJU01000069.1:0-10548 GCA_011526285.1 Candidatus Arcticimaribacter sp.
TAGAGGTTCAAATTGATGTTGTACCACAAACTGTTGTGGCAACAGCTACGCTTTCTGATCTTATTGAGCCAATTGCGCCGAATTTCCAAGTATGTGGTGGAGAGTTTACAGGAGAATTGCCAGTATGTCAAATTACTGCGGCAACACCAGATACTACTTTCTTCACAGCAAGTGATAATGGGACTGATCCTAATGAGTTTGGCTCATTAGAATGGAGAGTATCTAACCCACAACCGGGGCTTGGTGCACTGGTAAGTAGCCCGGGAACAATTGACTCTACTACAGGTGTAATGGATTGGACTACAGGTTGGTGGGGAAGCTTTGAACTTCAAGTACGACCAATCAGTTGTTCTGGAGTAGCAGGTGACTGGAAATCAAGAACCATTGTTATAGGACCACAAAACGGACCTATTACAAGTGTTACCCCAGCTACACCGCTACCGGAATGTCCAATTCCTGCGGGAGGATATACAGCAACATTAACGACTGGAGGACAATCTGTTCGTTGGTATGTTAATAGTCAAGTTGGTCTAGCAACTTCTACAACTTATTTACAGTCTAACACCCTGTTTGAATTAGATCCGGGTGCAGATGACAGTACTTTAACATTAGATTTCCGTCCAGGATTCTCTGGTAACATCATCATTACTGCTGAGCCAACGCCTTGTCCGGGAGAAAGTGTAAACTATGTGATTTCTGTACCAGATGCACCTCAAATTAATTTGACCTCTGGATTCAATTCAAATAATCAACAACTGTGTAGTGGTACTGCACTAAATACCATTACTTATGATATTGAAGGTGCTGCTAATCGTGTGTTAGCGCGTAACCTTCCTCCAGGTGTAACGCCATTGTTGGAAATTACGTCTCAGTTAACAACAATTACACTTAATACTGTAACAGGAACTACCATTGGAAGAACATATTCTATCTCTATTGATAATGTTCGTTACGACTTTGTTACCACAGTTGCTACAAATGCTGCAAACGCTGCTATTCATATTGGAAATGGTCTTGTTAACGTAATTAACGCAGGCACCAATAACTTTGACGCTAGCTTTACAGGAGGTGCGATAGTGATTGAGGTAGGACCTTCTGGTCAGCCAGGAAATTCATTTACGGTAGCATCAACTGCTCCGGTTAATCCAGCAGTAAATTTTGCTGCACCAATTGCTTCACCGTTATCGAAAATATTTAGTCTCTATGGTTCACCAACTGTAACAGGTTCTGCAGTCTTTAACTATAGCATTGAGACGGAGGCACCGCAACCAGGATGTGAAGTTGCTGTTTCTTCTGGTACAATTGAAATATTAGAACCTGCAACGATAAATGTTACACAAGGATCGACTACAGCATCTTACTGTTCAACCGGTATTGACTTTAACGGTGCTAACGCAATTATTCTAGAATTTGACGGGGCTACTAGTCTTATTGTAGACCCATTAACTCCGCTACCAAATGGTTTAGTGTTTGGATTAAGAGCAGGAACTTTTGATGAGTATGAAATTACTGGTACGTTAAACCAAACGGTATTGGCGCCAACCTCATGGGTGGTTAATATTGAAACCAATGGTGCTGGTTGTGGTGAGGTTACAGAAACGATCACATTCAACCTAGAGCCTAATCCAAACATTACTTTGGTGACTGCAGGAGGGGGTGATCGTACGGTCTGTGCTTCACAAACTATCTTGCCAATACGTTACGAAATTTATAACCCTGCCTTTGCAATGACAGCAAGCTGGGATGTTACACCAACAGGTTTAACTTATCAAAACTACGCGCAAAATCAAATTGTAGAGTTCAACATTACACAAATGGGAACGCCAACAATTACTGCGCCTGGCGATGTCTTTACCTTTAATGTAAATGGAACAAACTACACTGCCATTACCAATGGTGCTAGTTCAACCCTAAACATTAATGCATTAACTACGACATTACAAACATGGTTGGATGGAATTTTAGCCGATCAAACGGTTACTTCAAATGGTACATCAATTACATTTGAGGCAATTAACCCTGGTGTTGCATTTACAGTTACAACAGCGTTCTCTTCAACCTTTGATGCAGGAACAGGAGTAATAATTCGCCCACCAGCGTATTTCGAAATTAGCGGAACTGCTTCAAACTCTACCAACGGTGTATTAAGTCATATTTATACTTTAACTACTGCCGGACCCGGATGTAGTGGTGGATTTGCAGTCTCAGGAACTATAGATGTTAATCCTGTTACCTCTGGTGTGTTCACTAGTTCGAGCGATCCGAATGTGACGGATGAAAACCCATTATTGTGTGACGGTAGCGGAATAACAACACTGAACTTTAATGCACCAAATGCAGTTGCAGTGAGTGTGGTAGCTACAACGCCTTCTTGGATAACAGCAACCAAAGTAGGAAACGATGTTGTTGTAAGTATGAATGTACCAAACCTTGGACTATCATTACCAGCTACTTATAGTTATGCTATTAACCTAATAGGAAATGCCTTTGGTTGTACTGCAACCCCAACACCAATTACGGGAATTGTTACAGTAAGCCCAGAAGATATTATAACGTTTGCAGGCACCCCTGGAGATGACGCTCAAATTGTTTGTGTAAACAATCTACCAAGTCCGACATTTGCATTTGAACCTATTGAATATCAACTTTCAGGAGGGGCTACGACCATTAGCTCTATAACCTACCGCCAAGACGGTGGTGCAGTTACAAGTGGATTACCACCTGGCTTTGGCTTCACAATAAACGCATCAAATACCTTAATCATTAACGGTATTGCAACAGCTGCAGCAGCAAATACGTTAGCTTCTACAACTATCTATGAATATGTAATAGAAACTGGCCCAGGTTCTTGTGGTACAGACACTATTTCAGGTACAATTGAGGTAAGAACAGCACCTGAACTTACGTTAACCTCTTCTCCGTCGACCAGCAACCAAGTGGTGTGTGATGTAGTTGATCCAATTGATACGATTGTTTATGAACTAGGTCCTGGTGCAGACAATGTATTGTTTACATGGACTTCTGGAGCATCAAATGTTCTCGGTCTAACAGCAACATTAAACCCAGCGCGTACAGAGTTTACGATCTCTGGAACGCCTGCCATGAACGTAACACAAACTACAATATACAATTATCAAATTGAGACTGCTGGTAGTGATTGTAGTCCGGAAATTGTATTGAATGGTAGCTTAACATTAGAACCGCAAGATTCGATATCGCTCATTATTACACCAACCTTACCAGTAGTTGCGGGTACGGCAAGTCAGACTGTGTGTTTCATGGATCTTGACAACCCTGCCAATGCGATTGCAGAACCAATTCAACCAATCGAGTATCAATTAGACGGTGGGGCAATTGGTAACCCAGTTAGTATTCGTTACCGTGCAAATGGTGGAGCTTATATTCCAGGCTTACCTGCAGGACTAGGATCAACTGTTACAGCATCAAACACTGTATTAATTACGGGTAGCATTGTTGCTTCTACAACCTATGTTACACCAACAATGGTCTATGAATATGAAATTCAAACAACTGGAGGTTGTGTTACCGATACGATTAATGGATTTATAACAACACTTTCACCACCAGTGATGGCTCTAGTATCATCTGCTACTACAGTAAATCAAGTGATTTGTGATGGAACTCCAATTCAGGATATTGTATATGAAATTCAAGGTGGTGCCACTACATTTGGATTCAGCTGGGTAGGATCTAATTCGCTAGCCATGTCTGGTTTAACCGCTGTTCCATCGGGTACAAACCGATATGTGATCTCTGGAACGCCAACCACAAATGTTACGCAAACAACGGTCTACAATTACGAGATATTCACTACAGGTAGTGCATGTGTGTCTGAGGTAACATTGACGGGAAGCATCCAGATAGAACCTGGAGATGCAATTACATTAATTTCTTCACCAACTACGGACAATCAAAGTGTGTGTCTCTTTGATGATGATAACCCAGCCAATGCAATTGCTGAGCTCATGATGCCAATAGAATACCAGTTGGAAGGTGGAGCCATAGGTGAACCATTCTCAATTAGCTATTCTGCTAACGGAGGTCCGTCCTTAAATGGATTACCACCAGGATTAGGGTACACGCTAACACCATCAGACACTATTTTAATTAGCGGATCTATCATTGCATCAACAACCTTTACCACACCAACGGTAGTGTATACCTATGAGATTGTTACTGGAGGAAGTTGTGCAACTACAACCATTAGTGGAGATATCACAGTACACTCACCACCAGTATTCGAATTGACTTCTGGTGTGACTACTACCAACCAAACAGGTTATCTAGCGGTTTGTGATCGCCAAGATCCAATTGCAGATATTGTTTACGAATTCTATGGTGGAGCAACCAATGTTGTCTTTAGTTGGACAGGTCCAACACTTAACGGTGTAAATGGTATTATTCTAACCGGTACAAACAGCTTGGTGATCTCTGGAATCCCGTCTGTAAATGTGACACAAACCACGCAGTATCCTTATCAAGTAACTACAGATGGTAGTGCTTGTGCACCTGAAATAGTTTACACAGGAGTAATAGAGGTTAAACCTGTCGAGTTACTCACGTTAGCTTCATTGCCTGCAACAGAGAACCAAACCATTTGTGCAGGTACAGGAACCAATACACTTGATCCAATTATCTATAATCTAGAGCAGGAAGCAGTTTCGGCTGTCGTTTCCTTCACACCTGCATTACCAGGCATTGGGTATACTGTTACTTCTAGTCAAGTAATTATTAGTGGAACAGCTCAAGCAGCAGCTCAAGCTTCTACAACGATTCTTAATTACTTGTATGAAGTAGAAACCACTGGTTGTGGACCAGCACGTGAGAGTGGTACGATTACAATCTTGCCAACACCAGTAATGACATTGTTTGCAGGGAATCCGAATCAGCCTTCAGTGTGTAACAACTCACCAATAGATCCTGTAGACTATATCTTCAACCCGCAATCGGGTGCAACCTTTAGCATTAGTTGGGATCAAATGCCTAGTGGTATTAGTGCTACTTTAGCTTCTGGTGCTGGCGGAACCAATAATATTGTTCGCGTGCAGGGTACACCTTCTGTTCAAGTTTCATCAACCACAACCTACAACTACCAAATTACGTTAAGTGGAACCTGTGACCCAGATGTAGTTGTTAGTGGTTCAATTACTGTAGATCCGGGACCAATTATCGATACAGATTATATCCAAGACTTCTTAGTGTTTGATGTTGACTGTAATGGTGCTAATACTGGTTCAATTGAATTAGGAAGTCCAACGGATCCTGATTTCTTAAATGCAATTACATCAGTTACCCCAGGTAGCGTTCAGATTTCTGAAATTAACTTTACTCCTTCAGGAGTGGTTACTTACACCGATATTTTCAGAGTCTACATTAATGGTACAGAATACAATACAAGAGGTGGACAAACAACACTAGGTATTAATTCTGTTTACTCAGAAAATGATATCATCAACGATTTAATTAGTCGTATAAACAATGACCCAGCTCAACAAGATGTAACAGCTTCGTTGAACAGCTTCGGGCTACGACTTCAAGGAACAGTAGAAGGAGTTTCCTTTACAGTTTCAGCAAACACGTCTGATACGAATGCAATATCAAATACCGTAACTACCACTCAAATTGCTAATGTTTACGCACCAGTATTGCGTTGGACTTTCCCAGACAGTAGTGTAGTCACAGCAACAAACATCTACAACTTATATGCAGGTAGCTATGCTTTAGAAGTAATTGTGAATAGCTGTATCTCTAGTGCCACATTTGTTGTGGAAGAGCCACCAGCGTTAGATTTTGAAGTTGACTTCTGTGGCGGTACAACAGGTGCAATTACCGTACAGGCATCGGGAGGAATCGCTCCATACACTTATACTGTAGAATACAACGGAGTACGTCTGCCTGGAGCAAGTGGAATACGTGTGACAAATGGTCAAGCTAACTTTACTGGATTAACTCCTGGTCGTTTATATGTTGTTGAGGTTACTGATACTAGCTCATGTACATTACCATTAACGCGTGCTGTGCGAATTCCAACTGGATTAAACTTTGACCCAACCATTGTTCAAGTTACAGACAGCTATTGTTCTACAGGAACAACGGGTAATGGTAGCATTGTTACATCTAGACTAATAAGCGGTACACTCGTAAACGCATTCACAGGTGGTTCTGGACTATATAACTATGCATGGGCAGAATCGCTCACAGGAACACGAGTAATTGGAACGCAACCGAATTTAGAAAATCTACCACCGGGTGATTATTATCTAACACTAACAGACGCAGTGCTTGGATGTGAGTACCCAACACAATTAATTAGCGTAGGAGGTTATGCTTCCGTACGACTCAACGGAGTTGAAACTGCAAACTTTGTTAATATTCGCGGTTCAGGTAGTGTGACAAGCTCTGCAACAGCAGACTTCATTTACACCCTAGATTGTAATGGAGATTCTAATGCGGCCTTTGATCTATTCGCAGTAGGAGGATCAGGAAACTTAGAGATTAGTTCATTAACTCCGGGTACTGTGTTACCAGCAGGTATTGGTTCGGCTGTTAGTTTATCTAATTTACCAGCAGGTACCTATGTATTTGAGGTAACTGATTTGAGTCCACCATTAGACCCTGACGGAAATGTACTCTCTGCTTGTACAGATTTACTCACCGTTAGAGTAGAAGAGCCAGATGCATTATCTATGGTATTAATAGACAGCTATGATCCACTTTGTCCAGATGACGTGGCACTTGGAGGTCGTTTAGAATTTGCAGTGAGTGGTGGAAATCCATTGGCGCAGCCTTATACAATATCATTGAACAATGGTCTTCTAACTGCTTCATCAGGAGCTTCTTCAAGAGTAGTGTTCAACAACATTAATGTTCTTGATCCTAACCAACGTAGAATCTTTGCTGCAGAAATTACCGACAGCTTTGGTTGTTCTCAAGTTGTAACCTTTACGTACGAATTCCCAGAGATTTATACCTATACTGTTGCACTTAACACAGAAAATATTGACTGTACAGCAAATACTTCTGGAGAAGTAACCTTCGACATTACCCCAAGTGATTCTGCAGGAGACTTAAGCACAACAAATCAAGGTCAGTTATACATCCGAGCACAAAACAGACCTTATGAGTACTATGAAGCCTTAGAGTCAAATGGTCCAATCTTGATCAATAACATTACGTTGGCTGATACTTATGAGTATGTGATCTCAATCAACAATACCACTACATGTGAGATTGCTTCGGGTACATTTGATATCATTGAAGTTAACAACCAGCAACTTGATGTTGATCTAGATGTGATTCAGCCAGGTTGCGGTAATGACGAAAGTCGTGTATCATTGACCATTTCTAATGCTGTACCACCGTTGTCAATCGACTGGTATGAATACAAGAACATCACAGTATCTGCTGTTTACACCACTACAGGTTCTACCACTATTTTAGAAACAGCAACCTCTACAACACCAAGATGGGTTGAGTTGCCAGACTATAGTGGAAACGCAATTGTTAACGGTCTAGAATCGGGTATCTATAGAGCTATAGCGACTGATGCAAGAGTCTCTACTTGTGATGGTAACGAATTTATTACACGTAATATCATTATCTCTGAGAATACATTATCTGTGACGAACTTTAGAAGTATCCAAAATATTCCAGCAGTTGGAGCAGGAGATTGTACCAATTATCCAGAGCCATCACTCAGCATAGATTGGGCAAACACTTCAGATTCTTATACCAACGATATATTCTTCAATGTTTCGTCAAATGTGAGAAGAAACACAAACTATAACGGAGTAAACATCACCTTAACTGGTCCTGATGGTTCTAACGTAGACCTCTCTGGTAACACCAATATTTATGGTCTACCAACACAACCATCACTAGAGCGACCAGGCTTTACTTACCGCTTTAGAAACTTACCATCAGGTCCGTACACATTAACCGTAACCGAAAATGTAAGTGGAACTACATTTGTACCCTGTGAAGAGATATTCTTCTTTACGGTGAGAGAATTCTTACCAATAGAATACAACGGAGATACAGTATTTGTAACTGATCTTTGTACAGGTGCAGTTGATGGTGGAATACAAGCCTCAGCAATTGGTGGTGATCCATTTATTGTGGATGGTGTACCAACCTACCAGTTTGAGTGGACCTACACACCAAATGATCCAACAGAGCCAACGCAAATATTCTACGGTGATCGTGTCGATCCTGCGTATCCAGGACAATACTGTCTGAGAATTCTAGACCGTAATTCACACTCTTACTGTTCTTGTGATGCTGGTGAAACCAACCCAGTAACCATTGAGGTAGAAGACATTGTACAACCATTCTTTACGGAAGGAACATTAACCGATCCTGATAACCTAGGAACGGTAGTTAAATCACTTCCACCAGATTGTGAGAGTGGCGGATTAAACGGTCAAATTGGTGTTCAAATTACAGGAGGTCAACTACCTTATACCATCAATTGGTATGCTGAAGATCCAAGAGCATTGAATGATCCTAACAATCCAGGCTATCGCTTACTAAATGAATACACCAACCGTACGTCTTTACAAGACCTATTGCCAGGAAACTATAAAATGGTGATTGTTTCTCAAGCTGAAACAGGTTGTTCACAAAACAATCAGTACACGTATTACGAAGAAATCATCCAAGTATCGCCTAACCGTGAATTGTATATCATGGATGGACCTTATGTAGATGAAGACTTGTGTACAGGACAGCAAGGACGCTTGTTAGTAGATATTTTTGATAACAACAACGGAAACTTAAGTTTCTACTACAACGATATCTTGATTCCAAATTCTGATGTAGTACGCCTAAGCGATCGTTCTTGGTCTGTTGCTATTGTTAATGCGGTAGATGACGCCGACTTTAGAATTGTGAATGAAGAGGGTTGTTGGATTACCACAGAAATTAACCGAGGAATTGGTGAGCCTAACTTCTCATACACTTCTCCAAACTACGAGGCTTCAAGTGTTATTCTAGCCCGTGAAGAAGTAACCTTCGAGAATACCTCAACCGACCCTTATGTGCGTTCTGAGTGGATCTTCGGAGACAATACACCTCCTGTAGATGTACCAACATTAATTGATAGTATTATCCCTGTTCGCCATACCTACGGTATTTCAGGTACTTACTTCACGACCATGCGTATTTACAACGATATTGGATGTTCTGAAGAAATTACCATACCAATCTCTGTAGGAAAAGGATACAACATTTTAGTACCAAATGTATTTACGCCAAACAATGACTTAGTAAACGACAACTTCCGTCCATTGTTTAGTGGATTCTTAAACATGACCTTCACTATTTACGATTACCGTGGAAATGTCGTCTACAATGAATATGTTGAAGAAGCCGATCCGAATAACATTCAAGGAATCTCGATTACGGGATGGGATGGTAGTTTGGCACCGTTCTCACCATACTACATATACACTGCCTATGGCGTCTTGTTGGATGGAGAAACAGAAGTTGAGAAGAGTGGAACCTTTATTGTGATTAACTAATGAGAGGAATAAAGTTGACATATTCGCTTTTAATTGTGCTACTAGTGCTAGCCACTACAAAAGTCTTTGCACAAGATGAGTACATTGTGAATCACTCTAAATTCATGCAAAAAACCAATCCTAGTTATTTTGGTTTTAACAGTCTGAATAGAACAGGAGTACTTTACAATCAAATGAAGTTGAATGAGTTCGATAAAATGGACAATAAGTATGCCTTTGGTGCACTTGCATTTCAGAACCTTGATTTCAGTTTAGGTGTAGACATTAACTCGTTTAAAATTCAAAACACAGGCTTAACCATTAACTTGGCCAACCTGTCTTATGTCTACAAACTTCAATTTGACAATGATTTATATTTCTTGCCTGCTGTTACCATTGGTTTTGGAAGTAGATCTGTAAATCCAGAAAATTTAATCTTTGAAGACCAGTTAAACACCGCGACAGGTTTTATCAATACAGAGTCTATTGACCCTCTAGCGCCTGTAATTAGCAGCGTAAACTACCTAGATTTAGGGGCTTCATTTATGTTGCATTCTGATCGGTTTATGGCTGGATTAAGCCTTAAGCATCTCAACAGACCCAATACCTCATACAACAAAGAGGTGCCTGCTGAAATGCCCATACAACTATCGGTACAAGGAGCTTATGAGTTTGATTTGAACCCCTATGAACGTCGTTTTCTACCACGCTATTCTTATCTATATGCCTACGGTTCGTTTACAAAGTTTGGAGATGCTGTATTAATTTATCTCTCACAAGATTTCCAGTTGGGTGAATTCTCTGTAGGGTTAAGCCAACAGGCAGCATCATTAAACACCTTTGCTTTAAATAATGTAGGAATCTCTATAGGCTTAGCGGTTGAGAATTTCGACTTCGGGATTTTATATAATTTCCCCTTTCAATCTCCGGGAGCGGTTTATTCTCCTAGTATTTTCGAACTCTTTGTCACCTTCGACTTTAGTATCTATAGAAGAAATAGGAGAGGGCAGTACAACCGACTACAAAT
>WTJU01000069.1:10648-38935 GCA_011526285.1 Candidatus Arcticimaribacter sp.
TCGACTTTAGTATCTATAGAAGAAATAGGAGAGGGCAGTACAACCGACTACAAATAGACAACTACTACTAAAAAGGGTAGCGCTCCCAATATTTCACTTGATAAAGAGGGAGACGAAAAACTTCCCTTTGAACTTTCTTTACAGGGGGTGATAGAAATTGATCTCAATCCCTACCAACGCGGGCTATTACCCGATAATTCGTTTTTGTTTCTCTACAATAGTGTGCGTTTTTTAGAGCAAAACACTCTTTTCAATCTTACCCAAGAAGTACTTTTTAGTTCCTTAGCCTTAAGCTTGAATCAGCGGTTTAGTTTTGCAAACGCCTTGAATTTTAATTCCATTGGATTTGGTATGGGGATAGCGGTAGAAAATTTTGATTATGGAATACAATTTAATGCACCCATTAGAAAAATCAATCAAGTGTATGCCCCTAGCGTATTTGAACTTTATTTTTCCTTTGATTTTAGCCCGTTTAGACGAAATAATCGTGGAGTGTATAAGCGATTACAAATTGATAATTATTAGCGCATAACTTTATTGGGGAACACAACAGGGCTTTCTATACCGTTTTTCCCAACTGTAGATACGCCAAAAAAGTAATTGTCAATTACAATTCCTTCAAGTGTTGCTTCTGTTACATTTCCTACAAAGCGACTGTTGTCCCAAGTAGGGGAGGTAGTGTCACGCCAATAGATTTTATAACCCGCAATATTTTCATCGTTTTGTTTAGACCATTTAAACTTAGCGGAAGCTTCAACCACTCCGCCAATTGATAGTTCTTTTAAAGCAGGAGGTGCCCAAGCAAGGGCAGCTAAGTTTATAGCATTTACAGCGGTAAGTTTTGTAGCATATCCAAAATTAACTGCCTCGAGCACATCGCCATAAGCAATGCCATTTTCTTCACGAATATCTTGGTGCTGCTGAGTATAGTTTTCGTGGGCTTCCATAATACGAACTCCTGCATAGCCAACATCGTTAAAAGGACGGTGATGGCCACCACGACCAAAGCGATCCAAACGATAAATCATTTTTGGGTTCATTTCGGGCATGTAGGTCCTAACCGTTTTGTGGATATAACGTGCCAATTGTCTTGAAATACCATCAACTTCACCTCCATAGAACCGACGGCTTTTTCGCGCGCGTTCACTCTCGTTTGCAGGAGTAGGTTCAGAAAAGATGCGAAAGGTACGATTGTCTATTACACCATCAACACCTTTGATGTTTCCAATCATATCGTTGTTTAAAATCCCAATAATTTCCCAACCCTGTTCTTGGGCATACTGTGCGAGCCCCTTACCACCGTAAAGTCCTTGTTCTTCCCCCGCAAGCCCAGCGTAAATTATACTATTCTCGAAGCTGTATTGTGACAAAACACGTGCTGCTTCAATCGTACCTGCCATTCCACTTGCATTGTCATTTGCACCAGGAGAATCGTCAGTATAGTTATTAGGGTCAGAAATACGTGAGTCAATATCACCACTCATAATGACAAAACGGTTGGGGTACTTGCTCCCACGTTGAATTGCGATTACGTTGTTAATCCAAACAGGTTTTACAATACGCCGACCATCTGGTTCATTGTAGTTTTTTTGGTAAGATACTTGAATGCATCCGTCACAATTCTTTGCAATACTTTGGAATTCATTGAAAATCCATCGGCGTGCAGCTCCTATCCCTCGTTTATTTGACAATGTATCACTAAGTGTGTGTCGTGTGCCAAAACCTGCTAAGGTGGCAATGTCTTGTTCAATTCTATCTTCGCTCACACCGTTAATAATAGTGTAAAAGTCTTTTGCTTTTTGCGCAGCTACGCTAGAAGCAATAAAGAAGAACAATAAGGTGTAAAGAAAATTAAGAGAGTAAGAACGTTTCATATGCTTTTTTTTGATGTTTGAAGATAAAAAAAACTCCCGGAGTTTTCACTCTAGGAGTTTTAAACAAAACCTAATTTAAAAATGAAACCAATAAATCTTTTTAATAAGGGTACTTGTTTTCTTCTATCACTTTAGCAGCGATACTTTTTCGCAATTCAGCCACATTAGGATACTCAGCATATTTGGTGTATTGTTTTACACCTGCGATCATCCCT
This sequence comes from Candidatus Arcticimaribacter sp., assembly GCA_011526285.1. GTDB lineage: Bacteria > Bacteroidota > Bacteroidia > Flavobacteriales > Flavobacteriaceae > Arcticimaribacter. Next base: position 12,738 of record WTJU01000069.1, read on the forward strand.
GCTTGTTGTGCACCTTCCGCAAAAGAAACAATTGCTTCTTTCGCTTTTGCGTTCACACGCTCAATTGCTTCAAATAAATATAGTTGTGTCATTTCAATTTGACGTTCTTGTGTTGCTACACCATAACGGTCAGCGTTCTTTTCAACGCGTAGTAACGTTGATTCTGCGATATATGTTTCAATAAGAATATCTGAAACTGCGAGTAGAATCTGTTGTTCAGCATCTAAGTTTGGACCGAATTTCTGAACAGCAGCACCAACTATCATCATGAAAACTTTTTTCATGTTGGCAATCAACTGTTTTTCTTGTCCAAACAATTGTTCAGAAGCAGTTACTTTAGCTATTGACCCAGACATTAACTCTTGTCCAACAGCAGTAGCAGGAGTCATTAAATCAATATCTCCTTTTAATGCTTTTTTCAAGGTCATTCCAACAGAGAGCATTCGGTTAATCTCGTTAGTTCCTTCATAGATTCGTGCTATACGTGAATCACGCCATGCCATTTCCATAGGCGCATCTGCTGAGAAGCCCATCCCGCCATAAATCTGTAATCCTTGATCAGAGCAATTCTGTGCATTTTCAGAACCTGCTACCTTTAAGATTGAGCACTCAACAGCAAATTCTTCAACACCTTTAAGTTCTGCCTCTTGGAATGTTTTCCCTTCTGCCAATAATTGATCTATACGCTGCTCAATGTCATAAGCAGCACGATATGAAGCAGATTCAGTAGCAAAACAATTGGTGGCCATGGTAGCCAATTTTCCTTGAATCGCACCAAACTTAGCGATTGGCGTTTTAAACTGTACACGCTCATTGGCATATTGTACTGCAAGAGAAGTTACGTGACGTTGCCCTTCTAAACAGGCAGCTGCTAACTTAATACGTCCTACGTTAAGTGCATTCATTGCAATTTTAAATCCTTCTCCTCGTCCTGCAAGCATATTTTCAACAGGAACTTTTGTTTCATTGAAAAACACTTGGCGCGTAGAAGAAGCTTTAATTCCTAGCTTATTCTCTTCGTCGCCAAGTGTGATACCGTTTTCCAAATCAACTTCAACAATAAAGCCTGTAATATTTTTATCGTCTTCAATTCGAGCAAATACAATGAAAACATCGGCAAAACCAGCATTTGAAATCCACATTTTTTGACCAGTAATCAAGTAGTGGCTTCCATCGTCAGAAAGTACCGCTTTTGTTTTCCCCGAGTTAGCATCAGATCCAGCCCCAGGTTCTGTTAAACAGTAGGCGCCAAACCATTCTCCAGTAGCTAACTTTGAAACATATTTTTTCTTTTGCTCTTCATTTCCGTAGAGTGTAATGGGCATAGTTCCAATTCCTGTATGTGCTCCAAAAGCAGTTGAAAAAGAACCATTCGCCCCTGAAATATAATCACAAACCAACATGGTAGATGTAAATGGCATACCGAGGCCATTATATTCTTCTGGAACAGCTACACCCAAGAACCCAAGTTCACCTGCTTTCTGCATGGTTTCGTGTGTAAAGGCATAGTCTTTCTTCTCAAAGCGTTCACGGTGTGGGATAATCTCACGATTAACAAATTCTTGCACCGATTCTTTCATCATTATTTGTTCTTCGCTAAAGTCTTCAGGTGTAAAGACATCTTGCGCGACTGTTTCTTGTACAATAAAGGCTGCGCCTTTTATTGATTCATTTGCTTTTGTTGCTTCCATATTAATTTTTATTTCCCAGTATTAATGTTCAATGAGTTGTTTTTTCTCGACCTGTTGTTTGATGGCTTCAATAACTTCAAAAAAGTGCTCTATTTTTTCACCTTCAATGCTATCAAAAAGACCATTATTGAATTCCAGTACAGTATTTTTAGAAAGTGATCTTTTTTCTTTTCCCTGTTCGGTTAAGAAAATCAACACACCTCTACCATCATCTGGATTTGGTCTTCGTTCAATATAACCTCGCTCTTCCATAGTATTCAATAAGCGCGATAGACTTGTGCTCTCCATCCCCATTTTTGGGCCTAAAGCAGTAGAAGGTGTTCCTTCTGCATCAATACTTAAAAGCGTAAAGGCCATGGTCATGGTTGCATCATATTTCATGGCTTTCTCATTGTACATTGCTGTTATGAGTTGCCAGGTAGAACGCAGCGCATATTCAATTGTTTTGGTCTTCATACAAATTAATTGAATCCAAATATAATAAAAAGTAGTATGCAAGCATAATTATTCTTGCATAATTATTCATGCATAGTATAAAAGCATAAAAAAACCCCTCGAGTAGAGGGGTAGTTTGGTTTATGCGTAAATCTTGTCGATTAAGTCTTTGTACTTTTCTTTGACGACTTTCCGTTTTACCTTCATAGTAGGGGTAAGATGACCTTCGTCAATGCTCCAAGCATTAGGCGTCAATTCAAATTTCTTGATTTGCTCCCATTTACCAAAGTTTTGATTGTGCGTGTTTACATCGGCTGCAATGGCGTCAATAAGCGCTTGGTTTTGACAGATGCTTTCCATGTCATTACCAATGGCAATGTTATTTTCACTTGCCCATGCCTCAACATATTCAAAAGCGGGTTGTATAAGGGCAGCTGGCATTTTTTGTCCTTCTCCAATAACCATTATCTGTTCAATGAATAAAGATTGTTTCATTTGGTTTTCCAGTAGTTGAGGCGCAATGTATTTTCCACCAGAAGTTTTGAAGAGTTCTTTCTTTCGGTCGGTAATTTTCAAGAAACCATCAGCATCTATTTCACCAATATCTCCTGTGTGAAGGTATCCGTCAACAATAGTTTCAGCAGTTTTTTCTGGATCTTTGTAATAGCCTTGCATAACATTAGGGCCTTTACATAAAATTTCTCCATCTTTTGCAATCTTGACTTCTACACCATCAATTGGTTTTCCAACTGAACCAAACCTTAGTCCATTATTCCCTTCTTCAGAGACTGTAATTACTGGAGACGATTCTGTCATCCCGTAGCCTTCAGCAATGGTCATACCAGCGGCGGAGAAAACGCGAGCCAAACGCGGTTGTAACGCAGCACTACCGGAACTGATTAGTTCTAAGTTTCCACCCAGAGCTTCTTTCCATTTTGAGAAAATCAGTTTTCGTGCAATGCCAAGTTTGAATTCATACCAAAATCCATTTTTCCCATAAGGTTCATATTTTAACCCGAGATCAACCGCCCAGTAGAATAATTTTTGTTTTATTCCCTCAAGTTCTGCTCCACGAGCGTAAATCTTGTCGTAAACTTTCTCAAGTAATCTAGGAACAGCAGTCATGAAATACGGATGTACTTCATTTAAATTATCTGAAATGGTCTCTAAAGATTCTGCAAAGTGAATTTCAATTCTATTGTGATAATAGATATAAAGAATTACGCGTTCGAAAATGTGACAAACAGGTAAAAAGCTCAATGCAACATTTTTGTCTTGCGTCAGGGGCAATTTCTGCGTAGCAGATAAAACGTTTGACACAACATTTTCATGACTCAACATGACTCCTTTAGGAAGGCCAGTAGTACCAGAGGTATAGATTATTGTTGCTAAATCACTAGGTTTAACGGCTGCTTTTGCTTCTTCAACTTTTTCTTGCAAGCTGGTATCGTCATCTTCAAAAAGCATATTCCAAGAGGCGCAACCTTCAACATCTTCGAAAGAATAGATTCCTTCGAGCATGGTGTTTTTTTCTACAGCTTTTAATTTTTCAAAAATTCCAGCGTCTGAGATAAAGCAATACTTACTCTCAGAGTGCTTCAATACATATTCGTATTCGGGGCCTGTAATTGTAGGGTAAATTGGAACTGTAGTTGCACCTAATTGCAAAACTGCCTGATCCATAATACACCATTCTGTACGATTGTTGGTAGAGATTAAAGCAATTTTATCTCCGTGCTTTACACCCATTTGCATCAGCTTTCGCGATGCTTGTTGTACTTTGTTGTAAAAGGTTTTAGTTGAAGTGGCTTCCCACTTGCCGTTGTATTTTGTGTTGAGGCATTTCTCTAGGGGGTTTTCTAGTTGTTGTGCTAGAAAATCAAATAATCTAGTCGGTTTCATTACTCGCTTTCGTTTTTATTTTTTTAACGAAAGTCAAGATAATGAAATCTTGTAGAAATTACCTAGTTTTTTCTTCTAACCAAGCAAATGCATTTTCAAAAACAATGGTCCACGGACTAACCTCGTCTTTTCGGCTGCCAGGATAGTTTGCCCAATTCCACGGAAAAGTTGAACGCTCAAGGTGAGGCATCATGACCAAATGACGACCATCTTCGCTAGATAGCATGGCGGCATTATAATCAGAACCATTGGGGTTTGAAGGATAGTCACTGTAGAGGTACTTTGCAGGAATTTGATAGTCTCCTTCTTTTTTAGGGAAGCTAAACTTTCCTTCACCGTGTGCTGCCCAAATGCCTAGGGTACTCCCTTCTAAACCTTGCAGCATTATGGCCTTACTAGCTTGAATGGTAAGGGCAGTAAAGTGACACTCAAATTTACCAGAGTCGTTGTGTAGCATTTTTGGTTTATCGTCATGCGAAGGAGTTAATAGACCAAGTTCTACAAAGAGTTGACAACCGTTACACACCCCAAGTGATAAGGTGTCAGGGCGAGCAAAGAAATTAGTGATTGCTTTATTCGCCTTCTTGTTGTATTTGATCGCTCCAGCCCAACCTTTAGCAGAGCCCAAAACATCAGAATTAGAGAAACCTCCTACAGCAACTAGAAGCTGAATGTCCTCTAGGGTTTCTCTTCCTTCAATCAAGTCGGTCATGTGAACATCTCGTACATCAAAACCACTTAAATCCATCATGTAGGCCATTTCTCGCTCTGAGTTACTTCCTTTTTCGCGAAGGACAGCGGCTTTTATTGACTGTTTTTTTATGGGTGGCTTTTTTCCATCAAAATTTTGTGGAAAGTTGAACTGTAGTGGTTGTTGAACTGCATTGTCTGCACGCACAGCCGCCAGTCGTTCAGTCGTTTGTTTTTTCTCAAGTTCGGTTGAAGTAGACATCCAAAGTTTTCGCATGGATGGAATAGAGAGTTCGATTGTTCCAATGCTTAGGTCACCTCGTTCGTTGGTAGTACCAATTCTAACTGCTTTTACCCCAACCTGTGCAAAAGCGGCACTTAAATCAGCAGAAGATTGAACGACTACACCCACCTTTTCAGAGAAAAGAATTCTAACCAAATCCTTTTCGTTTAAAGCAGAGAAATCTAGATCCATACCTAATGCTGTAGAGGGGAAACACATTTCCAATAAGGTGGTAATTAATCCTCCAGCACCTATATCGTGTCCTGCGGTAATTTGACCGTTGGCTATGAGTTCTTGTAATTTATTAAAAGCAGCTTTAAAGTATTGTGGATCTTGAACAGTTGGCGTTTCATTTCCAATTTTGTCTAAGCTTTGTGCAAAAGAAGATCCTCCTAAATGAAATTCATCTTGCGCAAAATCTATATAGTACAGGTCTCCACCTTGTATTTTTGCTACAGGTGTGATGATGTTGGTTACATCCTTACATTGCCCTGCTGCAGAAATAATTACTGTACCCGGTGCTAAAACATCGCCTTCTGGGTATTTCTGTTTCATTGAGAGGGAATCTTTTCCTGTAGGAATATTGATGCCAAGATCAATGGCAAAAGAAGAGCATTCCTCCACAGCAGCATACAAACGTGCATCTTCCCCCGGATTGTTACAGGGCCACATCCAGTTGGCCGATAGTGAAACACTTTCTAGCCCTTTTTCTAGGGGAGCCCAAACAATATTGGTTAAAGCCTCTGCAATGGCAGTATTACTTCCTTTTCTTGGGTCTATAAGCGCACTAACGGGTGCATGGCCAATAGAAGTCGCAATACCAGTTGTTCCTGTATAATCTAGTGCCATTACACCGCAGTTACTTAACGGTAATTGAAGTTCACCTACACATTGCTGTTGTGCTACTCTACCAGTAACACAGCGGTCTACCTTGTTGGTCAACCAGTCTTTACTCGCAACGGCTTCTAACTGTAAGACTTCTTCGATATAGAGTTTTATTTCCTTTTGATTGTATGAAATTGAATCAAATTGCTGTGCAACAATTTGATCTTCCATGATCGTTTTTGGGGAACTACCAAATAGCGCAGATAGTTCTAGATCAATTGGTTTTTCATTGTTTTTTTCAGAACGAAAAGAAAAATGATGGTCTTCTGTAACTTCACCAACAACATAGAACGGTGCACGTTCACGTTTTGCAATGGCTTCTAATAAGCCAGCATCTTTAGATGAAAGAATGAGTCCCATGCGTTCTTGAGATTCATTTCCAATAATTTCTTTTGCCGAAAGCGTAGGATCTCCTAGTGGGAGGGCATCTATTTCAATTACACCGCCATTATCTTCTACCAATTCAGATAAACAGTTAAGGTGACCTCCAGCACCGTGGTCATGGATAGAAACAATGGGGTTTTGACTGCTTTCTACCAATGCGCGAATGGCATTGGCAACGCGTTTCTGCATTTCGGGGTTGGAACGTTGAACAGCATTCAGTTCAATAGCACTACCAAAGGCACCTGTATCTGCCGAAGATACCGCAGCACCACCCATACCAATTCGATAATTATCACCACCAAGGATAATGATTTTATCTCCTTTTTTAGGCTTGCCTTTTTGCGCTTGTTCTTTTTTTCCGAAACCAATTCCACCTGCCAACATAATAACTTTATCAAAGCCAAGACGGTGTCCTTGTTCTTGGTGTTCAAACGTTAAGACTGAACCAGCAATTAGTGGCTGGCCAAATTTATTACCAAAATCAGAAGCACCATTCGAAGCTTTAATTAAAAGATCGATTGGTGTTTGATAGAGCCACTTGCGTTCTGGAAAATTTCCTTTTTTTCGACCTTCTTGCACACGTGAGTAGGGGGTCATGTAGACCGCTGTTCCTGCGAGCGGCAGAGAACCTTGCCCACCGGCAAGACGGTCGCGAATCTCACCTCCAGACCCTGTAGCTGCACCATTAAATGGTTCTACTGTAGTTGGGAAGTTATGTGTCTCGGCTTTAAGAGAGATAACACTCTCAATGGTTTCTTTTTTGAAACTACTTGGTTGGTCTGCTGCTGTGGGAGCAAATTGTTCTACGGCTGGACCTTCTATGAATGCAACGTTGTCTTTGTAAGCAGAAACAATGCTGTTGGGATTTTTTTTGGAGGTCTTTTTAATTAACTGAAAGAGACTTTCTTCTTTGGTCTCCCCATTTATAACAAAAGTTCCATTAAAAATTTTATGACGACAATGCTCAGAATTTACTTGTGAGAAGCCAAACACTTCTGAGTCTGTTAATGGCCTGCCTAATGTTTTAGCTAATTCGTTAAGGTAGGCAACTTCTTCAGGGCTTAATGCCAATCCTTCTTGTTGATTGTAGGCATCAATATCAGTAATCTCCTCGACTTTTTCTGGTGCGATGTCTACAGAAAATAAGCTTTGGTTTAAACCGTCAAACTCAACCACTAACATAGGGTCAATAACATCAATCATTGCCGCAGAAAAGTATTCCTCAATGCGATTAATCCCTTCTACTCCCATGTTTTGAGCAATTTCAACTGCATTGGTGCTCCAAGGGGTAATCATTGTAGCACGCGGACCTACAAACGTTCCATTGATTGTTGTTTCTTCAAGGATTGGGGCATCCCCAAAAAGCCAGCGAAGTTTTGTTTTGTTTTCAGAAGTTAGTGGGGTAGTAGATTCAACGACAAAAACCTTGGAAGCGGCATCGCCAAAAAACTGAAGCATAAGATTCGTTTTAAAGCACAAAAATACCACTTTTCCCTAAGATGATTATAGTAGATAGGAGATGTTAAATAGGAAGTTGTCCACATATATTAACAGAGCGTAAAATGGGCTACAAATAGCCCTTAATGAGGTGGATTACAAATTTCTCTGTCACAATTGGTTTCAAGCTCTGCCCAAACGCGCCATGTAAAAACCATCAAAATGTGAATCTTGCGTCAAAATTTGTTTCTCATCCTCTAGCTTAAACTCCGGGTATTGCGCTAAAAACCAAGCAGTTTGTTCTTGGTTTTCTGAAGGTAAAATTGAACAGGTAGCGTATATTATTTTCCCATCGGGTTGAATCAAACAAGCGGCTTGTTCTAGAAGTTGTCTCTGTGTTTTCTTTAATTCTTCTAATCGTTCAGGAGTTAAATTCCATTTAATTTCTGGATTTCGCTTCAAGGTACCCATACCGCTACAAGGTGCATCAATCAATACAACATTAGCCCATTCTTTATGACTGGCCAATACTTGGTTGGTAAGCAAGGCTGTTTCTATACAACTGACTTTGGCTCGTTTTGCTCGTCGGTTTAGCTCTTTTAATTTGTTTTCCTCAATATCAAAGGCGCGTATTTTTCCTTCGTTGTGCATTAATGCTGCTAGATGTAAGGTTTTCCCCCCAGCACCAGCACACAGGTCGATAACATTCATTTTTCTTTTCACTTGGCAGAACGGAGCAATTTGCTGTGAGTTGGCATCCTGAATTTCAAAGAATCCCTTTCTGAAAAAAGGATTTTTATTCAGTTTTTTCCCTTTAGGAAGGTAAAGTGTATCTGGAAAATCAGGGTTCTGAAATGTTTCGATTTGATGCTTTTCTTTGAGTTGAGAGGCCAGTTTTTGAGGAGCAGTCAAAATACGATTCACGCGAAGGGAAACAGCAGCCTTGGTGTTTGATGCTTTCATTTCATTTTCCCATTGACTACCTAATTCTTCTTTACCCACCTGGTGTAACCAATCTGGGAAAGAAAAATTAACATGCTCTAGTTTATTTTGAAAAGACGCTAGGTTTTCTTTTGTGGCAGTTGGGGGACAATTCATTTCATCCCAGTCAGGAACAAGAATATCATTTATGATGCACCAGGTTTTTATCCAAGACCATGGCTGAAATTCTTCGTGATCTAGCCCAGCTATTGCACTGTATTTTATTTTCCATCGTAAGATGGAATAAACAGCATCATAAAATAGGTTTCTATCGCGAGCTCCCCATTTTGGGTGCTGTTCAACTGTTTGATCTAAAATACGAGAGGCTCGTTTTTTATCTACCAGTATTGCATAGAGGGCATTGGCAATTGCCTCAGCTTGATTGGGAAAAATGCGTTTCATGCTTAAAGGCGTTGAAGGTTAACCAAGCTAGCATAGGCACCGTCTTTTTCCATTAAGGCCTTGTGGTTACCTTCTTCAATTCGTTTCCCCTTGTCTAAAACAACAATTTTATCTGCTTTTTGTATGGTTGAGAGGCGGTGTGCAATAACCAGTGAAGTTCTGTTCTCCATGAGTTTTTCTAAAGCTTCTTGCACCAATTTTTCTGAAGCAGAGTCTAATGCCGAAGTGGCTTCGTCTAAAACAAGAATGGCAGGGTTTTTTAGTATGGCACGGGCAATGGAAAGGCGTTGTTTTTGTCCGCCAGATAATTTTCCTCCACCGTCTCCAATAGTGGTGTGATATCCTTGAGGCAATGCAGAAATAAAATCGTGTGCATTGGCGATTTTCGCTGCTTCAATCATTTCTTCTACCGTGGCCTCTGGTCGACCCAAGCATAAATTATTGGCTACGGTATCGTTGAATAAGATGGCATCTTGAGTAACAATTCCTACCAATTCTCTAAGGTTAGCTTTGGTGATGTTTCTGATGTCTACACCGTCAATTTTTACCGCTCCTGCACGAACATCGTAAAAGCGGTTGAGAAGATTGGCTAAGGTTGTTTTCCCACTTCCAGATTCTCCAACCAAAGCAACGGTTTCTCCTTTCTTAATGGTCAGGTTAAACTGATCAAATAGGGGGTGATCTTCATAACCAAATGAAATTTTATCAAAACTTACTCCTTTTTGAAATTGTGCTACAATTTCTGGTTGTGTTGGTTCTTTAATTTCGTTTTCGGTTTCAAGTAGTTCTAGAACCCGTTCAGCTGCTGCGTCTCCTTTTTTAATGCTGTAGGCTGCTTTACTTATCGCCTTTGCGGGGGTCAAAATATTGTATGCAAGCAGCATAAACGAAAGAAATACTGGGCCAGATAGTGTTTGATCAATCAACACCATTTTTCCTCCATACCACAAGAGTGCGCCAATGACTCCTATCCCTAAAAACTCACTCATGGGCGATGCCAAGTTTTTGCGGTTTATCAGTGCATTATTGAAGCGGAAAAAGCGCTGTGTAGAATCGTTGAATTTTTTGTTGAAATGGTTTTCCGCAAAGAAGGCTTTTACAATGGATAGTCCGCCTAAAGTTTCTTCTATCATTGACAATAAGTCGGCCTGTTCTTTTTGCACACTGTCTGAGGTTCGTTTTAAGGCCTTTCCAATATTCGATATGATTAAACCCGCCACGGGTATAAAAAGCAGGACAAAAAGGCTGAGTTTCGCGTCGATGTTGAACATCAACACTAGCGTAAAGATAATGTTCAAAGGTTCGCGTACCACTACTTCAAGAATTGACAGAAAAGAATGTTGAATTTCCAGTACATCTGCTGTGATGCGTGCTATGGTGTCTCCTTTTCTTTTTTCACTGTAGAATGCAACAGGTAGTTCAACCATTTTTTGAAACAAATCATTGCGTAGGTTTCTCAAAATTCCGTTGCGAAGAAAAGTGATGAAAAACAACGCCAAATAGTTGAATAGATTTTTTAGGAAAAAAAGCACTAGAATTAACCCAATGGAAAGCATGAGTGCGCTGTGCGGGTCTGTTTCAACGGTAGACGATACCTGAAAGTTCACCCAGTCAGTTACAAATTCTTTTATTGAACTAAAGTCTTCAAATGTTGGTGCTTCCGCCACTTTTGGTGTTTCATCAAAGAGCACATTTAGCATAGGAATCATGGCCACAAAAGAAATGGCACTAAAAAGCGCATAAAAAATATTGAAGAATATGTTTAGACCAATGTATAGTTTGAATGGTCCAGCATAGGAAAATATTTTTTTAAAATAGGTCATAATTCAGCGACCGCTTTTTTCAGTTCTGCACATTTCTCCTTCAGTTCTTTTTGACATTGGGCGTAATCTTCAGTTGTTTTGAGTTGTTGATTTACGCTAAAGTAGTATTTGATTTTGGGTTCTGTACCACTTGGGCGAATCGCTATGGTACTTCCGTCTACTAAGGTAAAGCGAAGTACGTTGGCTTTTGGAAAATTTAACGAAGAAGTTGATCCATTTATGGTGGTAGATATACTTTGTTCAAAATCGTCTAGACAAGCAAGTGCTATCCCCCCAATATGTTCCGGTGGATTGTTGCGCAAGTTATGCATTAGGGTAGAAATTTCTTCTGCTCCTTGTTTCCCTTTTTTGGTAATTGAAATTAATTCTTCGTGATAAAATCCGTGCTTGCAATAGGTGTCTTTTAGGTAGTCAATGATAGAGCTTCCTTGATTTTTAAGATAAGCTTGTAAATCGCAGGCTAAAAGTGCAGCACTAATCGCATCTTTGTCTCTAACGTTTTTCCCAAAGAGAAAACCGTAGCTTTCTTCTCCACCACATAGAAAATTCTCATGAGGATTGTCTTGAATCATTTTACCAATCCATTTAAAGCCTGTCAGCCCTAACTTGCATTCAATACCATAGGCCGCTGCTAATTTGCTCATTAATGGAGTAGATACCACAGTAGAAGCAATAAAACTATTGGTTAAGTCTTTTTCTTGCTCTAACACAAAACGCGTTAGGGCAATCATGAGTTGGTTTCCGTTGAGTAGTGTCCAATCTCCATGATTGTCTTTCACGCCAATGCCTATACGATCTGCATCGGGGTCTGTTCCTAAAACAATATCAGCATCTTGTTTTTTAGCTTCTGCTAAGGCAAGTTCAAAAGCTTCGGGTTCTTCAGGATTGGGTGATTTTACGGTGGGAAAATTACCATCTGCTACACTTTGTTCTTCTACAAGGCTAAGCTGTTTGTAACCTGCTTCTTTAAAAACAGCAGGAAGGCTCATGATAGCAGTACCGTGAAGTGCTGTGAAGACCACCTTGGTATTGTGGCGTTCTTCCGCAGTTAAAAAACTTTCTTGGACAATGGTTTGTGTATAGGCCTCATCAATGGCTTCATCAATAGAGAAGAAATGATTCTTTTTTGCATTCCATTGGATATCACTAAAACTAAGTGCATTGATTTCTCCCATAATGGTAGCATCTTCAGGAGGAACAATCTGACCACCGTATTGATTGTATACTTTATAGCCATTGTACTCCGGCGGGTTATGTGATGCTGTAAGGACTATTCCAGCATCTGCCTTTAGGTGTCGAACTGCGAAAGACAAAACGGGGGTAGGGCGTAAGCTACTAAAGAGATAGGTGTCAATTTTATTGGCAGTAAATACATCTGCCACTGCTTGGGCAAATTCTTTACTGTTGTTGCGGCAATCGTAGGCAATTACAATTTTTGGGGTTTTGCTAGTTTGTGATTTGTTGAGGTAGTTGGCTACCCCTTGACTTGCTTTTCCGAGGGTGTATTTATTGATACGGTTTGTACCCGGCCCCATAATTCCTCGCATCCCGCCAGTTCCAAAGGCAATTTCAGTATAAAAAGCATCTTCAATCTCCTTTGGTTGTGTTTCTAGCGCATTTACTGCGGCTATAGTTGCAGCATCAAAAGGAGGATTCTTCCATTGTTCAATTCGGTCATTTATGCTCATTTGCACGTGTAGTTTTTTCTGCTATGGTGTATCGTTTGTTTTTTTGTTGTCCCAGTAAAAGTTCCCCAAGAAAGCCTGCGACAAAAAATTGGCAGCCTAGTATCATGGTGGTCAAGGCAATGTAAAATTCAGGGCGCTGGGCAATAAGCCGTCCGTCTGGAGTAAGGTATAGCTTGTCTATACCTAAATAAGCGGCTGCTACAAACCCAATAAAGAACATAAGGCTTCCCCACAATCCAAAAAAATGCATTGGGCGTTTTCCAAATTTGTGAAGGAAACTCAGTGTGATTAAGTCTAAGAAACCGTTGACAAAACGGTCTAAGCCAAATTTGGTTTGACCATATTTACGGGCTTGGTGTTGCACGACTTGTTCTTCAATTCGTTTAAAGCCTTCATGGGCTGCGATCACAGGAATATAGCGATGCATTTCTCCATAGACTTCAATGTTTTTAACTACTTCTTGTCGGTAGGCTTTTAAACCACAATTAAAATCGTGCAAGTAGATTCCAGAAGATCTTCTCGCCGCCCAATTGAAGAGTTTTGATGGTAGGTTTTTAAAGAGTACCGAGTCAAAACGTTTCTTTTTCCAGCCCGAAAGTATGTCTAAGTTATCTTTTAGAAGACGTTCATACATGGCGGGTAGCTCATCGGGAGAGTCCTGCAAATCAGCATCCATAGTAAACACAACGTTGCCAATTGCCTGTGCAAAGCCAGCGTGTAACGCTTGTGATTTCCCAAAGTTTCGCGAAAAGCGAATTCCTTGCGTGCTGGAATGTTGATCGGACAGTTGTTCAATTATTCTCCATGAATGATCTGTACTACCATCATCAACAAAAATTACCTCAAAAGACAATTGGGCTTTTTCTAATACACGCACTATCCATGCATGCAATTCAGGCAAAGATTCTTCTTCGTTGAGTAAAGGAATGATGATTGTAATGTCCATAACCGTTTTCCGATTACAAACCTACAAAAATGCTGCTTATTCTGGTCGGTTACGTCTTAGGATTAATCCTGTAATTAGTGAAATAATAAAACCGAAAAATAGGCTGAAAACAAGAATAATTGCGCTGAGGAATCCAATCCCAGAGAATTTTCTCTGCATTTCTTTCATTCCGTCAAGTTGCTCTTGTGAAAACTCAGGATTTTCTTCGAGTATTTTGTTTTGGGTAACCTCTAATGTTTTTTCTATGGTATCTGGATCCAAGAAATTGATTAAAATATAGGTGTAAACAATAGCAATTAGCCCACTAATTACAGCAACTCCCATTCCTAATTTTAATGCTTCACTAAGGCTCATGAAGCCTTCATTGGAGGCTCTTAAATTATAGATGGCAAGTACAGTAACAGAGATAGATATAAAGTAGTTGATCCATTGCACAGCAGGTTCTTGGGTGTAATGCATATCTAAAAAGAAGAGCATTAGGTTAAAAACAACTGAAATCCCCCCAAGTACAATTCCGTATTGAAGGATGTGGGACTTTAAATTTGATGATGCGTTTTCCATAAGAAGTAAAATTCAAGTTTATTAGGTTTCTATTTTATAAAGTTAGAAAAAACATTTACATTTGCACACGTTTTAAAAGAATAGCGATTATGAAAGCAGGTATTCATCCAGATAATTACAGACTAGTAGCATTTAAAGACATGTCTAACGATGATGTGTTCATCACTAAGTCTACAGTTAATGCAAAAGAAACCATCGAGATTGATGGAAGTGAATATCCATTAGTGAAATTAGAAATTTCACGTACCTCACATCCATTCTACACTGGGAAAACCAAATTGGTCGATACAGCAGGACGTATTGATAAATTCAAAAACAAATACGCCAAGTTCAAAAAATAAACTGAACTTAACCATATGTAAAAGACTGTCCTTCATGGACAGTTTTTTTTTGCCCTTGTTTTGCTTCAAATTTTTATCCCTAATTTTAAGCCAGAAAGAATTTACCAAAATTACCACAGCCCATGAGCATTCTTCTTTTTGATGGTCCTGAACGCAACCATTTACTTCCTTTTACGTTTATTCGACCTGTGGCACAATTGCGTGTTGGCATTGATCGGTTACAAGATAAATGGGAAGCTGCTTTTAAACAAGATTGCAGTGTTTACACCCAAGCCTATCTTCAAGAAAAATATCCACCTGTTTTTTCTTCATCAAATACATTTGTTAATGCTTCAATTGTCCCCAATACTGAGTTGGTTCAAGCCATTGAAACACTTAAAATAGGTGAGCAACTGGTTAAAAATGATACCCTAATTGCTTTTAAGACCGAGGCTCAAAAGTTTCCAGAAGATGTAGCAAATTATGCTAGTGTTGCATTTCCTAAAGCGATAATACATCTCAAAAGTGTCGCTGACTTGTTTCTTTATAACGCAACGGTATTGACGCAGGACTTTGAACGTATAACGCACGGTAGAGCGAGTGCGCCAATTTCAGCAACCAATCAAGTTATTGCACCGCAAAATATTTTTATTGAAGAAGGTGCCAAGGTTGAGTGTGCAATACTCAATGCCAGTGATGGGCCAATTTATATTGGTAAAAATGCCGAAGTGATGGAGGGAAGTATGTTGCGTGGCAGCATAGCTTTATGCGATAATGCAACGATTAAAATGGGTGCAAAAATATATGGCGGCACCACCATTGGTCCTTTTTGTAAAGTAGGAGGTGAAGTGAATAATGTGCTGTTATTGGGCTATTCAAACAAAGGACATGACGGTTTTCTAGGGAATGCTGTTGTTGGAGAATGGTGTAATATTGGTGCTGCAACTGATGCTTCCAACCTAAAAAATAATTATGGTAAACTGCGTCTTTGGAACTACAACGAAGAACGCTTTGCAAAAACAGATCTACAGTTTTGTGGATTAATGATGGGGGATTACAGTCGTTGCAGTATTCACTCAACATTTAATACTGCAACTGTGGTAGGGGTTTGTGCTAATTTATTTGGTTCAGGTTTTCCTAGAACTTTTTTGCCCAGTTTTTCCTACGGTGGTGCTCAAGGCTTAAAAACCTATGCTTTAGATAAAGCCTTAGAATCGAATGAAGCGATGATGGCCAGACGAGGGGTAGTATTGAGTGAAGCAGATGTGGCTATTTTGAAGCATGTTTTTGAATCCTCCGCAAAGTGGCGGAACAATTAAGGCCTGTCTTTATACACCTTTTTTAATTGCAATAGGTTTAGGGGATTCATCTCCAGTCCCTTTACGTTGCTTTGTAAAAAACGAACTGCTTGATCGTAATAAAGCGGAACAACAGGGTAGTTTTGCATAACTAATTCATCCATTTCACGGTAGCTATGAGTGCGCTTTTCAAACGAGTTTATACTGAGTGCATTGGTGTACAGCGAGTCAAATTTTGCTGAATAAAAATGAGTGTAGTTTGGTCCGCCAGGAGAGAAATTTGGAGAGTAAAAGAGTGAGAGATAATTTTCTGCATCGGGATAGTCAGCAATCCAACTTGCGCGAAAAGCTTCTAATTTCCCTGACGATTTTGCCTGCCGTAGGGTTGGGGTTGGCATTAAATCAATTTCGATATCAATTCCTATTTTCTTGAGCTCCTGCTGAAGGTATTCGCAGATGTCCATGTAATTTATGTCAGTAGCGAGTCTGATTTTGGGTTGGCTTTTATGTTCTTCTATAAAAGCATTCACCAATTCACGCGCTTTTTCTTGTTGGTACTGACTGTGTTTTGTTTTTGAACGTCCTGCCAAACCTAGGGGTATAAATCCTTCTTCGGCAGCAAAGCCAATGGTGTTCCTTAAATAGGTGATCATTTTTTTTCGATCAAA
This sequence comes from Candidatus Arcticimaribacter sp., assembly GCA_011526285.1. Classification (GTDB taxonomy): domain Bacteria; phylum Bacteroidota; class Bacteroidia; order Flavobacteriales; family Flavobacteriaceae; genus Arcticimaribacter. Next base: position 29,132 of record WTJU01000069.1, read on the forward strand.
GCCAATATTGATCGCCTGACGAATTTTTTTTGACTGCAAGGCAGGATTGTCGCTTTCAAGATAAAATCCAATGTATTCGGTGTTGAGGTAGGGACCTTTTTGAAGCGTTATTTCACCCTTATATTGCGCTTGTAGCTCACCCAAAGGAGTAAGTAATTCGTCTTTATAGGAAGGATCTAAAGAGTTTAAAAAGTCAAATTTCCCCTGTGAAAACAGCATAAACTCACTTTGAATATCAGGTAAAAAACTCACCGCAATAGCTTCCAGATAGGGAAGTTGTATCCCTTTTTCATCGCGCTCAAAATAATTGGGGTTTTTTCGCAAAACTAGTTTGATGTCTTCCTCCCATGCTTTGAATTTGAATGGCCCTGTACCTATAGGATGCTTACGGAATTCATGGTTTGAATCTTCTACCACCTCGTGCGGTACAACCGAGCAGTAACGCATGCTCAATAAACTTAGAAAAGGGGGGAAAGCTTGTTTTAATGAAATTTGAAAAACAGTATCATTAATTGCCTTATAATCTTCTACTTGTTGAAGTACCCAACCACCGGGAGAACCTACCTTAACATCTCTAAGTCGATCAAAACTGTAGGTAAAGTCGCTGGCGATCACTTTTCTTTCTTCTCCGTTGAATTGAGGTGCTGGATGGAAAAAAATATTTTCTTTCAAGAAAAAGGTATAGACCTTTCCAGTAGCATCAATCTCCCACCGTTTGGCAATTTCTGGGATTACGTTTAATGAATCGTCTAGTTGAACCAGTCCATTGAATAGCTGTTGAATGGGCCAAATGTTTTGTGGATTCCGTGCAAAAGCGGGATCTAGCGATGTTATATTGCGAAACTCATTGTAGCGGAAAACCTGTTGTGTGTCTACTTCTATGGATTTACTACAACCCAGTAGCTGGTAAAAGCATATGTAAAGGAGGAAAAGCAACGGTAAAGGGAGGGTGAAATTGCGCTTCAAAATGTATCTTTGTCACAAAATTAAGCTATTTAAATCAGTCTTGATCGCAGCAGTAACACAAAACAAGAGCAAAGCATCTTCAGTTAAAACAAGAGTAGCGTTTCACACCCTTGGGTGTAAACTCAACTTTTCTGAAACAGCAGAGATTGCTAAGGATTTTTCTTCCTTACATTACGAACGTGTAGATTTTGATGAGGCGGCTGATGTTTATGTGATAAACACTTGCTCGGTTACCGAAAACGCTGATAAGCGTTTTAAATCTCTAGTGGGAAAAGTTTTACGGCAAAATAGCGAAGCATTTGTTGCCGCTATTGGGTGTTATGCGCAATTACAACCAGAAGCTTTGGCAGAAGTAGATGGTGTTGATTTGGTTTTGGGGGCATCAGAGAAATTTAAACTCACCCAATACTTAGATGATTTGACCAAGCGTTCAACCTCAGAAATTCACTCCTGTGAAATTCAAGAGGTAAACACCTATGAAACCAGCTTTTCAACAGGAGACAGAACACGCGCTTTTTTAAAAGTACAAGACGGGTGTGATTATAAATGTTCCTATTGTACCATTCCCCTCGCACGTGGAATTTCTCGCAGCGATACGGTTGAGAATGTAGTGGCTAAAGCCAAAGAAATTGCCCAGAAAGACATCAAAGAAATTGTGCTTACCGGAGTCAATATTGGTGATTTTGGTAAAGGTGAATTTGGATTAAAACGCCATAAAGACACTTTTCTAGACCTCGTTACTGCCTTAGATGAAGTAGAAGGGGTTAATCGTATTAGGATTTCTTCTATTGAGCCAAATCTTCTAAAGAATGAAACCATTGAGTTTGTTGCAAAGAGTAAGCGTTTTGTTCCCCATTTTCATGTGCCGCTACAGAGTGGGAGCGATGCTGTTTTGAAAAAAATGCGACGTCGTTATTTATCACAGCTATATGCCGATAGGGTAACAACCATCAAGCGTGAAATGCCACATGCCTGCATAGGGGTAGACGTTATCGTTGGTTTCCCAGGAGAAACAGAGGAAGATTTCTTGACAACCTATCGTTTTTTATCTGATTTGGACATCGCTTATCTTCACGTATTCACTTATTCTGAGCGACCCAATACAGAAGCTGCTTTATTTGAAGATGTAGTTCCCATGACTGTTAGGAACAAACGCTCTAAAATGCTACGTGGACTATCTGCAAAAAAGCGCCATGCGTTTTATCACAGCCAACTGGGAAGCAACCAAGTAGTTCTTTGGGAAGGTGAAAACAAAAAAGGATACATCCACGGTTTTACCTCCAACTATGTTAAGTTGCGTAAACTATGGAACCCTGCACTAGTAAATACCTTAGAAGAGGTACAGCTAACACGAATTGACGAAGAGGGATTTGTAAGAGCAGACTAAAGTTTGATTCCTACCGGAAGCAACTCTTTATAGCTTTTGTTTTTGCGAAGGAAACCAGCAATTTCTGGGCTAGTTGGAACAACTTTTAAGTTGCGCTCTGCCACATACTCCAAAACAACTTTAATGAATTCGTCTTTAAATTCAGCTGAATCTATATTTTCAGGAACAATCAATTTAGTTAAGAAAATTTTTCTTTCTTGTTCTGCATATTCAATACGTGCCATGGTATCATCTACCATAACCTCAAATTGACGTAAAAAGTCGTTGTTTTCAAGTACGATTTGATTCATAAATCTTATTTTGGTTTTGGGCTTCTTTGGATTTGTTTTGAACAATAAAAAATTGTTAAATTGTTGTTGTTTTGTCAAAAAACAGGCTACAAATATACGAAATATTAATTTAACTCGTATTTAATAGAGAAGCAATAACCTTGAAAAAGAATACCATTCCCCTTTATTTGATGCCCGGCATGGCAGCTAGTCCGCGTATCTTTGAATTTCTTGCTCTTCCAGAAGAGTTTGAGGTCGTAAAACTGTCTTGGATGCCTCCTCTAGCAAAAGAATCTTTGCAGGCTTACGCCAAACGAATGTGCGAACGTGTTACCCACAAAAATCCAGTCTTATTGGGTGTTTCTTTTGGTGGAATTCTCGTACAAGAAATGGCAAAACTTATTGATTGTCAACAGGTCATAGTGGTCTCTAGCGTGAAGACTAAGATGGAATTACCACGCTCCATGAAATTGGCTAAAAAAACAGGCGCACACAAGCTATTGCCCACCCAGTGGATTAAAAGTCTAGAGAGCTTAGCACTTTTTGTCTTTGGTCCAACTATACGTCCAAAGGTAGAGGCCTACCAAAAATACCTATCAGAAAGAGATCCAGCCTATCTTGACTGGAGCATTGATACTATTGTTCACTGGGAACAAACCCAATTCGATCCTAAAATTATTCATATCCACGGTGATAAAGACACTGTATTTCCTATTGAAAATCTAGATACAAGCCAGCATTTTTATCGCCTCAAAGGAGCCTCTCATGCCATGATATTAACCCACCACAAATGGTTTAACAAAGAACTACCAGAACTTCTAATTTCACATACTATATGAAAAAGCACTCCTTCAAAAAGTTTTTCTTGGCTGTAACTGGGGCTAGCTTGGGTTTATTTGCCTTTAACCAAATAAACACATCAGCATTTATACATTACGGGGAACCATCTAACTATAAAATACACGCGCTTAATGTACCCCATGAGGTGGTGTTTGCTGGGGAAACAATGCAACTTGAAGAAGCCGATCTTCGAGAACGAATGGATAAGGAACTTTTGGTCAATACCTATTGGCAGTCCAATACAATTTTAATGATTAAACGCGCCAATAAATTCTTTCCACAAATCGAAAAAATATTAAAAGAAGAGGGTGTTCCTGACGATTTTAAATACTTGGCTTTAATAGAAAGCGGGCTTGAAAATGTTACTTCTTCTGCGGGTGCAAAAGGCTTTTGGCAAATTCTGCGTACCACAGGACGTGAGTTAGGTTTAGAGGTGAATAGTAATGTAGACGAACGCTATAATGTTGAATTAGCTACAAGAACGGCTTGTGCATACCTTAAAAAAGCCAAAGAGCGTTTAGGGACTTGGACATTAGCAGCAGCTTCATATAATAGAGGAATGGCTGGTATACAGCGTTTATTGGACAAACAACAAGTAGACAATTATTATGATTTGTTGTTGGGGACTGAAACCAAGCGTTACATCTTTCGCATATTAGCAGTAAAGGAAATTGTTGAGGCACCCCAACGTTATGGTTTTTTTATTGATGAAGCGCAGATGTATGCCCCACTTGAATATAAAACTGTAAAAGTAGATACAGCAATCACAAACATTGCACGTTTTTCAAAACAAATGGGAGTGAATTACAAAACCATGAAATTGTACAACCCATGGTTGTTACAGAATCACTTGAATAACAAATCGAGAAAACTTTATCACATTGCCTTGCCGACAGAAACAGGCCCTTAGATTTTTTTCATTTGTTGCTGCATCATCTTGATTTGTTGTCCCAACATATTGTGTTTGTCTGCCTTTTTTGCTTCATTCAAGAGTGTAGTTGCTTCTCGTTTTCTTCTCTTTTGCATTAGAATACCGGCTAAGCTCAATTTAGCCATAGCTTCATCAGCACTCATTGATAAACCAAAAGAAAGCGCTTTTCTAAACGACTTCTCAGCTTTTGTTAAGTTAGTTTGAGATTCTATCACTCCGTGAAGATAATGGTAATACCCTTGTTGTTTGGTAACCAAATTGGCTTGCGGATTGCTGATGCGGTTTAACCAACGTTGTGTTCCCTCAAAATCTTGTTTGCGCAAACGAAGAAAGGCCAAGAAAATAATTTCGTTCTTATAATACAACAAGATAAACATCCCTGCGGTGAGCAACATAAAGATTCCATTACCTATATAACTCTCTGTAAATTGGAAAACAGCATAGGCGATTGAAGCAGCTGCAAGGATAAGTTTAATGACCTTTGGAAACATGGTTAGTTTTTGTCGCTAAAGTAAGAAAAACAATCGGAACAATTTTTAGATTCTTCTTGTCTAAAATAAAACTTGTCGTATATTTGCCCTCGATAAAAAAAGCAGGTATTTTTGCTTTGATTCATTCCTAGTAAACATGAAAAGAACATTTCAACCCTCGAAGAGAAAAAGAAGAAACAAACACGGTTTCAGAGAGCGTATGGCATCAGCCAACGGCCGAAAAGTTTTAGCGAGCCGAAGAGCAAAAGGAAGAAAGAAAATTTCAGTTTCCTCGGAACCAAGACACAAAAAATAATGACTGATTATCATCATATTAGAGTGTTACTTATTTTTAAGTAACACTTTTTTTTTATATTTATTTTAGACACTATTATAGACTATGCCGAAGAAAGAAAATCTAAACAAAATCCTCATCATTGGTTCAGGACCAATCATTATTGGTCAAGCGTGTGAATTTGATTATTCCGGTTCTCAAGCCCTTCGCTCTCTTCGTGAAGATGGTATTGAAACAGTACTGATTAATTCTAATCCTGCAACTATCATGACGGATCCTTCCATGGCCGATCATGTTTATCTAAAACCATTGACCACTAAATCACTCATCGAGATTCTAAAAGAGCACGATGATATTGATGCAGTTTTACCCACCATGGGAGGTCAAACCGCTTTGAACCTATGTATTGAAGCTGATGAAAAAGGAGTATGGGAAGATTTTAATGTTGAAATTATTGGTGTTGATATAGATGCCATTAACATAACCGAAGATCGTCAACAATTCAAAGAGTTGATGCTCACTTTAGACATTCCTGTAGCTCCAGCAGACACGGCAACCTCTTTCCTTAAAGGAAAAGAAATTGCCCAAAAATTCGGTTTTCCTTTGGTTATTCGTCCTTCATTTACACTTGGGGGTACGGGTGCTTCTTTTGTACACAAAGCAGAAGATTTTGATGAGCTTCTAACCCGTGGTTTGGAGGCTTCACCCATACACGAAGTATTAATTGACAAAGCTTTACTCGGATGGAAAGAATATGAACTAGAATTGTTGCGCGACAAAAACGACAACGTAGTGATTATTTGTACCATTGAAAACATGGATCCTATGGGTATTCATACAGGAGATTCAATCACTGTGGCTCCTGCAATGACCCTTTCTGATGCAACTTACCAGCGCATGCGCGACATGGCTATAAAAATGATGCGTAGTATTGGTGATTTTGCAGGCGGATGTAATGTTCAATTTGCTGTGAGTCCTGATGAAAAAGAGGATATTATCTCCATTGAAATTAATCCACGTGTTTCGCGCTCCTCAGCCCTTGCATCTAAAGCTTCTGGTTATCCTATTGCAAAGATTGCTGCAAAACTTGCCATTGGGTACACACTAGACGAACTCGATAATCAAATTACACAGTCAACCTCTGCTTTATTTGAGCCTACAGTAGACTATGTTATTGTAAAAATACCACGTTGGAATTTTGATAAGTTTGAAGGCTCTGACCGTGTTCTTGGCTTGCAAATGAAATCTGTAGGAGAAGTAATGGGAATTGGAAGATCTTTCCAAGAAGCATTACACAAAGCAACGCAGTCATTAGAGATTAAAAGAAATGGATTAGGAGCTGATGGGAAGAGCTACACCGACTACGACACCATAATCCAGAAACTAACCCACGCAAGTTGGGACCGTGTTTTTGTGCTATATGATGCCATACAAATGGGCATTCCATTGAGTAGAATTCACGAGATAACGAAAATAGATTTATGGTTCTTGCGCCAAATTGAAGAACTGTACATACTCGAAAAAGAAATTGGTCAATTCACAATAGACAATCTAGATAAAGCATTGCTTTTAGAAGCCAAACAAAAAGGTTTTGCCGATAGACAAATTGCCCATATGCTAGACTGTCTTGAAAGCCAAGTCTACAAAAAACGCGAAGAACTCGGTATTCAGCGTGTCTATAAACTTGTAGATACTTGTGCGGCAGAATTTGAGGCCAAAACACCTTATTACTATTCTACCTTTGAAGCCCAAATGAAGTTGGCTGACGGATCACCTTACAGCGATAACGAAAGCGTAGTTACGGATAAGAAAAAAATCATAGTATTGGGCTCAGGGCCAAACCGTATTGGACAAGGAATTGAGTTTGACTACTGTTGCGTTCATGGTGTTTTAGCTGCTGCAGAATGCGGGTATGAAACCATCATGATTAACTGTAATCCTGAAACAGTATCTACAGATTTTGATACGGCTGATAAACTGTATTTCGAACCTGTCTTTTGGGAACACATTTACGACATCATTCAGCATGAAAAGCCAGAAGGAGTAATCGTACAATTGGGGGGTCAAACCGCACTGAAATTAGCAGAAAAACTTGATCGTTATGGCATAAAGATTATTGGAACCAGCTTCCAATCCCTCGATTTGGCAGAAGACCGTGGAAGTTTCTCTACCCTCTTGAAAGAAAATGACATTCCTTATCCAGAATTTGGAGTGGCTGAGAATGCTGACCAAGCGCTTGCTTTGGCTGACCAGCTCGACTTCCCAATTTTGGTGCGTCCCTCTTATGTTTTAGGTGGACAAGGAATGAAAATTGTAATAAACAAAGAGGAGCTCGAACACCATGTAGTCGACCTATTACGTAAAATCCCGAACAATAAGTTGCTGTTAGACCATTATCTTGACGGTGCGATAGAAGCAGAAGCAGATGCAATTTGTGACGGAGAAAACGTATACATTATCGGTATAATGGAGCATATTGAACCTTGTGGAATACACTCTGGAGACTCCAACGCAACCCTTCCAGTATTTAATTTGGGAGAATATGTATTGCAGCAAATTAAAGACCACACCCACAAAATAGCCAAAGCGCTAAATACCGTTGGTCTAATTAACATTCAGTTTGCCGTTAAAGACGATAAAGTTTACATTATTGAGGCTAATCCTAGAGCCTCTAGAACAGTTCCGTTTATTGCCAAGGCGTATAAAGAACCCTATGTGAACTATGCTACAAAAGTTATGTTAGGCGAAAACAAAGTGACCGACTTTGATTTCAATCCTCAACTTGAAGGGTATGCCATAAAGCAACCAGTATTCTCGTTCAATAAATTCCCGAATGTGAACAAACAACTCGGACCAGAAATGAAGAGTACCGGAGAAAGCATTCTGTTTGTAGACTCTTTGAAAGACGATGAGTTCTATAACCTCTATGCACGTAGGAAAATGTATTTGACGAAATAAAATTGGTTACCTTTATATAAAGAATTGATCCAATGAAGAAGATGAAGAAAGAAACCACAGTAGTATTAAGTTTAATCGTCCTGGCAGTTGCCTCGCGTTTATTGCCACACCCACCAAACTTTGCACCCATTACCGGGATAGCACTATTTGGAGCAGCCCACTTTAAACAAAAATGGTTCGCCTTTCTTCTTCCTTTATTTTGTTTGTTTATAACAGACTTGGTTTTGGGTCTGAGTTGGATTAATCTCTTTGTATATGGTGCTTTTGCACTCATCACACGTATGGGAATGAAACGTAAAAGCCTGCACTTTCCCTCTGTGTTAGCAGGTTCGTTACTCTTTTTTATTGTTTCTAACCTTGGGGTGTGGCTATTGCATTATCCTTTGACTGTTGAGGGCTTAGCGACCTGTTTTACCTTAGCGATTCCCTTTTTTGGGAATACCCTCGCCGGTGATTTATTCTATACCGTAGTGCTCTTCTATACATTTTCTACGGTTAAAAAGACCTACCTCAAAACAGCCTAAATTCTAGGCATTTCGTAGCTTTGTTGTGTGAATGGGTTTTTCTTTTCGAAAATGAAAAGGGAAATTGGTGAAAGACCAATGCTGTACCCGCAACTGTAAGCTTTGTCCGCTTAATTCGGATGTTTTCTAAACCCTTATGCCACTGAGAGCACTCGGGAAGGCCTTAGAAAAACGCAAGCCAGGAGACCTGCCTGTTCATAGTGACTACTTTCTTCGGGGATAAAGAATGGAGTGGCTAAGGATGTAGTATCCCATTTTAAAATAAAACTATGAATCCATTGAAAAAAGCAATGGTGGCTATCATATTATGTATAGGCAGCCTCCATGCACAAGAAACAGAAACTAAAGACACACTTAGTATTGATACCAAGTATTTAGATGAGGTGGTTGTGCTCGACAGTCGCTTGCCATTGAAACGCTCCCAGTCAGGAAAAACCATTGTACGTATTGACCAAGAGCAGATTGAACGATTTAACGGGAGAAACCTTGCCGAATTATTGGATACCCAAGCAGGAATTTCTGTGCTTGGAAATCGTTCGATTACGGGACAAAATTTGCGCATGGCCATTCGAGGAAGCAACAACTATCAAGTATTAATTTTAGTGGATGGTGTTCGTGTTTCCGATCCTTCACGAATTGACAATGACTTTGATTTTAATTTCCTGAGTTTAGATCAAATCGATTCCATCGAAATATTAAAAGGAGGTGCAAGTACACTTTACGGAAGCGCCGCTGCCGCTGCAGTGATTAACATTACCACAAAAAAAGTTGAAGGTAAGGGCCAATTAAGGCTTGGTTTTTATACAGGAACTGAGGTTGCTCAAAACGCGAATTACGATGCGTTTAGTTATTTATCTAATACCCTAAATTATGCAGGGGCATCAGAAAAATTAACCTATAAAATTGGGCTTTCAACCTTGCGAACCAATGGAATGAGTGCTGTTGCTAACGGGACAGAAGTAGACCCGTTTTTCCGCTACAACATTAATGCGCAACTTGGGAATAAGGGTGAAAAGTTTACTTGGTTATTTAGCGCCAGTAAAGCAAAAATTGAAAATGACTACGACAATGTTTTTCCTGTAGAAGATGCTGACTTTTCTGGCACCAGTGATCTTGAAAGCTTTTCTTTCAATAGCACCTTTGCCTATACAAAAGGAGAAGTTG
>WTJU01000069.1:39035-45039 GCA_011526285.1 Candidatus Arcticimaribacter sp.
GATCTTGAAAGCTTTTCTTTCAATAGCACCTTTGCCTATACAAAAGGAGAAGTTGCTTTAAATGCTGGATTACAAAACACCGACCGAGATTACCGCGATAACTTCCCTACCAATTATTCGGCTAAAAACAGCTCGATAGAAGTGGTGAACCGTTTGAAATTATCAGACCGTTTGTACAGTATTCAAGGTTTCCTCCTTCAAGAAGGAAGCTATGAAGGCGCACCAGCCGTAAGTCAAAAAGATGTTTTTGCCAATGTAGTCTATGTAACCGAGGGTGGTTTCAACCTAAACACTGGAGCGCGTTTAAGCAATCATCAAACTTATGGAAATCATTTTACTTACAGCCTCAATCCTTCCTACACATTACCCCTAGACCAAGCACAAGTAAAACTTTTGGGAAGTATAAGCACAGCTTTTATTGCGCCTAGTCTATTTCAGCTTTATGACACCTATTCAGGCAATGCTGATTTAGCACCAGAAGAAACACAGTCTATTGAATTAGGTGCTGTTTTTGAGTTGAATGATGCCAATGCATCTTTGGTTTACTTTCAACGTCAGGAAGACCCTAAAATCGTTTATGATTTCACCACTTATGCCTATGCCAATGCTCCTTCTGATGTTGTCTTTCAAGGGCTAGAATTTAGTTACGCCAATACTATTTATGAAGTTATTGACCTAGATCTCAACTATACTTTTACAGAACTAAAAAGCGGAGCATTAGTGCGACTGCCAAAACACAGTTTAAACACCCAACTGGGGTATCAACTCACGCCGAGTGAACGTATAAACACTGTAATTGCCCATCGTGGCGAACGTCAAGCAGTAGACACTTCATTGCTGGAGGCCTACACTATTGTTGATCTTCGTTATGCTAAAACGTTTGGAGAAGGGCGCTTAACCGCTACCTTTTGGGTGAGTAACCTCTTTGATACAGAATATGTAGAGATCGCCAATTTCACTACCAAAGGCAGAAACTTTCGTCTAGGGTTAAATTACAATTTCTAGTCTAAGCTAAATCGAAATCCTTTAGGAAGGTCAACGAACATTCTTTGTTGGCCTTCTTCTATCTCATCAATAATTGGGATCCATGGCGAGTTGTTGCTCTGGACTTTCCCTGAACCTCCCCCCATGTGATTTAATGCAGCGGCCAAAAGTGGTTCGTTAGGATCTCCCAATACACCAAATGTACTGGCACTTTCTCTCAAATCAACATCAGGAGTAAGCCCGTTGGTGTAGTCTGCAAAACCTTCACTGTTCGCAATGCGTAACACTATGGGTTGCATCGCATAGGTGTGGTTGGGATTACGCACATCATTGTTATTGTCAATATAGTCGTAAAGTGTTATTGAGCCTACGTTTTTCCCATAGGTGGCTTTTCCTACCTGCACTACATTTATGTGAGGACTAAGCCCGTTTATCAATAGCTCACTCGCAGAGGCACTGCGGTTTGAGGTTAATATGTAAACGCGATTCAATTGAAGCCCTGGCAGAGAAACCCCTTTATGGGTTGTATCTACAAAATAATCGTTTAGATCGTAATCGTTATTCGGATTACTATCATTGTTAATACCATCAAAGTAGTTCATTAATTTGCTGTTCCATTGCTGCTGTGCAAATACAGTTCCCGTGAATTGCCCCGTGATAAGACTTGCCAAATAAGTACAAGTACGCACAGACCCTCCGCCATTGTAGCGAAGATCAACTACCAATTGGTTAATGTTTTGCGTCGCAAATTCGTTGAAAGCATCAATTAGGGCTTGATCAAAATCAAAGTCCTCATTCCCATCACCATCGCTATCAACCACCCCAACAAATTTGTTGTACATCAAATAACCCACTTGATTACCGTTGTGTTCAAAAACCTCTGCCTTATGAATTGGGATTTCTTGAAAATCTTCCTCTTTTACCAAGTTTATTGTGATATCTCTCGGGGTAACAACATCTGCACTAGCGTCATAATTTACTAGATCAATGCTATAATTCATAGCGTCTCCGTAAAGAAGACTTGCATAATTATTCACTGTGAGTTCTATTCCATTTACAGCGTTGAATATATCTCCACGTACCACGCCTTTTTCAGCAGCATCAGAATTGGGCAATACATAAGTTACAGCTCCAACTAAGCCATTACAACTGCTGCAGCGTCGGTAGAGTAAAAATTTCATTCCGTTAGAAGCCGAGATGCCAGAGAGTTGGTTCTCGAGGTTTTCATAATCAGGATCAATCCAACTAAAACGGTCGTCTTGGTGTTCTAGGCTGTAGAAAAAATCTTCAGGGTCTTCAATAGAGGCGAGGTAGTTTATGTATTGACTTTGTACGTCATCAACAGTATCAGCCAACTGCTCAACCTCTTCTTGCCAATAATACCACTGGTTCATTCCTTTCCAAATAAAATCATTGACCTCTACATTGCCAGTTACGGTTGGCGTTTCTGCTGTTGAGGTTGACGTATCTGTGGTAGACGTTGAGGTGCCACTTCCGTTTCCGGGATCCGCCACTACGTTAATTTGATTATCATCAATATCTTCCCTACCGCAAGCACCAAGTCCAATGCTTAGAAAAAGTCCAAGAATGAGCGTTTTTTTCATTTGTTTGGGTTTAAAAATGCAAATTAATAAGATAATTTTAAAACCTTAGCGTTTATTCTATCTTTAGCACAAAGATTATTCCACAAATGAAAAGACTCTTAATTATTTGCTTTTTTCTTTCGACAACACTGCACGCACAGGACGTGTTTTCGAGCTATGCCACCCATAGCGAAGTAACTCATGTAAATATTACTCCTCAAATGTTTCAATTTCTCGGTAAGTTTAAAGTGAATACAACCGATCCTGAGTCAGAAGCTTTTTTGGATATGATACAATCGCTTCGTCGTTTTAGAATCATGAGCACACAAAATGATACTGTCTCAGAAGCAATGGAAACCTGGTTGAAAGCTGAAATTAGTCAAACCCCGCTAACTTCTGTTTTAAATATAACCGAAAAAGGGATTCACGTGCAATTTGCGGCTATTTTTGGCGAGGCCGAAAACAAGGTAAAACGATTGGTAATGTTCGTAGAGGGATTACAAGAACATATCGATAACAGTCCATCCATCCAGCTAGAAACGCAAACTCGTTTCGATTATATGTTAATGGAAATTGAGGGAGATATAGACCTAAATCAAGTGGCTATGATAACGCAGTTGGTCGATGTACCAAGTGGAGAATACCTAGAAGCTTTAAAGGACTAAATCCCAGTGTAGTTAAACGGGCTAATGGTTTTCAATTCTGCCTTAATTTTACTGTCAATTTCCAATTGATCAATGAAGGCGTGCATAGAGGCTTGTGTAATGGTCTCGTTGGTACGTGTGAGTTCTTTTAACGCTTCATAGGGGTTGGGATAACCTTCTCGGCGAAGAATTGTTTGAACTGCTTCTGCAACAACCGCCCAATTGTTTTCTAAATCTTCTTTGATTTTATCTTCGTTGAGCAATAACTTTCCAAGCCCTTTTAGGGTAGATTGAATCCCGATAAGGGTATGCCCAAAGGGAGTTCCAATGTTGCGAAGCACCGTGCTATCAGTTAAATCGCGTTGCAAACGTGATATGGGGAGTTTTTCTGCCAAATAACCAAATAGGGCATTGGCAATGCCAAGATTTCCTTCAGAATTTTCAAAATCAATGGGGTTTACCTTGTGCGGCATGGCAGAGGAACCAACTTCTCCTTCCTTGATTTTCTGTTTAAAGTAATCCATAGAGATGTAGGTCCATAAATCACGATCTAAATCAATTAAAATGGTATTAACGCGTTTCATGGCATCACACAAGGCAGCGAAATGATCGTAGTGCTCAATTTGTGTTGTGGGGAATGAGTGATGTAAGCCCAAGCGATTTTCGACAAAATCTTTTCCAAAAGCTTTCCAATCATTTTTAGGATAGGCTACGCTGTGGGCGTTAAAGTTCCCCGTTGCGCCACCAAACTTCGCGGCGTTTGGTACATGTAAGAGTGCTGCGCGTTGCTCTTCAATTCGTTTTATAAACACGTCAATTTCCTTTCCAAGACGGGTAGGAGAGGCCGGTTGTCCGTGGGTGCGCGCCAAAAGAGGTACTTCTTTATACTCTTCTGCTAGCGAACGTAACTGCACCAATAGCTCATCTAAACTCGGTAAATAGATTTTTTGTACGGCTTCTTTAACAGATAGGGGAATTGAGGTATTGTTAATGTCTTGTGAGGTGAGTCCAAAATGAATAAACTCTTTATACTCTTGTAACTCAAGACGATCAAATTCTTTCTTTATGAAATACTCTACCGCTTTTACGTCGTGATTCGTTGTCTTCTCAATTTCTTTTATTTCTTTCGCGTCTTCTTCTGTGAAATGCTGATAAATGCTTCGAAGCTCTTCAAACAAAGAGGGGTTAAAGTTTTCTAATTGAGGTAATGGTAGTTCACATAGCGCGATGAAATACTCAATTTCCACCCGTACACGGTATTTAATCAAGGCTTCTTCAGAGAAGTATGCAGCAAGTGATTTAGTCTTACTACGGTAGCGACCGTCGATGGGTGAAATGGCATTTAAGGCTGTGAGCTTCATATTGAAAAATAAAGGGCAAAGATAAGGCTTCTGGGATAAACTCTAAAGTAGTGCTATGATATTTGGCGAACAACAGATTGGAAGCCTGCACTGCTGTTGGGAAGGCGTTGCGCGATATAGGCTTGTAGCTCTTCTTCAATCCAATCTTCATGAGTGCGAAAAAAATGAAGGGTTTTCATTGCAAAAGCCAAGGCAGCAGCTTTTTTTGCCTCCAACATATAATCAAAACATGCGGCTACTATAGTGTCTATTTGGGCTGAAGTTAGGGCTGCTCTGCGTTTTTTGTTTTTACAATAGTGAAACAACAACTTCATCATGGGGCGTCGTTTGCTTTCGTGTTTTTGGTCTGCCACCCCTTTTAGAAAAGAATTGAGATTATTCGCTAAAACTTCAAATCGATTTAAGCTGTATTTTTCGAGTACCCAAGCGGCAACAATGTGGGCACGTGTTTCTTTAGGAGAACAGGCCAATGCAAATAGCTCTTTAAATCGTTCAGGTTTTTCTTGTATGTAGGCCGCTCCTTTTTCACGATCAGCAACCGAGGCATAGAACTGCAGCAGTAGATCTTCTAGGGCATTCATTTTACAGCTGTAAAATCTTGTATTCTTCGTAACAACCGCTAATTGCTTCAAGTATTTGCAAATCGTTGGCTTGTTGTATAAATGTGTTGGAGTAATTGCAATTGCGCAATATTTCGTCCAAATTCACTCGATCAATTCCCAGCAATTGTACTAAGACTTCACGATCGAATTTAGTGCCCAATAGATTTTTAATTTGATCGTCTTCACGCATTTTTTTGAGTTTTCTCATTTGTTTGGGGTTTTTTCCAAAGAGATTGTAGAGAAAATCAGCGGGATTGAACAGCGATCCAATGGCTTTAGAAATAGAGGAGCGGTTGCGGTTCCCCGCTTCATACCCAGACTGGGGGAGTCCCGGAATGTTGTAGCGTCCAGCAGGGTTTAGCGGTACTTTTCGAACATCTATGTCTAAATAACCCGTGAGTTGATAGGGACGAACAATTACCTCTTCAAGTGCAAAAGACAATTGAGTGAGACGAAATACTGGCGCGCCGAATTTAATCATATCGTTACTAACAGCAACTTTAAGGGGTTTGTATCCTAAGTAAGAAAAGTAGAGGGTGTCTTGTGTATTTACAGCAATTTCGAACGTTCCGTCGTTATCGGTAATTACACCTTCAACTGCGCTGAGGTTGAGGACATGCACACTGCTCATTACCTCATCGGTATTGTCGTTTTTCACCTTTCCTTTTAACAAGGTGGTGCCCTCTTGAGCATGAGTAAGGCTTAAAGCACTAAACAATATGAGTGTGAGGCCCAGTAATTTCCGCATAGAAACAAAAATAGAAAGAAAAAATGGAGTCTGCTTTCCCCCTTAAGATATTTTAACGTCTGGCGCGTCGACCAAATCCGCT
>WTJU01000069.1:45139-46586 GCA_011526285.1 Candidatus Arcticimaribacter sp.
CCGTCCATCACATCTACGTGAAAAACTTCTTCTTGCTCTAGCTGTAGGGTGGCCTTTAAGAAATCTTTTAGGTGCATCCAGTTATAATCGTCGCGGGCACCAATGTTGATAAAGAAGCGGGTGCTGTCTTTTTTGTTGTGCTTGACTTTTTCACGTCCACTGTCTCCTTCTTTTGCCGTGCTGTTGAGGTCTTTTGCGTTTTTGTAGTAGTTGTGAAAACGTGCAAATTCTACCGAAACCAATCGTTGTATAAGTTCTTCTTTGCTTAGGTCTTCTAATACTTCTTCTACTTTGGGCAAGTAGGGGGTAATGTCATCGTTGATTTGTGTTTTGTGAATCTTTTGTGCTAAATGATACAGTTGGGTTTCACAAATTTCTATTCCCGTTGGAATTTTCTTGGGAGTGATTTTTGCCTGTATGATTTTCTCAATCGCACGAATCTTGCGTGATTCGCTTTGCGTCACGATGATCATAGACACACCTTTGTTCCCCGCACGACCGGTACGTCCAGAACGGTGGGTGTAGGTTTCAATCTCATCGGGCAATTGGTAGTTAATCACGTGGGTTACATTATCTACATCAATACCGCGCGCAGCAACATCGGTAGCGACGAGCATTTGAATTTGTTTGGTGCGAAAAGCCTTCATCACCATATCGCGTTGGTTCTGACTCAAGTCACCGTGTAAGGCGCCTGCATTGTAGCCATCTTCAATAAGCTTTTCAGCCACGCGTTGGGTGTCGCGTTTGGTGCGGCAAAAAATCACAGAAAAAATATCTGGATGTGCATCAGCCAAACGTTTTAAGGCGGGGTATCGGTCTCGCCCCGATACTTGATAGTATTCATGCGAAACATTTTTGGTTCCCGCATTTTTAGTTCCTACAGTAACTTCTTCAGGTTGGTACATGAACTCACGGGCAATGACCGCTACTTCTTTGGGCATGGTGGCCGAGAAGAGCCAGGTGCTTTTGTCGTTGGGTGTGTTGGCGAGTATAGAAGTGATGTCTTCATAAAAGCCCATGTTGAGCATCTCATCGGCCTCGTCTAACACGCAGTATTCTACTTTAGAGAGGTTAATCATGCCACGGCGCAACATGTCTTGCATTCTACCTGGGGTAGCCACCAAGATTTGCGCGCCTTTTTTCACGTTCTTGGCTTGGTCGTTTATACTCGCTCCACCATAAATGGCTACAACGCTAATGCCTTTTATATGCTTGGCGTAGAGTTTGAGTTCTTGTGTGATTTGCAAACACAATTCACGGGTAGGGGAAAGAATTAAGCCTTGGGTGATGCGACTGCTAGGGTCAATTTTTTGGAGCATGGGGAAGCCAAAAGCCGCTGTTTTTCCCGTTCCCGTTTGGGCAAGTGCCACAATATCGGTTTCTTTTTCTAAGAGTAAGGGAATGGTTTTGGCTTGGACGTCTGAGGGGGTTTCGAATCCCATGTCGT
>WTJU01000082.1 GCA_011526285.1 Candidatus Arcticimaribacter sp.
AGTATCAAAGCTCAGGTTTTCTTGATGATATTAAAGAAACTGTTGTTTCAAATCGCAGGGTGTTGGCTGTGAAGGCGATGTACCGCCGTAAGGTCAAAGGGTCTCTTTTGGGAAGCAGTAAAACAGGGAGTATCGTATACATCGAGCCCCAAGCTGTGGTACAGCACAGCCAGGAAATGGAGAATCTAATCTATGACGAACAAGAAGAAATCGATCGTATTTTGAGGGATTTGACAAATTGGATGCGACCTCATGAAGAATTACTCGCCAACTATCAACGGTATGCCACAGAAATCGATATGATTTGTGCTAAGGCATTATATGCGCAAGAAATGAATGGTGTGATGCCAAATTTAAATGACAGTTCGGACTTGGACTTGAAAGAGGCCTTTCACCCCCTACTCTATCTCTCAAATAAGCAAAAAAAACAAGCCACCTACCCACAGACCATCCATCTCCATAATGAACTCCGAATTCTGGTTATCTCAGGCCCCAATGCAGGAGGGAAAAGCATTACACTAAAAACAATTGGATTGCTGCAATTGATGGTGCAAACTGGCTTTCTCGTTCCAGTCCACCCTCAATCTCATTTGTGCATATTCGAAAGTATTTTAACGGATATTGGAGACAACCAGTCCATTGAAAATGAATTGAGCACTTATAGCTATCGACTCAAAAACATGAATCGATTTTTAAATAAATGCAATGCGAAGAGTTTATTGCTAATCGATGAATTTGGTACTGGTTCAGATCCTGAACTTGGCGGAGCATTAGCAGAGATTTTTTTAGAAGTTTTCTATAAAGAAAAATCACTTGGTGTGATTACTACACACTACACCAATCTAAAGTTATTGGCTGACGAGTTGCCCCATGCTGCAAACGCCAATATGCAGTTTGACCGAAACAAGCTCTCCCCTACTTTTCAATTGATTACTGGAGAAGCAGGGAGTTCCTTTACTTTTGAAGTTGCTCAGAAAAATGGAATCCCATACAGTTTGATCAATCGAGCAAAGAAGAAGATTGAACGTGGAAAAGTCCGTTTTGATGCAACACTTGCCAAAATGCAACGTGAGCGTTCTACGATGGCAAAAAACACAAAAGAATTACAAAATGAAGCCCTAAAGTCTAAAAAGCAAAATGAAAAGTTAGAAACGCTGAATGCGAAAGTAAAAGCGAAATTGGAGAGTTACCAAACTCTTTTCGATCAAGATCAAAGGATGATTGTACTTGGAAATAAGGTTAATGAGCTCGCCGAATCCTATTTTCTAAATGGCAAAAAACGCCCATTGGTCGCGGGCCTTTTACAGCTCGTTGAATTCGAAAACGCCAAACGTAAAAAGCAGTCCGCTGCTATGATTCGTAAGAAAAAAACCGAGAAGAAGAAACTAAAAGCTGAGGTTGAAAAAAAGATTGAAAAGGTCCGAGAAGATAAAAAAGACAAGCCAAAAGTAGAGGTTAAAAAACGGCCAAAAGTAAAATTAATTGTCGGTGATCATGTCCGTTTATTTGATGGAAAAGCGGTTGGCACCATTGATAGTTTAGAAAAAAACAAAGCCTTTGTTAATTACGGTAGTTTTACTACACAAGTCCATACAGATGAATTAGAGCTTGTTAAGCGTTAAAAATGAATAATAAAGAGATAACATTATTTTTTGACGGTATATGTGTTTTGTGTACTCGTTTAGTTAAACTTTTAATGTTTATAGACTTCAAAAAACGCATCGTTTTTTCTACACTCAACAGCACTTATGCTAAGAAACATATTGGAAAAACTTCCATTGACACTATTTTAGTTTTGGACAATAATGGAATATTATATCAAAAATCAGAAGCAATCCAGGTGATTGTAAATCAACTGGTATTATTTAAGTGGTTAGGGTTTATCATTTGGCTAATACCCACTACTTTATCCAATAAAATCTATGACTTGATTGCTAGATATCGTTATCTTTTTTTTGGAAAGTATAGTTCTTGTCCTTTGCTCGAAAGTAAAAGAGATAACAAGAGAATTAAAACCTAAATCGTTAAGATTTATTGTAATTCTCGTCCCATTTTTTTTCGACAGGATCACTTAATTTTCCTGAAGATTTTGCAACTACCATCGATACTGCTGCATCCCCTGTTACATTTACTACAGTACGGCACATATCCAACGGTCGGTCAACCGCGAAAATTAGTGCAAGACCTGCTTCTGGGATACCTGCTTGACCCAAAACAATGAGCAACATGACCATACCTGCACTGGGAACAGCTGCAGCACCAATCGATGCTAACGAAGCAGTAGCGATGATACTAAGTTGAGCAGTCAAATCTAATTGAAGGCCAAAAACCTGAGCGATAAAAATAGCTGCAATTCCTTGGTATAAACTGGTGCCATCCATGTTAATTGTCGTTCCAATTGGAAGTACAAAACTACTCACCTCTTCCTCTACGCCTAAGTGTTCTTGAACTCTTTCCATCGTAACTGGTAATGTTGCTGCAGATGAACTAGTTGAAAAAGCTAGAAGCTGTGCTGGTAATATACCTTTTAAAAAAAAATTAGGTGACTTAGAAGTATAAAATCTAACAAGTATGATATAAAACACAATCATCAGAGAAAGACCAAGCAAGACACTTATAGAATAAAGACCGAGTGCTCTAAATAAATCAGGACTTGGTGCATCAACTACCAAAGCAGCTAGTAGTGCAAATACACCATATGGTGCAGCAAGCATAATCAAGTCAATCATTTTTAAAATAACATCGTTTAGTGCATCAAAAAAGTCTTTGACTGGCTTTGCTTTCTTTTCATCAATTAATATGAGTCCTATGCCAAAGAAAATGGAGAAAAAGATAATTTGAAGCATATTAGCATTATCAGTAGCTGCGTCAAAGATATTAGACGGTACAATATCTACAAGGGCCTGAAGGGGACCGTCAGCTTTTTGTTCATTAGCAATTTTTTGTTTCGAAGCAGCATCATCAGAATAAGCTGCAACTAAATCAGCCTGTGCTTTTTCACTTACAATTTTACCAGGCTGAACAACGTTTACAATTACTAACCCAATTGTAACAGCAGTCACCGTGGTTATCATATAAAGTAAAACAGTTTTCCCCCCCATTCTAGACAATTTGGCAATATCCTTTAAATCAGAAACTCCTTTGATTAGAGAAGCGAGAATAAGCGGAATAGCTATGAGCTTTAGAGAATTGATAAAAATAGTACCGAAAGGTTTTATCCAATCAACAACTAGGTCTTTTCCTGTATTTATTTGCAACATCAAAATTCCAAACAGAATTCCTAATAACATACCGATTAATATTTTCCAATGTAATGCTAAATGTTTCATAAAATTGGTTTTGTTTGCTATTAGAACTGATTAAAATCCCCAATGATAGAATTTGTACGCGCTATTAGAAAGTAATCTGCAAGCACCAGTGAAGCCATCGCCTCTACTATGGGTACCGCACGTGGAACTACACATGGGTCATGACGGCCTTTACCTTGCATGGTAATTTCTTTTCCTGACTTGTCAATTGTATTTTGATCCTGCATAATAGTTGCAACAGGCTTAAATGCAACATTAAAAT
>WTJU01000042.1 GCA_011526285.1 Candidatus Arcticimaribacter sp.
AAATAAAACGCAAGAACAAGCTTAAATTTAATTTTTAATCAAAATTATTTTAACTAAATTTGGTAAACCAATTTGGTTATTTACATTTATAGGAATATGTTGATTGATAGTGAAATACATGAAGTTCACAAGCAAATAATTGCTAACCTAAAAGAACACATCAATTTTAAAAATCTTGAACCTGGTGATAAATTACCTTCAGAACGTATGTTGTCTGAAAAATTTAATGTTACGCGATCCAATTTACGTGAAGCGCTACAAACACTAGAATCTTATGGTTTAGTAAAATCAATCCCTCAAAGTGGAACCTTTGTAGCAGATATTGGAATTACTGCTTTGAATGGAATGATTGATGATATTCTTCACTTACCCGTACCTTCATTTAAAGATCTTGTTGAGGCGCGAATATTTTTAGAATTAAAAGGTGTAAAGTTGGCTGCCCTTAGACGTACAGCAGACGACCTTATTAACATGGAAAATGCCTTAGCTGAATATTCAGACAAAGTTGTTAGAGGAGAAGACGCCCTTCAAGAAGATTTACTTTTCCACTTAGCAATTGCAAAAGCCAGTGGCAATCCCACCCTCAATACATTCATGTTGAAGATTACACCCGAGATAATCAATAATTTTGAAAAGCATCATGTGTGTGATAAGGATACTGCTTTTAAAGGTATTCAAGAACATAAAGCAATTATTGATGCAATTCGAGACAAAGATCCTGAGGCCGCAAAAAGTGCAATGAAAGTTCATTTCAAAGCGCTGTATCAATACTGCTACAATATTTAAATTCCTTTTCCGACATAGGCCTACAGTAGCTATTCTCACTATACTATAAGCCCTTTTTTTATAGTGTTATAAAGCTAATATTTCCTACGTTCTCATCTAGGAAAACCAAATAATTAAGCTAAAACTGTGTTTTTTTTTAAGAAAACTTGTGTGGCAATTTTTTTTAATTAATTTTGGTAAACCAGATTGGAAAACCAAATTGGTGTGCCAGATACCATTTTATAATTATTTGGCCTGAGACTGCTAGAACCTATAAAAAATTGAGTTTATAGTTGTTCTAGCGATCATCTTTTTTTGATGAATTATAGATCAAACAAGAAATTAAAAACTAACAACTCAATTAAATGAAAATTAGATTACAATTAACGTTGCTATTTGCTCTGTGTGGTATGTTATATACATTTGCACAAACGGCAGTTAGTGGTTCTGTAGCAGGTACAGACGGACAACCAATACCCGGAGCCACTGTTATAGTCCAAGGAACAAATAACGGAACAACTTCAGATTTTGATGGAAATTTTACCATAACAGTTGAAGAAAATCAAACTTTAGAAATCTCTTATGTCGGTTATGAAACACAAGAGATAATCTTTACTGGTCAAGACAGTTTATCAGTTACACTAGAGCAAGATTTAAACGAACTAGAAGAAATCGTGGTAACTGGTTACGGTACACGTAAAAAATCACACTTAACAGGTGCAATCGCAAAACTAGGCGGAGAAGATGTTGCAGCCATTCAAGCCACGCGCGCAGACGATGCCTTGGCTGGAAAACTTTCAGGTGTTTTAATCCAAAACCAAAATGGAGAACCTGGGGCAGATCCTAAAATTCAAATCCGGGCTGCATCATCTATCTCTGGAGATTCAAACCCCCTAGTAGTTGTTGATGGTTACCCAATCTCAGGAAGCTTAGTTACAGTAAATCCAAGTGATATTGAAAGCATTGAAATATTGAAAGATGCTGCTTCAGCTGCAATTTATGGTTCTCGTGGTGCAAACGGGGTAATTTTGGTTACAACTAAAAAAGGAAAGAGCGGTAAAGCTAGCTTTAGCTACAACGGATACTTAAGTACCTCAAGTAAATATGTAGACAATATCTTAATGTCAGGTCCAGAGTGGGCTGCACACGCTAGAAATGAAATCGCTGCTGGTAATTGGGATTTGTCACAAATTGATCCAACATTTGTAGAATTCCGTTTAAGTGCTTACGAAGATTCTCCAGGTGCCATTAGCCCAGAAGACTGGTTGTTTAGAAATGGATCAACAATGAACCATGACTTTAGTATGAGTGGAGGAACAGATGATGTTAACTATTACGCTTCTATTGGGTATCAAAACACCGAAGGGGTAGTAATCACTCAAGGTTTCGAACGTGTTAATGCCCGTTTGAATATTGATGCTAAGCTTGGAGATAAATTCAAAACAGGATTAAATTTCAATGGTTTTGTATCTAATCGCGATATTGTTGCACACGATATGCGAGATTTACTTCGTGCTTATGGGGTACATCCAATTTATCATACTGCTGAATCTATTGCATTTGTACAAAGATTAGATCAACAAGCGCAAGCTCTAGGTTATTCTGCTTTTGATAATGGATACCGTGGCGGTTCTGCTCCATTCAATAATAGTATATATACGCTACAACCAGGAGATACCGCCCAAGATTGGCACTATGGTAGAGCGAACAACGGTATTGGAGGATCTGGAGATGCTGGTCCTGCAACAAAGTTGGACAATGCTGATAAATGGGAAAAAAATTATTTTGCTAACGCTACAGCCTATTTACAATACAGCTTAGCTGATGGTTTAGATATTAAAACAGTTTTTGGGGCCGATATTAGAGATACCCAACAATATTATTATCAAGGACTAGAAGCTGATTCACGTGCGCGCACAACGCAAACAGATTTAGACCAAACCGATACTAAACGTATTTCTGTTTTAAGTGAAACAACTTTGAATTATGCTAAAGTTATAGGGAATCACGATATCGCAGCAGTAGCTGGACTTGAATTTCAGAACCTATATACGAGAGCGACTGCCTTAAGAGGAACTAATGTTCCTTTTGGAAACATTGTTAACTACAACCTCCTTAACCCAGCTGATATTATTATTACTGAGCGAGATGAGACAATTTCAAGACGTTCTGTATTTGGACGTGTTCAATATGCATATGATGATCGTTACCTTTTATCTGCATCGGTAAGACGCGATGGTGATTCCCGTTTTGGTGCAAACAACCGTTATAATGTTTTCCCTGCTTTTTCTGCAGGTTGGAATGTTCACAACGAATCATTCTTTAACTCTGAAGCAGTGAGCCTAATGAAAATTCGTGTAAGTTCAGGTTCCCTTGGTACAACAGCTTTCTTAGGCGCTTATAATTCTTTAAGCCTTTTGAATCCTCAAGCAACTGCATTAGGAAACGGTTATTTAATCCCCTCTGATGTGGCCAACCCTGATTTAACATGGCAAACAAACACAGAGACCAACTACGGTATTGATTTAGGTTTTGCTAACAATCGTTATCGCTTTAGTGTAGATTACTACACTTCTGATATTGAAGATATTTTGATCAATCAAAGTGTATCTGAGGTTTTAGGAACAACAGCGATTAAACTCAATTCTGGAGATGTGCAAAGCTCAGGTTTAGAATTTGAATTATCTGCTGGTTTAATTGAAACTCAAGACTTCACATGGAGTATCAATGCCAACCTATCAACCGTTCAAACCGAGATTACAGATCTAGGTGGATTAGACGAATTACCACAAGTTCAATACGGACAAAGTGGTCGTGGACCAATTTTCAGAAACTACGTAGGTGGAGAAATTGGAGAAATGTGGGGGTTAGAAACCACGGGCGAGGTAGAAATGATTTACCTAGAAGATGGAACTCGACACCCAAACAACGATACTGGAGAATCTTATGTGGTTGACCAGAATGGAGATGGTGTAATTGACCGCACTAGAACAGTAGAAGATGGAGGAGACTTGGTTAAAATTGGTCAAAATACTCCTGACTTTTACTGGGGATTAAACAGTTCGATGCAGTACAAGAGTTTTGATCTTGCCATGCAATTCCAAGGCTCACAAGGTGGTGAAGTTTACAACATCGATCCGCTATACTACGGTTCTCAATGGACGGGTCGTTTAGTAGATACGTTTGATGCAAACCGTGATGGAATTGCTGATCACAATGGCCAACACTACATTGGAAACAGAAGACAGACCGATTCTGGTATTCAAGATGCTTCATATATAGCTCTTCGCAATCTAACACTTGGATATGCGTTCGATCAGGACTTCAATACCAAATTAGGATTGAGCTCTTCTCGTATCTACGTAGCTGCAACGAACCTTCTTTACATTATGGGTGACGATTATACATCATATAACCCTGAAGGAGTTGAAACAGGTAATGGCGGTTATTTAGGCCCAACAACCTATGGGGTTCAAGTTGGTGCAAGTCCGCTTGTTAGAAGCTTTACGCTCGGATTAAACGTTAACTTTTAATTGAGGAAAAAATGAAAAAAATATATACATTCTTATTGGGATCATTGTTGCTAACTACAGCTTGTGACAATGATTTAGAACAAGTTCCACCAAATATTGCCAGTGCAGATTCTTTAACTGATTTCGATGGCGTATTGAATGCAGCTTACTTTTACCAACTTGGAGCAGTAACTCCTTGGGCAGTAATGGGAGATTTTAGAGCCGACAATGGACTGATGCAGGAAGAACCTTATCCTTCTTTTGATCGATTTAATAGCGATTTAGTGGATATGGAAGATCAATTTTTTGGTCCTTTCTATACTGCATTATACAAATCAATTTTAAGTGCAAATAATGTAATTGATAATTCGTCTGATCCTACACACGTAGGAGAAGCGAAGTTTTTACGTGCATTGTCTTACTTTAAATTGGTACGTGTTTTTGGTGATGTAACAGTAAATTTATCACCTTCACCGAGCACTACAGATTCTTCAATTTTAGCACGTCAAGCAGCAAATAATGTCTACAATGATGTAATTATACCTGATTTAAATGATGCTATTGATGCCCTCTCTAACAGTGCGTCAAACGGAAGAGCATCACAAATCGCAGCACGAGCACTTCTTGGTAAAGTGTATGTGCATATGGGAGATTTTTCTAGTGCAGAGCCTCATCTTGCAGCTGTTGTAAATGGTGCTGCAGGAGCTGGAATCTCGTTAATGTCAAACTTTGCAGACATCTTTGTTACTGACTTAAATTCGGAAGTGATTTTTGCTACACAAATATCTAGCTCAGTTCCAGATGAATATGGTTTCTCAGAGTTTTGGTCATGGTCTGGAGGACTAGATACCAAATCATTAGAGCCATTAGATTCAGATCTTATTGCTGCATTTGATGCTAGTCCAGGCGATTTGAGAAGAGCGGTGACCATAAATGAGTCGACGATGGCTTCTCCTAAGTTTCCTCAAAGCGGTGGTCCTGATTATGATTGGATTGAAATTCGATTAGGAGACGTGATTTTATTGTATGCTGAAACATTAAATGAAAATTCTAATACAGCTGGGGCAATAACACAACTCAATAGAATTAGAACAAGAGCAGGCTTAGCAGGAACAACAGCTTCTACACAAGCTCAATTACGTCAAGCCATACAAGATGAACGTCGTTTAGAGTTAGCCTTTGAAGGTCATCGTTGGTTTGATTTAACGCGTACCTCTACAGCTCAATCTGAGTTAGGTCAAGCTTTTGGAAACGAATATTATTTATTTCCTGTACCAATTTCAGAAGTATTGGTTAGTTCTGGTGTAATTACACAGAACCAAGGATACTAATTTTTGAGTTTGATTAACAACATCCTAGGTGTGGTGAATTTTACCCCACCTAGGATTTTTAAAGTTGAACACGAAAATATCCTGTTTAACAACTTTTAAAATCATACTTTAACAACGGTAATAAATAGAATAAATATGAAAGTCAACGGATTAAGATGGTGGATAGTTGGATTAATTGCTTTAGCAACTGTCATTAATTACATTGATAGACAATCACTAAACGTACTATGGCCTCAGATAGGGCAGGAACTTTATCCGGATAAAACTTCTTTTGAACGAAAAGAAATTTACGCATTGATTTCTATCATATTTGTTTTCTCTTATGCTTTTGGACAAGCCATATTTGGAAAAATATTCGACTGGATAGGAACACGCTTAGGTTTTGCAATTTCTATTGGTGTTTGGTCAATTGCTACTGCATTACATGCTTTCGCATCTGGCTTCAAAAGTTTTGCATTATTCCGTTCCATACTTGGAATTGCAGAAGCTGGGAACTGGCCAGGAGCAACCAAAGGGAACGCAGAATGGTTTCCGGCAAAAGAACGTGCCTTTGCCCAAGGGTTGTTTAATTCTGGTGCTTCTATAGGTGGAATTATATCAATACCACTAATTGCTTTTTTGACCATTTATTTTAGCTGGCAAATGATTTTTGTAATCATTGGTATTCTTGGCTTATTATGGCTACTTCCATGGTTGTACATAGTGAAATCAGGTCCAAAAACACATCCATGGATTACAGAAGAAGAGAAAAATTATATCTTATCTGGACAAGTAGATACTGATTTATCTACGAAAGATAACCCCATCACCTATACCCCAGACACAAAACAATTACTGAACCACAAAGAAAGTTGGGGAGTAATTATTTCTTCCGCTGCAATAGATCCTATTTGGTGGCTTTTTGTCTTTTGGATTCCTATATATCTTTCAGAAGTTTATGGAATGGATGTTAAAGCTATAGGAATTTATGGCTGGGTTCCATACGTAGGAGCAATGGTAGGTGCTTGGTTTGGAGGACTTTTGGCTCAAAATCGAATGAAAGCCGGATGGACTGTCACTAAAACAAGAAAGTTTGTAATCGTTTTAGGCTGCTTAATTATGTTACCTTCACTATTAGCAATGGCTAATCCAGGAAGTGCATTTACAGCAGTTTTAATTATGGCCATAATATTATTTGGTTTTCAAACTGCTATTGGGAATGTTCAAACCTTACCCAGCGATTTGTTTAGTGGTAAAACGGTTGGTAGCTTAGCGGGATTTGCTGGAATGGCAGCTAAGTTGGCTGCTGCAGGTCTAACCTATTTAGTGCCATGGTTAACAACTGGAGGAAACTATACACCTGCTTTTATAATTGGTGCTACACTTGCAATTATTGCGATGAGTAGTGTTTTAATACTATGTCCCTCCCTAGATCCTGTAAACCCCAAAAAATAATTTAATTAAAAAGAAAAAATGAGTAAAAATAATAATAGAGTTGCCCTCGTAACCGGGGCTACAAGTGGAATAGGTTTTGAAGTTGCTAAACGCTTGGGTCATGACGGTTATCAAGTAATTTTAAACGGAATTGAAGATGAAGTTGGAGCAGAAAAAGTAGCACAACTTCAAGCAGAAGGTGTTCAAGCCGAGTACTTTGGGTTTGATGTAACCAACGAAGATGCAGTCAATTCAAGCATTCAAGCAATTGGAGATAAATACGGGAAGATTGATGTCTTAGTTAACAATGCCGGAGGCCTAGGTGGGCGTTCGCGTTTTGAAGAAATGACAACCGAATTTTATCGAAAAGTAATGGCATTGAATTTAGATTCTACCTTCTTTGCCTCAAGAGCAGCTATTCCTTACCTAAAAAAAGGAGAGCACCCGACCATTATCAATTACACCTCAAATGCGGGATGGAATGCTGGTGGACCGGGAGCAGGAATTTATGGTACATCAAAAGCAGGAGTTCATGCCATAACACGTGCTTTGGCAAAAGACTTAGCAGAATATGGGATTCGAGTAAATGCTGTATCTCCTGGTACAATAGACACCCCTTTCCACGCTCAAATAAAATCGACTAAACCTGAGGTTTTTGCTTCTTGGAAAAACAATATCATGTTAGGCCGATTAGGACAACCTCAAGAAGTAGCTTCTGTGGTTTCCTTTTTAGCCGGTGAGGATGCGGCTTTTATTACAGCCGAAACTATTCAGATTGGCGGTGGACAAGCACTTGGAATTTAATTTTTGGTGCAGTAAATTAAACTCATGAGTAATTTAAAAGGAAGAGTAGCTGTTGTTACAGGTGGTTCCCGTGATATTGGACGTGCCATTGCAATAAAATTGGCCCATCTTGGTGCCAAAGTTGTAGTAAATTATTTCAATTCAGAAGAAGGAGCCAATAAAACAGTAAAAGAGATTCTTGAAACTGGAGGTGAAGCAGTAGCCATTAAGGCTGATGTTTCTCAACTCAACCAAATTGAAGATTTAAAGAATCAAACAATCGCAGCCTTTGGTAAACAGGTTGATATTTTAGTCAACAATGCCGGGGGGTTATTTGCTCGAAGAACATTAGAACAATTTGATGAGGCCTTTTTTGATCTCGTTATTGGAGTAAATTTTAAATCTACTGTATTTGTTTCTCAAGCCTTTGAATCACTCATGGGAGAGGGTGGTGCAATCGTGAATATCTCATCACAAGCAGCACGAGACGGTGGAGGTGGAGGATCAACACTTTACGCATCATCCAAAGGAGCAGTAACCACATTTACACGGGCTATGGCCAAAGAATTAGGTCCTAAAGGTATACGCGTAAATGCTGTATGTCCAGGACTTATTGGAACAAAGTTTCACGATGATTTCACCAAAGATGAGATTAGAGAAAAAGTTGCAGCAAGCACACCCCTTCGTCGTGAGGGAGCTGCAGAAGAAGTAGCCGATTTAGTTGCTTATCTAGTTTCTGATGAAGCTTCTTTTATAAATGGAAATAATATTGACATTAACGGAGGCTTGGCCTTCAGCTAAAACCAAAAAATAAAATTAAACCAATGAAAAAAGTAGTCACATTTGGAGAAATCATGCTTCGTCTTGCACCTCCAGGCTTCTTACGATTTTCACAAACCAATAACTTTGATGTTGTTTATGGGGGAGGAGAATCAAATGTTGCAGTATCCTTAGCTAATTATGGATTACCTGTCGAGTTTGTTACCCGCTTACCGAAAAATGATATTGGTGCGTGTGCATTAATGGAGATGCGTAAACGAAATGTTGGCACACAACATATAGTTGAAGGAGGGGATCGCTTAGGGATCTATTTTCTTGAAACTGGCGCAGTAAGTCGAGGGAGTAAAGTAGTTTATGACCGTGCCCACTCTGCCATGTCTGAAATTGAACCGGGAATGGTCGATTGGAGTGAAGTATTTAAAGATGCCCAATGGTTTCATTGGACAGGGATTACCCCAGCAATATCACAGAGTGCTGCAGACGCTTGTTTAGAAGCTGTGCGTGTGGCTAGTTCTATGGGTGTAACCATTTCTACCGATTTGAATTATCGCGCTAAACTCTGGAAATATGACGGAGACCGAGAAGCAATTATGACTGAGCTGACGTCGTATTGTGATATAATTCTTGGAAACGAAGAGGATGCCGAAATGCACTTTGGAATAAAACCAGAAGGATTAGACATAACCACGCAAGGAGAACATGTTAAGGCAGAAGCATTCCGATCAGTTTGTGAGCAAATGCAAGAAAAATTTCCGCGTGCCAAAAAAATTATTACAACTTTACGTGGGTCTATATCAGCTTCTCACAACACTTGGGCAGGTGTCCTTTATGATGGGAAAACCATGTATGAAAGTGCACAGTACCAGATTACCCACATTGTCGACCGTGTAGGAGGTGGTGACTCATTCATGGGCGCACTAATCTATGGACTTATTCATTATCCTGATGATGACCAACGCGCTTTAGATTATGCTGTAGCCGCTTCTTGCTTAAAGCACACGATTAAAGGCGACGCAAACTTGGTAACTATACCAGAAATTGAGAAACTAATGAGTGGTGACGCCTCAGGGCGGGTAGCTCGCTAAATAAATTAAATGGCACAGTATTCAAGAATACAAGTTATTCAACAAATGGAGGAATCTGGAATGGTTCCTCTATTTTATCATCCAGACATTGAGATAGCAAAAAAGGTATTAAAAGCCTGTTATGACGGTGGTGCACGTTTAATGGAATTCACCAACCGTGGTGACTTTGCATTGGAGATTTTCACTGATCTAATTAAATATGCAATTGCAGAACTTCCTGGAATGATTCTAGGTGTAGGTTCGGTAACTGACGCAGCTTCTGCATCACAATATATGTTGGCTGGGGCTAATTTTGTTGTTACTCCAGTTTATCGTGAAGATATAGCAATTGTATGCAATCGCCGTAAAGTACTTTGGTCTCCTGGTTGCGGTTCGCTAACCGAAATTGCCCAAGCCGAAGAAATGGGTTGTGAGCTCGTAAAATTATTTCCTGGAAGCACCTATGGTCCAGGCTTTGTTAAGGCAATTAAAGGGCCACAACCATGGACTTCAATCATGCCAACAGGTGGTGTTTCAACAGAAGAGAGTAATCTAAGAGGCTGGTTCGAAGCTGGTGTAACATGTGTTGGTATGGGCTCTAAATTGATTTCAAAAGAGATACTTGCCAACAAAAATTATACTACCCTTAAAGAGAATGTAGCGTCTACCTTAGCATTGATTCAAAAGATAAAGTAAGTATACAAGTAACAAATATTATAAGCCCACGTGATCAGCGTGGGCTTTTTTTTAGGGCATTTCAATGATTTGAAAATCTGCAAATCGAACAATTTCGTCTCGAAGATCTTCAGAATAAATCAAACTCCTGTAGACCCCCCATTTAGGACGAACAAATTCTGCAGCTGGACGCCAATTGATACTGTTTTCATTGGTATAAGTGAACAGAGATGCTCCACTAATTACATCAGTTAATTCGATAGTGTAATGACCATTCGTGCTGTACTGTATCGTTTCACGAACTGTGATCCATCGATTTATCAGTGGTGCTAAGTCAGTTTGTTTTAATGTAATTTGTTGGTCAGTTTCTGCGTAGCGAAGTTCTAGTCGGTCCGGATTTGACTTTCTGGTAGTAAGTGTGTACATGGGCATACTCGAATAATTTCCTCCAACAGATTTTAACTGATGTATATGGGTAAACTTTGGGGAAGATTGGAAGCCTTCTGCTAGCTTAAATTTCCAAGTATAAATAACCGTCTCATTTTCACTACCAAGTAAATTTTCTGGAGATTGATCATAGGTTTTTATTTCATTCCTTTGTCGATCGAAATTAATACAACGATCGTTATCGGGGGTAGGGTGAATATGAAATTGGAAGACGTGTTTTTGTAATATTTCATCGTACACTTCGTCTATGTGATTTCCAAATTCAGTGTGATTGCAATCTGGAGTTTCAATGGGATTATATCCTGGTGCGAGAACGGATGTAATCAACGCATAAGTATCACCTGGTCCGTCTGCTGCTAAAATAATTCCTTGATTCTCTGAAGTTTCGACCTCATCTGCATTTTCAACAAATGTTGCCATAATTGTTTTGGTGCTATTTAAAGTAACTTCTATGGGATTTTCATTTGAGTTTTGATCTCCAGACCAAGATGAAAATTCCCAACCCTCTAAGGCATTAGCTGTTAACCTAATTTGAGATTCTGCGGTGTAGTCAGTTCCTTTACCGCTTGCTATTATTTGCTCTTCTACATTACCTTCGCCAGTTATAAGTACATTAAGCGAAAAGTTTTTTTTGACAAAATTTGCTACTAAATTAATATCGCGATCTATTGTTAAAACCAAGGGATTCTCTGTCGAACCATTCGACCACCCAGTAAATTGATAATAATTATTTGGCGTTGCGATTAAACGAACTTCAGCTCCTGTCGAATAATTTCCTCCAACAGAATTTACTGTACCACCATCTGTTCCATCTACAGTCAAGGTATGAGTTACAGAATAAGGTTCAACTTTTTCTTTCTTACAATTCGATAGAATTAACGCACAAAGCAAGTAAAACAACAAACGAGAAGCCATAAAACGGAAGTTTATAACTATTAAAAGTAGAAATAATTAACTGGTATTCCAATTTGGTATACCAGTTTATATTCTCTAAATTTAAGTTATGCGTTCAATAAATCAAATCGTCAAGTTCTTACTTTCTTTTGGTCCGGGTATTTTTGCCATAGGGTATACCATTGGAACAGGTAGTGTTACGTCAATGATAGTTGCAGGAAATAATTTTGGGTTGCAACTACTGTGGGTTCTATTTTTTAGCTGTTTGTTTTCTGGAGTGCTGATTTATGTCTCTGGAGCATATTATTTAACAACGGGTGAAACAGCATTAAGCTCGATAAAAAAGCACCTCCCATTTGGTCGTATTCTTGCCTTTGCAATAATTATTACCGTTGGAATAGGACAATGGAATTCGCTCATTGGAATTCTCGGTATCACGTCCAACGTCATTTTTGAAATTCTAGTCCTAAACTTCCCTGTGCTAGCCGGCCACAAGTATGAACTTGTATTGCTCCTAGCTTTGCTCATTATTGGTATTTTTTACACCCTTTTAATTAATGGGAGTTATAATCTCTTTGAAAAACTATTGGCTTTATTGGTATCCATTATGGGCTTATCTTTCCTATTTACGCTCTTTTTTGTTTTCCCGCATCCTACAGAGGTTATTGTTGGTTTACTCCCATCAATTCCAGATGTAGAAGGCGCAGGAATTTTAATTGCAGCATTTGTGGGTACAACTATGGCTGCGGCTACCTTCCTTTCTCGTCCTTTATTTATTCAAGGAAAAGGCTGGACAATATCAGATTTTAAGACCCAAAAACACGATGCATTCATTGCTGCAATATTAATTTTTGTCATTAGTGGGTCTATTATGGCAGTAGCAAGTGGCAGCTTGTTTGGTAAAGGAGTTCAAATTACCCATGTCTTAGATATGTCACGTGCTTTAGAACCCTCTCTCGGAAAGTATGCAGTTAGTATTTTTTTTGTTGGAACACTGAGTGCAGGACTATCTTCAATCTTCCCTTGTTTAATGATTGTCCCCTTAATGTTAGGTGATTATAGTTTAGGTAAACTCGACATTAAGTCAAAACGTTTCAAATTGATTACGGGAATTGCTAGCCTTTTAGCATTGAGCATTCCATTATTTGGTTTTAACCCCATTAAAGGGCAAATTTTCACACAAGTGTTTAATGCATTTGCCTTACCACTAGTTGTCTTAAGTTTTATTGTACTGTGGAATAGAAAGAATGTTGGACTACCAAAAAACAAAACAATAACGAACGGTATTTTAATAGCAGCCTTTGTTTTTTCACTCATCATTACCACCAATGGTTTGATGGATATTTTTGACAATTAAAATATTAAAAAAGATAAAATCGGTTGTTACTTTTTACTCCACCAACTAGCAAGTAAAGTCCCTGATACATTCATCCATGGACCAAAAATAGCAGGGGCTAGACCCAACGTACTCACACGTCCAAGTTCAACGGCTATCCCTGATGCTAATCCACCATTTTGCATCCCTACTTCAAAAGCGATCGTTCGACAATCTTTTTCGTTCAGTCCCAATAATTTACATCCCCAATATCCTAATGTATATCCTGCTAGATTATGAATTAGTGCTGCACAAAAAAGATATAAACCAATAGTTAATAAAGCATCGCGACCATTAGCTGTAATAATCACAATAATGAATACAATTGCCAACATGGATATTTTAGGTAAAAAAGTTAAAATGAACTGCATCTGTTTTATGAACAAGTGGTGAACAACTAAACCTAAAACAACTGGTAGAATAACCATTTTCATTATGCTTAACATCATGGCATAAGGATCTATTGGAATGAATGTTCCCGCAAGCGAATTCATTAATAAAGGGGTAACAAAGGGAGCAATCAAAGTTGAAATAGTGGTAAGTGTAATGGATAAAGCAACATTCGCTTTTGCTAGGTAGGCCATTACATTAGACGCCAATCCTCCGGGACAAGAACCAATTAGAATTATTCCTGCAGCAATTTCAGGTGGAAAATCAAAAAAAGATCCTAGGCCAAAGCCCAAAAGCGGCATAATACTGAACTGACACAGTAAGCCAACAAAAACTCCTTTTGGCATTTTAATTACACCGTAAAAATCTTGTAAACTTATGGTGGTTCCCATGCCAAACATGATGATTTGTAATAGCGGTACAATCAATTTTTTTGTTTCAAAGCTACCCCATTGGATAAATCCATCAGGAAATTGTAAGGCTAGAGAAACTCCTGCTAAGACATAAAATGTAAATGCAAAAGGCTTCAACTTTGGATGCTTATTAAAACCTAACCCAATCAGTAGAAGTAGTATAAATATTATAAGTTCATAATATTCCATTCTAAATGGTATTTAAAATTGAGGTTTCTCGTTTTGCTAAGCTAAAATTATTAGGTATTCATTCTTCGTTTTTATAGATTTTTATTTAGTAGTTTATCTAAGAAAATGATTACAATAAATTAAGCCTTTGA
>WTJU01000005.1:0-2042 GCA_011526285.1 Candidatus Arcticimaribacter sp.
ATACAACGGGTCGATAGCGCTTTTTTTGCAAAGATAACTTGCTTATCGCATTTTTTCTCCAAAGGCGATGACTTCTTTTCCCGTAGTCACATATACCCGATCACCTAGTTTTGCTTGAAGAAGGTGTAGGCCCGTAAACGCCCCAAAGGCAGGAAGAATGAGTTGGTGTTTACTGTGGTAAAAGCAGGGGAGAGAGAGGCGTTGTAACCCCCCTCCTTTAAGTTTAACTCCTGGATGAACATGACCGCAAAAAACAAAGCTATTGTCTACCTCCTTAGGGAAGTGCGAAAAGTTGAAATTATCTTCGCTTAGCGAATTCACGACAGTCAATCTCAATTGTTCAAATTTCCAAGCTGGTATAACATCGTGATTTCCCTCTACTAAAATTAATTCAGCGGTTTGTTGTTCTACCCATGCAGCAAATAAATGCCATTCGTTGTTTTGATCGCTATGGAATAAATCGCCTAGGAAGATAATTCTGTCAACGGAAAACGTTTGAAGTAAAGCCTCAATTTTTTGATAAAACACACCTTCTGCTTTTCGCGGAACTGCAATGCCATTTTTTCTAAAGTGTGCCACCTTACCCAGATGAACATCTGCTAAAAGGAGGGTCTTTTTCTCCACCCAATACACAGCTCCGCTTGGGTGCAGTACAAATTCATTATTTGCTATGTTGATGGTCTTCACTGCGCAGCTTTTTCGAGTTGTAGATACATTTTTTTAATTCGATCTTCAACACTTTCTGAGGAGAGTTTAGAGCGAATTCTATCGGTGATTAGGGGGAAAGAAAAAGGGGTGGGTTGGCTGCATTCTCGCCAAACAATGGTTTGTTTTTGAATGTTTTCAAATACTTGGGTCATACGACCACGTTCCATGCCGTGATCAAAAGTTTCTTCAAGGGCTTGTTGATAGAGTAAGTTGTCGGGTTCGTAGTCTTTAAAAACATCAAAAAATAATTGCGACCCACTTTGCAGGTGTTTTGCTTTGATGGGTTTATTGGGAAAGCCTTGAAAAACCAAACCAGAAATAACCGCAATATCTCGGAAACGTCTTCGTGCCATTTCAGAAACATTAATGCTTTTTTCTAAATCGTCTAGCAGATGTTCTGGGGTCAGTAAATTATTGTCTAAAAAACTATCCCGATCAAATGCCTGATCTGAGAGCAACTCAAAGCCATAGTCGTTGAATGACATACTAAAACTAATCGGGGAAAGGAGGCTAATTCGGTAAGCCATTAGGCTCGCCATTGCCTCGTGTATGGCATACCCTTCAAAAGGATAGAAAACAGTATGAAAACCTTCTCTCGTTTGGAAGCGTTCAATGAGAAATTCATTGGGCTGGGGAACAATAGATTCTTTTTTTTGTTGGTTAAAGACGGGAGCAAGGGCTTTAAATTCGGCAGTGGTAGTATTGCGTTTATCAAACAATGCTTTTTTTAACAAGTCACTTAGGTGCGCACTAAAACTCATTCGCCCTCCCATCCATGCGGGAATTCGCGCTTTTTTTGATTTTGATTTTTTTACAATCACTTCCATATTATGCATCCTGATAAGTTCAAGATTTCTTCCGGAAAAAGTAAAGATGTCTCCGGGTTTGAGTTTAGCGACAAACCATTCTTCCACAGTTCCCAAGTAACCTCCTTTTTGATAGCGCACTTTTAAATCGGCATCACTCACAATGGTACCCATAGATAAACGGTGGCGCATCGCAATTCCTCGGTTTAAGACTTTTATTGATCCATCTTCCATAACACTAACTTTTTTATATTCATCATAGTGTTCAAGGCTTTGACTGCCTTTCACCAAGAAGTTAATGATCCACTGCCACTGCTCATGGTCTAGTGTTTGAAAACAAAATGTTTGTTGGAGAACGGGCAGTAGCCTTTTGGGTTGGAAACCACTTCCTACAGCTAGGGTCATTAAAAATTGCAATAGCACATCGTAGGCATTGAGATAGGGAATACGGTCTTCAATCTGCTGTGTTTCTATTCCCCGTTGCAATGCGACAGACTCAATCAATTCCATAGCATGTGTGGGGAGAAA
>WTJU01000005.1:2142-7435 GCA_011526285.1 Candidatus Arcticimaribacter sp.
TTCCCCGTTGCAATGCGACAGACTCAATCAATTCCATAGCATGTGTGGGGAGAAAGTGAATGGTGCTCCCCGCTTTTGGGCGGTGCCCACTTCGTCCTGCTCGTTGAATAAATCGCCCTACTCCTTTGGGACTGCCAATTTGAATGCAGTTTTCCACCGGACTAAAGTCTACACCCAGATCTAAACTTGAAGTACAAACTACAACTTTAAGTTGTTCTTCGCGTAGCGCGTTTTCAACCCAAAGACGTATTTTTTTATCAATACTTCCGTGGTGCATTGCGATATTCCCTGCAAGATTAGGATCAGCCTCGAGCAAACGATGAAACCAAATTTCACATTGTGCTCGTGTATTGGTAAAAATAAGTGTGGTTTTATTTTTTTGAACGAGTTTTAAGACTTGCGGGAGCAGGTGCAAACCCAAGTGACCCCGCCACGGGAAACTTTCCATGCTCTTGGGGAGCACAGACTTCACCTTTATTTTTTTGTTGATTTTGGCTTCTACTGTTGTGTAGTTTTCAATGGGACCTAGAAGTATTTCTCTTGCCAATTCTTTATTACCAAGGGTAGCAGAAATACCCCAAACTTTTAGGTGTGGAAGCAAGGAGCGCAAATAGGCAATGGCTAGTTCTACTTGTACTCCACGTTTAGAACCCAAGAGTTCATGCCATTCATCTACCACAATTACTTTGAGGTGCTTGAAGTTTTTTACATGGTCTTTCGTACTCAATAAAACATGCAAACTTTCAGGGGTTGTCACCAAGCCGAAAGAAGGTTTTCTTTTTTGTTTTGCGCGTTCACTTTGTGAAGTGTCTCCTATTCTTAGGCTAACCTTTAAAGCTGGAGAAAGATCTTCTGTCATGCGTTGGGTTGCTTGTTGTATTTCAACAGCTAACGCACGCAGAGGAGTAATCCACAAGGCTTGTAACCCAACCGGATGTTTTTCTCGTTGTAGGGCCTCTTGCATAATTCCACCCCAAAGCGCATAAGTTTTTCCGCTTCCAGTTGGGGCATGTAACATGCCATTTTTACCCGCTTTGTAGGCTTTCCAACACCTTTTTTGAAAGGGTTGTGGTTGCCATCCCTTTGCATTAAACCATTCGGTTACTGTTTTCATGGCAATAGCTTTTTTAAATCATCTAAGCTATTTGCCTCATTGATCTTTTTGTCATGTCTCCACCTTAAAATTCTAGGAAATCGAACAGCTACACCG
The DNA here is from genome assembly GCA_011526285.1 of Candidatus Arcticimaribacter sp. Taxonomy (GTDB): domain Bacteria; phylum Bacteroidota; class Bacteroidia; order Flavobacteriales; family Flavobacteriaceae; genus Arcticimaribacter. The sequence continues at coordinate 3,353 of WTJU01000005.1, forward strand.
CTTTTATGGCGTGACGAAGCAGCGATACCTTCAAAAGCAATTTCGAAAACCAAGCTGGGTTTTACTTGTCGCACAGGACCAAAACGATCTGTAGTGTTTTGTTTTACGAACTGGTCTACTTGCTTTATTTCTGCATCGGTTAGCCCAGAATAGGCCTTGGCAAAAGTGACCAATTCATTTTCTTGCCAGAGGGCAAAGGTGTAGTCGGTGTAGAGATTGGTTCTTCGTCCGTGTCCGCGCATGGCATAGGTCAATACCGCATCAATGGTTTTAGGGTCAGACTTCCACTTCCACCAAGCCCCTTTTTTTCGTCCAACTTCATAGGGAGATTCTCTATGTTTCAACATTAATCCTTCACTCCGTTTCTCTTGGGCACGTTCTCTTTCTTTTGCAACATCCTCCCAATTAGAAAACTGTAACACTTCTGAGAGAAGAACTGGCAGTTCTGGAGGAAGTTGCGCATAAAATTGCGCAAGAAGTTTTTGTCTCTTGAAGAGGGGCTCTTTTCTAAGGTCTTCGCCATTCCATTCCAACAAATCGTAAAGCATAATGCTGATGGGTATCGCTTGTTTGAGTTTTTGTGAAACACTCTTCCTGCCGATGCGTTTTTGAAGGGCATTGAAATCGCCAATGAGATTTTCTTTGTAGGGAATTAATTCGCCATCAACCACGGTGCCATCTGGGAAAAACTCGGCTAAAACATTAAGTTCTGGAAATTTATCGGTGATGAGTTCTTCACCGCGACTCCAAAGAAATATTTTTCCTGCCCGAACAATAAGCTGTGCACGCATTCCGTCCCATTTGTGCTCAATGTGCCAATTTTCTGGGTTTTCTTTCGCCATAAAATCATCTTCCATTGCATAGGCCAAGAAAAATGGATAGGGTTGTGAAATACGATCTTCTGGGTTAGGATGGAAAATTAATTCTTCAAAAGTTGTTGTTTGTGGACTCCATTCTCCCATAAGTCGATGGGCTAAAATATTTTCTTCAATAGCAACAGCTTTAGAAAGTGCTCTTGTCATTAATTTTTGGCTAACACCTATGCGAAAACCACCGGTTAAAATTTTATTGAATACAAAGCGTTCAAAATTGTTGAGTCCTTTCCAGCGGTGTGTGATATAGTCTTTTTTCTCTTGTTCTGTTTTTGGTTTTAACGCAATAATTTCTTCGATGCATTGGGTAAGTGTTGGCGCTTCTCCTGTTCCTTTCTCTTGCACGAGAAGGGCAATGGTCTCGGCCAAGTCTCCCACAATATGATAGGATTCTTCAAAAAGCCATTCGGGTAATTGAGCAATTTCTGCGGCCCATTGCCGCATTAAGGTTGTAGTAACTGGTCTAGAGGGTCGTCTTTTCGATAACAGGGCAACTGCCCAAAGTGCATCTTCTTTGGGGGCTACCTCAAAATAACGGGTCAATGCAGCAACCTTTTGATTGGTTTTATTGGTGCTGTCGAGTTGTTCTATGAGTTGAGCAAATCGTTTCATTCGGCAGCCGCTGTTTCAAGGGTTTCTGCTTCATATTGTGTTTTTTCGGTACGTGCATTCCAACCATTTTCTCGTAAATATTTTGCAAACAAGTCTGTATAACCGTGTGTAGTAATTACGTTTTCGCATTCTGTTGCTTTAATTGCAGATAGCAGTCCATTCCAATCGGCATGATCAGAAAGAACAAAAGCGCGATCTACAGCACGTCGTCTTCTCGCCCCTCGAAACGCCATCCATCCAGAAGCATAACCAGTAGAAAGTTTCCCCAATTTTTTTATCCATGCACTTCCCATAACAGCAGGAGGAGCAAGTACTAAATTACCTTCGATTTCTTTTTTAGTAGTTTCACGTGTAATGCGTTGCGTGGAAGGAAATTCAATAAAATTGCGCAATACCTCAGTCATTTCTTCTGTCGCACCGTGGGTGTATATTTTTCCTATTGAGGGGTCAAGGTGTTTTAACAAACGCTGCACCTTGCCCAAAGAATACCCCATTAAAAGACTGGTTGTTTTTTGTGTATTGTTTTCAGCCCACCATTGGTTAATATTAGTGTGAATTTGTTTAGGCTCATCCCATTTAAAAACAGGAAGACCAAAAGTACATTCGGTAATAAATGTGTGACATTTTACGGGTTCAAAAGGGGTTGAAATACCATCTTCTTGAGTTTTATAATCTCCTGTAAAAACCCAAATTTCGCCTTGGTATTCAACACGAATTTGTGCTGAACCTGGCACATGTCCGGCGGGATGTAATGAAAACTGTACACCGTTAATGGTGAACGTTTCACTGTATTTACGTCCACTCACAGATATATTCCCCAAACGATGTTTGATGATCGGGACGTTTAACTCATGGGTAATGTACTGCTTACTTCCCCAGCGAGCATGGTCGGAATGACCATGAGAAATGATGGCTTTTTCTACTCCGCGCCAAGGATCTAAATAGACGTCTGCTTGGGCACAGTAAATACCCTTGGCGGTAAATTCCAACAGTGGCATTTGCATTTTTCTTTTTCAAACCCAAGGTACAAAAAAACATATTTGTCTTGTGTTGAATGAAGTCGTAATACGCTTTAAATTCTGTCTGCTTGGTTTTTATGAAATAACGTAATCTTTTGTTATTAAACTTAATTATCAATGGAATAAAGTTAGATTGATTTCTATGATAGAGTAGTCACTTTTTACTGTAATGAGCGGTAAAATTGAGTATAAAGAATGTTGCTCTTTGGTTTCTGGAGCATTACCAAAGAGTGTTTGAAAATCATCAAATGAACGAAGATTTTTACCTCAAGTCATTGAGTTTTTTTATGTCAAGTTCTAGCTGCTTAAATAACGTGCTGTCTTTTTCAACGATATATTGTTGGTGCAGTTGATCTATCATGGCCAAAAAAGTTTGATCGACTTGATGAATTTGTTTGGCCCATTTTGAGGTTAAATCAGTTGTATTCATGGTTTATTTAGGGTTAAAATTTGTGATCAATGTACATTTTTTTTGAATAGCACGTTATTCTATCCATTTTTTCACCATTAAAATCGGTTAATAACTCCCCATAACTCCTTTTTTTATCCCTTTCTAAATTTTATATTTTCGTTTTGATGTATCTAATCTTTGACACCGAAACAACTGGACTCCCAAAACGCTGGGATGCCCCTCTAACCGATAGTGAAAACTGGCCACGCTGTATTCAGATTGCTTGGCAAATCCACGATTCACAAGGGGAAGTGGTTAGTCATGAAGATTATTTAATTCAACCAGAAGGCTTTACAATACCATTTGATTCTGAGCAAGTACACGGCATTTCTACTGCCTTAGCTGAAACACAAGGAGTACCCTTGGGTGAGGTGTTAACAAGTTTTCAAGAAGCTTTACGCCAGGTAGACTATGTGGTTGGCCACAATGTTTCTTTTGACCGAAATATCATGGGAGCCGAATTTTTGCGTGCAGGTTTAGCCGATGCGTTAGAAGACAAAGCTGTAATTGATACTTGTACCGAAGAAACTGCTACTTTGTGTGAATTGCCCGGTGGGCGCGGAGGGAAGTTTAAACTTCCAACCTTAAGTGAATTATATCACTTTCTTTTTCAGGAAAGTTTTGATGAGGCACACAACGCTACAGCAGACGTAGAAGCAACTTCTAGAGCCTTTCTAGAATTACTTCGTCGAGAAGACATCCATCCGCCCGTATTGACCAATCAAGCTGAGCTTACACATGAAATCGTTGCTCGTTCGACCCCCTTTGGTCTCATAGGCTTAGAACATCAAAACCTAAAACAAGCTTCAGAAAAACTAAAAAAGAAAAAAGATACACCAAGTGGAGGGGTTCCTACTGTTGAGGTAAACGCTGCATTAGCAAATGCGTCTTTTGTACATCTTCACAACCACACCCAATTTTCTGTATTACAGGCTACATCGAGAATTAACCAGTTGGTTGAAGCTGCTGCTTCTGATGGAATGCCAGCAGTTGCCATTACCGACCATGGAAATTTAATGGGAGCTTTTCACTTCATTAAAGCTGTTGAAGGACACAATGCAAAGGTTGAAGAAAATCAAAAAATAAAACCCATTGTTGGATGCGAATTTTATGTTTGTGATGACCATAA
>WTJU01000005.1:7535-14125 GCA_011526285.1 Candidatus Arcticimaribacter sp.
ATCAAAAAATAAAACCCATTGTTGGATGCGAATTTTATGTTTGTGATGACCATAAAGACAAAACAAGACGTGATGACGGCTATCAAATTGTTTTTTTAGCCAAAAACAAAGCGGGCTATCACAATTTGGCGAAACTCACCTCTGCTGCTTATGTTGATGGCTTTTATTATGTCCCACGAATTGACCGACAATTGGTTGAACAATACAAAAGTGATTTAATTGTTCTCACAGGAAACACTTACGGTGAAGTTCCTTCTAAAATTTTAAATGTTGGTGATCGACAAGCAGAAGAAGCTTTGCAGTGGTGGCACGATCAATTTGGAGATGATTTATACATTGAACTAATGCGCCATGGTGAGGAAGGGGAAGATCGTGCTAACGAAGTGCTAATTGCATTTTCCAAGCAGTATAACATCCCTTTAATTGCAACCAACAACACCTATTACGTTCAAAAAGAAGAGGCCAATGCACATGATATTTTGCTCTGCGTTAAAGAAGGGGAGAAGCAGGCGACTCCAATAGGCCGCGGACGCGGTTTCCGTTATGGATTTCCCAATCAAGAATATTATTTCAAATCTCAAGAAGAGATGAAAGAAAAGTTTCAGGACTTACCTGAAGCCATTCTCAATATTCAAAGCTTGATTGATAAAATTGAACCATTTACCCTTGCTCGCGACGTTTTACTTCCAAAGTTTGATATTCCAACAGCCTATCAGGTTGAAGAAGATGAAGAGGGTAAAAAAGGAGAGAATAACTACTTGCGTTATTTGACTTATGAAGGGGCAAAAGAGCGTTACACTACACTTACAGATGAAATTACTGAACGTATTGATTTTGAATTAGATGTAATTGCAAACACAGGTTATCCGGGCTATTTTTTAATTGTACAAGATTTTATCGCTGCCGCACGCCAAATGGACGTTTCAGTTGGTCCTGGTCGAGGATCAGCCGCGGGTTCTGTAGTTGCTTATTGTTTAAAAATCACAAACATAGATCCCATTGCCTATGATTTGCTTTTTGAGCGTTTTTTGAATCCAGATCGTGTGAGTATGCCTGATATTGATATCGACTTTGATGACGAAGGGCGTGGACGTGTGATGGATTATGTGATTGAAAAATACGGTTCCAATCAAGTTGCACAAATCATTACCTATGGAACCATGGCTGCTAAATCATCAATTCGCGATACGGCACGTGTGTTAGACCTACCACTAGGAGAGGCCGATCGTATTGCTAAATTACTTCCTAACATGAAGTTGGGGAAAATATTTAGTTCTACAGACGTTCAGCTAAAAGAAAATTTGCGCGCAGAAGAGGTTTTAAGGGTCAATGAAATCAAAAACCTAGCAGAAGAAGAAAGTCTATCTGGAGAAACCATACAGCAAGCAAAAGTGCTAGAGGGCTCTTTGAGAAACACAGGAATTCACGCCTGTGGTGTCATTATCACGCCAGATGATATAACCCAGTTTGTTCCTGTAGCTACCGCTAAAGATTCTGACCTGTATGTTACCCAGTTTGACAACTCTGTGGTAGAAGACGCGGGCTTATTGAAAATGGATTTCTTGGGGTTGAAAACCTTGACTTTAATAAAAGATACTGTAAAGCTTGTTAAGTATAAGCACAACATAGAGTTAGACCCAGATCGTTTTCCGTTAGACGATCAAAAAACATATGAACTCTTTCAGAGAGGAGAGACTGTAGGAATATTCCAATACGAATCTGCCGGAATGCAGAAATATTTAAAAGACCTTAAACCCACGGTCTTTGCCGACTTGATTGCCATGAATGCCTTGTATCGCCCTGGGCCATTGGAGTATATCCCCAGTTTTGTAGATCGAAAAAATGGGAAAGAAGCTATTTCTTACGACCTCCCAGCCATGGAAGAATATTTAGAGGAAACCTATGGAATTACAGTTTATCAAGAGCAGGTAATGCTTTTGTCGCAAAAGCTGGCGGGCTTCTCTAAAGGTGATGCAGATGTGCTGCGAAAAGCGATGGGGAAAAAGATTTTTGCATTACTGCAAAAACTGAAACCCCAGTTCATTGACGGTGGTAAAGCCAACGGTCATCCGGAAGAAGTTTTAGAGAAAATCTGGAAAGACTGGGAAGCTTTTGCTGCTTATGCATTCAATAAATCGCATTCTACTTGTTATGCTTGGATTGGTTATCAAACAGCCTATTTGAAAGCGCACTATCCTGCCGAGTATATGGCAGCTGTTTTATCCAATAACATGAACGACATTAAACAGGTAACCTTCTTCATGGAGGAATGTCGTAGAATGGGGCTAAATGTTTTGGGACCAGATGTAAACGAATCGTTTTACAAGTTTACGGTTAATAACGATCAAGCCATCCGCTTTGGAATGGGAGCTGTAAAAGGCGTGGGTCGCGGAGCTGTAGAAACCATTATTGAAAATCGCAAAGAAGGAAAATACAGTTCGATTTTTGATATGACGCAACGTATCGACTTACGTGCAGCCAATAAAAAAGCACTTGAGAACTTGACTTTAGCTGGCGGTTTAGATTCTTTTCAAAACACCCACCGTGCCCAATATTTTAATCCAGACGGAGACGGGATTACATTTTTAGAAAAAGCCATTCGTTACGGAGCTAAACACCAAGAAAGTTTGAATTCCTCTCAAACCAATTTGTTTGGGGAAGATAGTGCAATGCAGGTGGAAGAAATTAAAATCCCACCCTGTGATCATTGGGGAACATTAGAGCGCTTAAAACAAGAAAAAGAAGTTGTGGGAATTTACCTCTCTGCCCACCCATTAGACGACTTTAAGCGAGAAATGAAATATTTTTCTTCTGCCCCTTTAACGGTATTAACTGATTTAGATCCTTTGATTAATCGAGAAATGAGTTTTGGTGGAATTGTAAATACTGTTGATCATAAAACAACTAAAACAGGGAAGGGATGGGCTATTTTTCAATTGGAAGATTTTGATGATCAATATGAATTCAAAATTTTCGGAGAAGAATATTTAAAGTACCGCCACTTCCTAATTCCTAACGGATTTATTCGTTTACGCGTTAAAATTGTTGAGGGTTGGCGCAATCGTGAAACAGGGAAACTAGGGCCTGCACGCATGCAATTTTTAGCATTTGAGAGTTTGCACGACACGCTAGAGAAAAACGTAAAACGTTTAACACTTCAATTAGATATCAAGCAACTTAATCGCGAGCGAATAGCTTCTATTGGTGCAATGATAAAATCACACAAAGGAGATAAAACCCTTATGGTAGATGTTTTTGATAATGCAGAGAAAATCAAGTTAACCTTACCAAGTCGAAAACAAAAAGTTGCTGTTTCTAAAGATTTGCTCGACGAATTAGAAGAACAAGCGCTCCCCTATAAATTAAACTAAAAATTGCCTGCATTGATGCTGATATAAAAGAAAGCAATTTAAGTTGAAGTAAAACGTTGTGAATTTAAATACCTTTGTTAAAAATTAAAATTATGGCTTTAGAAATTACCGATGCTACTTTTGAAAAAGTAGTATTAAAATCTGATAAACCTGTGATGGTTGACTTTTGGGCAGCATGGTGTGGTCCATGTCGCATGGTAGGTCCAATCATTGATGAAATTAGCTCTGATTATGAGGGGAAAGCAATTGTAGGAAAGCTAGACGTAGACGCGAATCAAGAATTTGCAGCAAAATATGGCGTACGTAACATTCCAACTGTTTTGGTGTTTAAAGACGGAGAAGTAGTTGGACGTCAAGTTGGTGTTGCACCAAAAACAGCTTATGCTCAAGCCCTAGATACCCTATTATAATATACGTCTAGTAGAAAAGAAAAACCGTTCCATTGGAACGGTTTTTTTGTTGGGTAAAAATAAAAAACCACCTCAGCGAGGTGGTTTTTCTATTTCAATATTACGCTGTAATTAGAATCTATATTTAAGCGCTAAAGTGTAGTTGCGACCAAGTTGTCCCATTTGCTGCACTTGACTTGAGTATAAGAAACGTCCTCCAGAAGTTGTCCCAGTATTTGGGTTAGTAATATCTGGATAAACATCAAAGGCATTGTTTACAATTCCTGTTAATGTTAGGTTAGGCGTAAATTTATACGTTACACGTAAGTCAGTAACCAATTTTCCACCAAGTTCTTGATCCAATGAAGCATCATTACCATCGTGAGCAACAGTTACAGTACCGAAGTGGGTGTTGTATAATCCAAAGTCAAATTTGTTTGCAGAATAGTCTACCGTTAATGCAATTTTTGACTTAGGACGAGAGTCAGTAATCAAGCTACGCTCTTTGTGCGAGAAGATGTCTACTGAACCAAGTTCAGAAGGCGTATCAACACTATCAATAGTAGTGGTGTTGAAGTTACCATTAAACCCAAGGTTTAAAGCATCTTTTCTATAGTTAAATACAAAGTCAAGACCTGTAGTGTTTGTGTTACCAGCGTTTATCCACGCTTGTACAGCTACAACACCAGCTTGATTAAGGTTGTAAGCTAAAGTACCAGGAGTATTCACGTTTGCTGCATCACCTTCAATTTGTGAGGTAAAGAGTACACGGTCGTTTACTTTGATGTTGTAGAAGTCTAAACTACCAGAGAAACCATTTCCGTTTCCGAAGGTAATTCCTGCAGTAAAGTTTTGAGAGGTTTCATTGGTCAAATCTTGAATACCCAATGCACGTGCCTCTGGCGTACCGTTTTGGATGGTTCCTTGTAATAAAGGTTCTGCAGATCCAGAAACGATAATGTATTGCGTGTTAGAGATTTTTTGTTGGTGTAGTGTTGGTGCTCTAAATCCTGTAGACACACTTGCACGTAGCGCAGTTGTTCCGCTCACTTTGTAACGTGAAGCCAGCTTCCAGCTAAAGTTATCACCAGCATCAGAGTAATCTTCATAACGACCAGCAACAGAAACCAATAGTTTTTCTGTAAAGTCGATATCAGCACCTGCATAAAGACCTACGTTATTACGTGTCCACTCTCCTTCTTGTTCTTCTGCAATACCAGCAAAAGAGTCAGAACCTCCTCCGTAACGAGAAAAAGGATCTCCTTTAAACGCTTCAAATTTTTCTTCTTTCAACTCTAAACCAGCAGAAAAAGAAACTTTGTCACTAAAGGTTTTAGTGAAGTCAGCATTTTGAATTACGTTAGAGAACGCATACCCACCTGGGTTAAAGGTTGTTGGGCTCCATCCTTCTGTTTGTAAGTAGTCACGGTTAACAGATCTGTTCACAGTATAGTCAATGCTGTTTTTCCCGTGGGTAACAGAAAGGTCTAAACGCCAATCATTACCAAGGTCTAAGTCTAATCCGACTACATTAAAGTGATCTTGGATCGCTCCTTCAAAAGTTGGGTGGTATCCCATGAAGTCTTCAGGTGCAGTTGTTAAGAAACCTGCATCAGCAACATCGCGTCTCCATCCCGGGAAACGATAGTAAGCGAAAGAGCGGTTCCAACGGTCAGAATAACTGTGTGTAGTGTAGAACTCAGAGTTTTCACCGATTGGGTGCGAGATGTTTACTAAAACATTCTTTTGCTTAAGGTCTGGACGTCCAACAATCATACCCAAAGTTGGGTCGTTTTGTGCAAATTCAATCTCGTTTTGACGAGCAGTTGCAGTGTTGAAAGCAGAAGTACCAGGTGCACCAGCACGATTGGTTAATTCTTGATCTAGGTACCCTAAGGTAAGGTTAACACGTCCTCCGTCTCCAAAAGCAAAGGTTGTATTGTAGTCAATGTTGAATTGGAAACCATCACCAGCAGATGTGATACCCGTTCCTGCATTAATGGTAGAGAATGCAGAGTCTTTTCTTAAGATGAAGTTCATAACCCCAGCCATGGCATCAGAACCATACTGTGAAGATGCTCCATCACGAAGAACCTCAATACGTTCTACCGCTGCCATTGGAATCGCTGCAAGGTTAACCCCAACTTCACCTTTTCCTGGTGTTCTGTTTAGGTAAGCTTGCGCTTGTTGGTTCACACGTTTTCCATTGATTAATACCAAGGTACGTGAGGGACCTAACCCTCTAATATCTGCAGGTGCAAAACCAGCAGTAGCATCAGAAATCGCTTGATCTTGTGCGTTGAAAGATGGAATTGCAAATGTTAATGCACGTTGAATAGACGCCTCACCTACATTTTGTAAGTCGGAAGTACGAATATTGTCGATTGGCACTGCAGAGTCGATTGCTGTTCTCGGTTTGTTACGGTTACCCGTTACTAAAACCTCGTCTAGCGAAAGTCCTTCTTGCATGCTAATGGCAAGTTCGCCACCATCATAGGTTACTTCTTGGGTTTCAAATCCAACGAAAGAAATAACAAGAACGTCTCCCTGCTTTGCGTTGATAGAGAATGCTCCATCAAAATCAGTAGTTGCCCCAGTTGTAGTGCCTTTAATAACGACACTCGCTCCTGGAAGCGGATTGTTTTGGTCATCGCTCACCGAACCACCAACCTGCGCAAAGGCAATAGCTGAAAGTGCAAAAGCGAATACACTAAGAATTGTTTTTTTCATTATAAAAATAGTTAATAATTGAACTCTGATTAAATTATCAGACCGCCAAATCTAATGTAAAACTATCACCTGAAAAAGGAAATGTTATGAAAATGTTAAT
>WTJU01000114.1 GCA_011526285.1 Candidatus Arcticimaribacter sp.
AATTTTTTGACTCATCGTAAATGATTTAAGCGTTTTGTCCTTTCACTTCAGCAATTACTGCTTCAGAAATGTTTGATGGGGTCTCAGCATAGTGTGAAAATTCCATGGTTGATGTTGCGCGACCAGAAGAAAGGGTACGTAAAGAGGTAACATAACCAAACATTTCTGATAACGGTACTTCAGCTTTTACAACTTTAGAACCAGCGCGGTCATCCATACTATTAACTTGACCACGACGGCGGTTCAAGTCTCCCACAATGTCTCCCATATTTTCCTCTGGGGTCAACACTTCTAATTTCATGATTGGCTCCATGATTACTGCACGTGCAGCTTTAGCAGAGGCTTTAAAACCAAGCTTAGCAGCTAATTCGAATGAAAGAGAATCAGAATCTACAGGGTGGAAAGAACCATCCTTTAGGGTAATCTTCATCGCGTCTACTTCGAATCCAGCCAGTGGACCATTCAACATCGCATCTTTGAATCCTTTCTCAACAGCAGGAACGTATTCTTTTGGTACGTTACCCCCTTTAATTTCGTTAACGAATTCAAGACCGGTTTTACCTTCTTCGGCAGGTTCAATGGTAAAGATGATATCAGCAAATTTACCACGTCCACCAGACTGCTTTTTGTACACCTCACGGTGTTGCGCAGCCGCTGTTAAGGCTTCTTTATATTCAACTTGAGGTTGTCCTTGGTTTACTTCTACCTTAAACTCACGCTTTAAGCGGTCTACGATAATGTCAAGGTGCAACTCTCCCATTCCTGAGATTACTGTTTGACCAGAGGCCTCATCAGTTTTCACTTGGAAGGTTGGATCTTCTTCAGCGAGTTTGGCCAGCGCCATCCCCAATTTATCAACATCAGCCTTGGTTTTTGGCTCTACCGCAATCCCGATTACAGGATCAGGGAAGTCCATACTTTCCAAAACAATAGGAGACTTTTCAGCAGAAAGTGTGTCACCTGTTTTAATGTCTTTAAATCCTACAGCTGCACCAATATCTCCAGCCTCAATAAATTCAATTGAGTTTTGTGTATTGGAGTGCATCTGATAAATACGAGAGATACGCTCTTTCTTCCCAGAGCGGTTGTTCAATACGTAAGAACCAGCATCTAAACGACCTGAATATGCACGGAAGAAAGCCAAACGACCTACATAAGGATCGGTAGCAATCTTAAAGGCCAATGCGGCAAAAGGATCATCTTTCGAAGGCTTACGCGCAATTTCTTCTCCGTTATCAGGATTTGTTCCTACAATCGCTTCTTTGTCTTCAGGTGAAGGCAAATAGCGACATACAGCGTCAAGCAAGAACTGAACTCCTTTATTCTTAAAGGAAGAACCACATACCATAGGAATGATACTCATGTCTTGTGTCGCAGCACGTAGGGCAGCGTGTACCTCGTCTTCTGTAATAGATTCTGGATCTTCGAAGTATTTTTCTAAAAGACCTTCGTCATACTCGGCTACCGCCTCGATCAATTGACCACGAAGCATTTCCGCTTCGTCTTTTAAGTCTTCTGGGATATCGATAACATCGAACGTCGATCCAAATTTCTCGTCGTGCCAAACAATCGCACGGTTTTTTACAAGGTCAACAATACCCTTAAAGTCTTCTTCATCACCAATGTTTAATACAATTGGTACGGCGTTAGACTTTAGCATGTCGCGCACTTGCTGACACACACCAAGGAAGTTAGATCCTTGACGGTCCATTTTGTTTACAAACCCAATGCGTGGCACTTTGTAATTATCAGCCAAGCGCCAGTTCGTTTCTGACTGTGGCTCAACACCATCAACGGCTGAAAATAAGAAAACCAATCCATCGAGTACACGAAGTGATCGGTTTACTTCCACTGTAAAGTCTACGTGGCCGGGGGTATCAATAATATTAAAGTGATAAGGTTTGCTTTCAGGCAAAGGCTGTCCTTGTTCAGTTGGGAAGTTCCAAGTACAGGTGGTTGCAGCAGAGGTAATGGTAATACCGCGCTCTTGCTCTTGCTCCATCCAGTCCATGGTGGCAGCACCATCGTGCACTTCTCCAATTTTATGGCTTACCCCTGTATAGAAAAGGATACGCTCTGTTGTAGTGGTTTTACCGGCATCAATGTGCGCAGCAATTCCAATGTTTCTTGTTAGTTTTAAGTTTCTAGCCATGGCTACAGATCAATAGAATAGTGATTAAAATCTAAAGTGTGAAAATGCTTTATTGGCTTCAGCCATTTTGTGCGTATCTACACGTTTTTTTACAGCAGCGCCTTCTTCTTTAGCTGCAGCGAGGATCTCGTTGGCTAAGCGAAGGGCCATTGATTTTTCGTTACGCTTACGTGCGAAACTAATCAACCATTTCATGGCAAGTGAAACTTTACGGTCTGGACGAATTTGCATTGGAATCTGAAATGTTGCTCCCCCAACGCGACGGCTACGCACCTCTACGTGCGGCATCACGTTTGAAAGGGCTTCTTTCCAAACTTCTAAAGCAGTTTTTTCTTCGTCTTGGTTGCGCTCTTCTACTATAGCAATAGCATCGTAAAAGATTTTAAAGGCAACCGATTTCTTTCCATCCCACATGACCATGTTAACAAAACGTGTAACGAGCTGGTCGTTAAACTTTGGATCCGGTAACAGGGGACGTTTTTTGGCTTGTCTTTTTCTCATTGTTTAATGTTTTGCGAGTGGAGATTTACTTTTTAGGACGTTTTGCTCCGTATTTAGAACGGCGCTGTAAGCGACCTTCAACACCTGCTGTGTCTAAGGCTCCTCTTACAATGTGATAACGAACTCCCGGTAAATCTTTAACTCTTCCGCCACGGACCAATACTATCGAGTGCTCTTGGAGGTTGTGTCCTTCTCCGGGGATATAAGCATTGACCTCCTTACCGTTGGTCAATCGAACACGCGCTACTTTACGCATCGCTGAGTTCGGTTTTTTTGGCGTAGTCGTATATACACGCGTACATACACCACGTCGTTGAGGACACGAATCCAAAGCAGCCGATTTACTCTTCTTGGTGAGTGTGACTCTTCCTTTTCGTACTAATTGTGCAATAGTTGGCATACAAATTGTTTAAATTCCCATTTTTCAGGGCTGCAAATGTAGTGACTTTATTCCTCGTTTCCAACCGAATTTTTACAAAAATCCACACCCTTGTGATTTTTTTTATAGTATTGATTTTTTTGGGCTTAGTCCTCCTTCCTACCACTTATCAAAAATTTGAATTTTGACGAAATTAATATAGTCAGCAAAAAAGATGCTTTTTCTCCTTTTTTTCAGAAAAAAATAACCTTATCAAAAAAATCTCTATGTATAGTTTTTGAAGTATTAACAATTTTTTAAGACTTTTCGCCCATAAAATTTAAAATGAACCCAAATCATGAAGAAACTTTACTTGTGTTGGGCCCTCTTGGGTCTACTCATCGCTCCTTTTACATGGGCGCAAAACAATGTGACTGGAACGGTCAATGATGAAACTGGAGCTCCGCTTCCCGGAGCTACCGTAATTGTAGAAGGAACT
>WTJU01000017.1 GCA_011526285.1 Candidatus Arcticimaribacter sp.
AACCTTGTAGTTATACCTTTTTTCACGTTCACTTAGATTGTTAATTGAAAGGTTATTCAGGGCAATACGCTCAGCCTCGTCTAATTGACCCAAACCATAATAACACTCTGCAAATCGCGAACCTAGTGCGGCAATCTCGGTGGGCAAATCTTCTAAATAAATTTTCGCTTCATTGAAACGTTGAATGGCTTTATTGTACGCTTTCTTAGATTGATGATAGGCACCAAAAGAAAGAAAACAGTACCCAAAATTACGCTTAAACAATAAATTTGTAGCATAATCTTTTTCGTGCTTTTCGTAATAAATTTTAGCTTGATCAAAATAATTGCTTGCGGATAAAGTGCTTCCTTTTAATAAATTTATGGTGATGAGTTGTGATAGAGAATACAACACATCTTCAGGCTTGTTTTCCTCCAACCTTCTTCGGTAAATGCTGATATATTTTTCCTCTGCTTCATCAAAATTTCCTAAAGATTCATCAATCAACCCGAGATTAGAAGCTGAGGTATTGATGCCGTAAAATGCATTTTTCTTATTGTCAATGGTTTCAAAAATGCTACGTGCCTTGTTGTATTTTTCTTTGGCCTTCTCGTATTCTCCATTCCTTAGGTATATGTTCCCAATATTTACAAGTACCCACGGAGGTTGTTCAGCATTGGGATCGCGCTTGTTTTCATCTGGCATTGATTCATACAGCCGTAGTGCATTATCGAAAAAAGTAATGGCCGAAGCATCTAAACCACTATTAGACAGAATATCGCCTATCATGGCATAAGTACCTACCACCAGACTATCACTTTCTTTGTTTTGAACCGAAGCAACATAGTCTAAACCAAACGCTATCGCTTTGTTTGGATTGATGTTTTTGTACTTAATAATTGAGTCTCTAAACTGTCAATCACTTTGAGCAAAGCAAGCGGAAGAAATTAGAAATAAAACAAATACTATAGTTCTCAAAAAAAGTCTATTTCTTTAAAATTATAAAAATTATTATTGCTGCAATGGTACAGATCACAGCTTCAAGTAAAGTTTGTCTTGTCATTTTTGAAAGGAAAATCTATTCAACCACATATTTTTACTAAACAATGGACACAATCAATGTCCAAAAACACTTGAACTGCATACTATGTTAAAGCATCTAAATTTAAAGAACAATCAAGTGGTATTAAATAATAGCGCTACTGCATAATTACTGCAACTATTCAATAGGTCAATTGGTGTGATGAAATTAAAGAAGGGCAGAGCAAAAGAAACAGGAAATAAAAAAACCCTGAATTAAACAGGGTTTGAAAGGATAGTTTTGTGGGCGCTGAGGGATTCGAACCCCCGACCCCCTCGGTGTAAACGAGGTGCTCTGAACCAACTGAGCTAAGCGCCCTTGCGGGTGCAAATATAATGTACTTTTTTTGATTACAAAGACCTTCTAGAAAGAATTTCTGCTACTAAAAATGTACTTCCACCAACAAAAATAAAATCCTCTTTTTTCGCGTTTTCCCTAGCGGCTGCAAAAGCCTTATTAGAAGAGCCATAAACAGTAAAAGAACTACCTAAACGACTTGCCTCCTGCGCAGCTTCTGTCACTGGCAAAGCCCTAGCAATAGCTGGAGCACACAAATAGAGCTGTGCCGCTTTAGGAAGCATTGCTAAAATTTTTGCTACATTTTTTCCTTTAACAAAGCCCAAGACCAGGTGCACTACATCACACTCTATTTTTTCAAGTTGTTCTACTACATACTTAAAGCCAGCTGCATTGTGAGTAACATCTACAACAATATCCGGAGCGGTTGCAAGTTGCTCCCAACGTCCGCGTAATCCTGTTGTAGCCCCTACATTTTTAAAACCTTCAAGAGCAGTTTTGGGAACAGTAGTTCCCAGTAGTGTTTCTAGCGCAACATATGCCGTTTGCCTGTTCTTTTCTTGGTACCCTCCTACTAGATCTGTAGGAAAATCAGGAACAGCACATTGTTCTGCAAAAACCAATGGTGCATTCTCTTCACTTGCCTTTTTTTCAAACACAGGGCGTGTCTCATTCGTCGTTTCGCCAATAACCACAGTTGTATTTTCTTTAATAATCCCTGCCTTTTCAAAAGCAATCTTAGCTAAACTGTCACCTAAAAACTCTGTGTGATCTAAGCCTATATTCGTTATCACAGAAAGTTGTGGCCTAATAATATTTGTGGCATCTAAACGCCCACCCAAGCCTACCTCAACAACAGCGTAGTCTACCTTCACTTTGGCAAAATAAGCAAAAGCCATCCCCACTGTTATTTCAAAAAAGGACAATTGCTCAGCAATAAAATAGTCTTTGTGACGAACAACAAAATCAACAACGAAATCTTTAGAAACAAGCTTGCCGTTAACGCGAATACGTTCTGAAAAATCGAGTAAATGCGGTGAGGTATATATCCCAACCTTGAATCCCATGGCTTTTAAAGCGGCGGCTATCATATGAGAAGTTGATCCTTTCCCATTTGTTCCAGCTACATGAACCGATGGAAATGATGCATGTGGATTTCCCAAATGGCGAGCAAATGCTTCAATTTTACCCAAACCAGGTTTATACGCCTTAGCCCCCTGATTTTGATAAACGGGTAATTGAGAAAACAACCACTCCGTTACTTCATCATAGTTTTTCACTATTCACTCAATTTAAAATTGATAACCACAAAGCCCACTTGCTTACTTGGTGCGTTTGCATCTGGAAACCATTTATGCAGTAAGGCTGTTTTGCGTGCAGGTGTTAAAAGACAAGGATGCACGTTGGTCGATCCTTTCACCCCTGGTTCGGCATTAACTACATTACCTTGCTGGTCTACGGTAATACGTACTACCACCGTACCCTCTTCATTGCACTCTTGCGTAACCGACCCATTTGACTGTAAACTTCTTCCGTTTAGACCATAGCCCGTACCATTGCCTCCAAGTCCAGCGCGACTGTAATAGCTACTTGCATAGGGATTCCCTTCTATTTTTCCTTTATCGCCAGCAGCTCTATCGTCTCCTTCGCCACCACTCACTTTACCCTCCGTTTTCTTCGCATTGAGCATTTTTGATAAAATATTTTTGGTAGAAGCGTCTACTTTTGGCTTGGGGGGTGCAAGGGGTGTTTTCTTTTCTATTGGCTTGTCAGGCTGTTTTTTGGGCACCTCATTTTTAGGCGTAATGTTCTTTGGGGTTACTTTTTTTGCTTGCTTCTTAACAACAGGAACAGAGGCTTCTTTTTGTGTTAAAACCTTTGGCGCTACCTTTTCTACCCGAGTTGTTTGAACTGGGGGTGTAGCTTGTTGGATAGGAGTGCTCGCAACTGCCTCTTTGGGTTGAATCTTTCCGCTGCCTTGAGTAGAAGACCCAAAATTAACTTCCATTCCATAGGTTATCGGCGGATCGAAATACTTGAGACCTACCAATGAAAAAAGCAAAAGCAATAACACCGCGATTAGCGTGGTTAAGACCGCTGATTTACGTTTGTGTGGAGTATTGAGGTATTTCATGTTACTGAGCATCTACAGCCAATACAACCTTAATGGCGTTTTGATTGGCTATGTTCATTACATACACCACCTCGTCAATGGGAACACTCTTTTGTGCACGAAGCACAATAACACGTTCCTCTTGGGCTTTTAGGGTTGAAAGCAATTGTCCTTTCATTGCCGCCTTTGCCACACGTTTACCATCAATAAAATAGCGATTATTCTCATTGATTGTAACTGCAATGGAACGTCTATTCTCTGTTTTTCCTTTGGCCTGTGGTAACTTTACCTCTATGGTATCTAACTGCTTTGCCAATGTGGAAGCAATCATAAAAAAAATCAGCAACAAAAACACTACGTCCGTCATGGAGGACATGTTAAATTCGGGTGTGATTTTATTTCGGCCTCTAAGGTTCATTTATACGGCAGGTTCGTTTAATAGATCTAGAAATTCGAGCGAAGTAGCTTCCATTTGATAAACCACTTTATTGGTTTTTACCACTAAATGGTTAAAGGTTATATAGCCCACAATCCCGACAATTAGTCCAGCCACTGTAGTCGTCATGGCAGTATAAAGCCCATCGGATAAAAGCTTCATGTCAATATTTCCTCCAGCATTAGAGATTTCAAATATTGATAAAATCATTCCAATCACCGTTCCAAGAAAACCAATCATAGGAGCGGCTCCAGCTATTGTGGCAAGAATACTTACATTTTTTTCAAGCTTATAAACTTCTAATCGCCCAGCATTTTCAATGGCGGTATTGATATCTTCTAAAGGACGTCCAATCCGTGATATTCCCTTTGCTACCAAACGCGCTACTGGGCGGTCTTCTTTGAGACAGAGGGCTTGTGCAGCATCAATTTTCCCTTGACCAACGTAGAGTTTTATTTGATCCATAAAACTCTTATCTATTTTCCCTGCCGCTCTAATGGCAAACCAACGTTCAAAATAAATGTAGATGGCCACTAGCAATAACACAAACAGCAAGCCGATTATAATTTGACCTCCTAGTCCTCCGTTTTTTATAAGATCTACAAGAGAAAGCGTCTTTTCAGCGCGAAGAGGGCTGTCTTGAAAAAGAGAAATAAACAATATCCGGTTCATAGAGTTTCCTTTGTATTGACAACGTAAGAAAACCGAATAAAGTATTTGAATTTATGCAATAAATCCGCGCAGCGCCATAAAGGTAATCGATCCTGCAAAGAACCCAAGAAATGCCAACCAAGAGATTTTCTTGAGGTACCAGAAAAAATCAATTTTCTCCATTCCCATGGCAACTACTCCTGCTGCAGATCCAATAATGAGCATGCTTCCCCCTGTTCCAGCTGAGAAGGCAATAAAATGCCATAATGGGTCATCTGTTACTTGAGAGAACATTCCCATAGAGGCAGCTACCAATGGTACATTGTCAATTACAGCAGAACCAATACCTAAAAGCATAATCACGATATCCGTATTTGGAATGGCAGCATTCATGCTATCAGCAAAACTAAAAAGCATACCTAAAGACTCTAAGGCTGCTACTGCAAGTAAGATTCCTAAGAAAAAGAGAATACTGGGCAATTCAATTTTTGAAAGTGATTTGTGGACTGGGCTGTGGTGAGCAGCCTCATCATGATCATCATCAATAGAAGTAATATTGATTTTTGTAGCACTAAAAATCTCCGCAAACGTGGCAACAATTGCCAACGAGAACATCATACCCACATAAGGGGGTAAATGTGTAATTGTTTTAAACACAGGAACAAAAACAATGGCAGAAAGCCCTAAATACAACATAGTTGCTCCTCGTGGATGTACCTCATCTTCATTTGCATCAACCGCAGTATCAGGAATATCGCCCTTAAACGCGGGAAGTAAAGAAGCGATAAACACGGGCACAATCACACAGACTAGGGAAGGAATGAGTAAGTAGGAAATTAATTTTCCTGTAGTTACTTTATCCCCAATCCAAAGCATGGTGGTGGTTACGTCTCCAATAGGTGACCATGCACCTCCAGCATTAGCCGCCACAATAATTAAACCCGCAAACCACAAGCGCACATCACGGTCGTTGATTACTTTCTGTAAAATGGTGATAAGAACAATGGTTGCTGTTAGGTTGTCAATGATGGCAGAGAGTATAAATGCCAGCGCAGCAAAAATCCAAAGCAACGCCTTCTTTGATTTTGTTTTTATAAATGATTTGATAGTAGCAAAACCATTGAAATAGTCAATTATTTCAACAATTGTCATTGCCCCTAATAAGAAAACTATAATCTCTGCTGTCTTCCCTAAATGATGCAAAAGAATTTCTTCAAGATGTGTGGGTACTAATTTTTTAAGTGCTGTATCAACCTCAAAAACAGGCAAATGAGCCAAAGCGATAATGGCCCACAATAAAGCCATCATGGCTAAAGCAGGAATAAGCTTATCGACTTTTAATGTGTGTTCTAGGGTGATGGCTAGATAGCCCAATACGAATATAGATACAAGTAAAATTTCCATGTTTTGGTTTAATTAGACTGCCTTTAGCAGCACTTATTATATAGGATAACGAAAATAGACAATTCTATAAAACATCAAAGCCTTATGGATAAAATATCTTTCCACTACTGTGATTCGTGGGAGCACCTGTAACACTGGCTAAGCAATTGGCTAAATTCAATTCACGCAATACCCCTAGAAAAGCAAAAATGACAGCTTCTTTATACTCAATAATTCCCTTTTCAGGAAGCACAAGAGTACTGCTACTTTCCCTCTTAATATGCTCCATTAAAAAAGTGTTAAACGCCCCACCGCCTGAAAATAACACCTTACCGTTTTTGGGAAGTTCATTTGCAATTTGCTTTGCGCTGTGTACAGAGTAGGTATGAAGTAAATCTTCAATAGCCAAATGCTCGTATTGCGCTAACAATGGGAAAATAGTGGTTTGTACCCATTCAAGGCCAAGCGACTTAGGGGGTTGGGTTTGGTAAAATGCAAGTGCATTAAGCGCATCAAATAGAGAAGGAATCATTTTTCCACTTTGGGCAATACGCCCTTTATCATCATAGGGCAGCCCTAATTTATTCGCCAAAAAATTCAAAACAACATTCACTGCTGTTATATCATAAGCAAGCACAGGATCATGATGCAATTGCGTAATATTTGCAAATCCTCCTAAATTAACACAAGCGACGTAATCTTTAAATAAATAAACCTCTCCCCCGGGAACTAAGGGTGCTCCTTGTCCGCCCAAGTTTACGTCTGCCACTCGAAAATCACATATTACTTTTTGGCCTATGCTAGTCGCTAAATGGGGTAAATTTCCTATTTGGTAGGTAATTCCCTGTTCTGGTTGATGCAATGCAGTGTGTCCATGAGAAGCAACAAAATCTAGCTTTTCAACCCTGTGTTTTATCAAAAATTCCTGTATTACCTCTCCTAGAAAATTAGTGTATTCTACATCTAACTCACGCAATGCTTGCGATGATAATTCGGTGAGCTGCTGTAAACGATTTTTCCATGCGGAGGGATAAGCAATTGTCTCGCCGTGCTGCAGCGTAAAGCGCCATTCTTCCCTACGTTCAAAATGAACCAAAGCAAGATCAATACCGTCTAGAGAAGTTCCAGACATTACCCCTAAAACAGTTTTCTCAACAAAACTCACTTTTTACCTTCATTATTCACCAAAAATAACCTCTTTTTTAAACTTCCTTTAATCTAAACGGGTTAGAATTGTGAAATATTAAAAAATTCGCTTCTCTAAATCTAAACTCCTAAAAAGCACAGAGAAAGCAGCTAGAAAAGAATAAAATAAGAAGACATAGACTTAATTTTGGGACTCTTTAAAACCGAGCACTTTATGTTACCAGAGAAACAAGGGCTGTATTCGCCAGATTTTGAGCATGATAATTGTGGAGCAGGATTCATCTGTAGCCTAGAAGGAAAGAAAACCAATGACATCATTGGCAAGGCATTAGATATCTTGGTAAAATTAGAACACCGCGGGGCTGTAAGTGCCGATGGTAAAACAGGTGACGGAGCAGGTATCCTCATTGAAATTCCACACGATTTCTTAAAGAAAAATGTAGATTTTGAATTACCCGAGCTACATCAATATGCTGTTGGTATGACTTTTTTACCGCAAAAAGACAACCAGCGTGATTATTGTATTCATGTGTTCGAAAACGAAATAAAAAAACAAGGTCTTGCTGTTCTTGGCTGGCGTAAAGTTCCTGTAAACAAAAGTGTGGTTGGACGTATTGCGGCTCAAACAGAACCCTATATTGCACAAGTATTTGTTGGGAAAGGTGACAATCAAATCACCGACCATGAGTTTAATGTTAAACTTTTTGTAGCACGCAAAAAGGCAGAGCATACCATATATGAGTCAAAACTATCAGAAGCAAAGTATTTCTACTTCCCTTCACTCTCTACGCACACATTAATCTACAAAGGTCTTTTGGTGCCAGAAGATATTGAGCCGTATTACACCGATCTATCAGACCCACTTGTGGTAACTCGTTTGGCTTTGGTTCATCAACGTTTCTCAACCAATACATTTCCAACTTGGGATTTAGCTCAGCCCTTCCGCTATATGTGTCACAACGGAGAAATCAACACATTTAGAGGGAATTACAGCCGCATGCAGGCACGAGAGGAACTATTTAAAAGCGACCTCATTGGCGATGATATCAAGGAGATTCTACCTGTAATATTAAGAGGAAAATCAGACTCTTCTTCCATGGATATGGCTGTAGAACTACTACTAGCCACTGGGCGTTCACTGCCTGAAGTAATGATGATGATGGTGCCCGAAGCTTGGGAGAAACACAAGTCGATGGATCCCGCCAAAAAAGCATTCTACCAATACAACGCTTGCATCATGGAACCTTGGGATGGACCTGCATCTATTCCATTTACTGACGGAAAATACATTGGTGCTCTACTTGACCGTAACGGGTTACGCCCGTCTAGATATACCGTTACTAAAGATGGTTATGTAGTTATGTCGTCAGAAGCTGGAGTACTAGACATTGACCCTGCAAATGTGGTAAAACACGGGCGTTTAGAACCCGGACGTATGTTCCTCGTAAACATGGACGAAGGCCGCATAGTCGAGGACCAAGAAATTAAGCAACAAATCGTTAGTCAGCGCCCTTACCAAGAATGGCTAGACGAAAACTTACTCCCACTTGCTAAAGTACCTTACACAGGAAACCACTTAGAAGTAGAATCAGAGAATTACGAAACACGTCTTCGAGTGTTCGGTTACACTCAAGAAGATTTTAAGACAATTATCCTCCCTATGAGTTTAGAGGGG
The DNA here is from genome assembly GCA_011526285.1 of Candidatus Arcticimaribacter sp. GTDB lineage: Bacteria > Bacteroidota > Bacteroidia > Flavobacteriales > Flavobacteriaceae > Arcticimaribacter. The sequence goes on from WTJU01000017.1 coordinate 8,762, forward strand.
AAAGAGGCAATTGGTTCTATGGGAACAGACACGCCATTGGCTGTTCTTTCTGACCGACCACAATTGTTATACAACTACTTCAAACAATTATTTGCTCAGGTAACCAATCCTCCTTTAGACGGTATTCGAGAGGAAATTGTGACCGATACTTCCCTGAGCATCGGAAATGACGTTAATATATTTGACATCAGTTCAGCACACGCAAAGAAATTGAGTATCCAAAATCCCGTTATCTCAAACGAAGATTTAGATAAAATCAAACACATAGACCATCCAGACTTTAGAGCAGTAGCGATTCCAGCACTTTATGAAGTTCACAAAGGTATAAACGGTTTAGAAGATGCGCTTGATAGAATGGTGAAAAGTATTGAGCGTGAAGTTGATAAAGGAGCTAACATCGTGATTTTATCTGACCGTGGTGTTTCCAACTATTTTGCACCAATCCCTATGCTACTTGCATGTGCGCACACGCACAATGCGCTGAAACGCTTAAAAAAACGTTCCAACTTTGGAATCGTAATTGAATCAGCAGAGCCGCGTGAACCACATCATTTCTCTTGTTTATTTGGTTATGGTGCAAGTGCCATTAACCCATACATGGTAAATGAAATCATTGAAAAGCAAGTTGAAGAAGGCACCATTCAAGGCATAGATGCTGAAACAGCCATTGAAAACTTTAACAAAGCCATTGCAAAAGGAATTGTTAAAGTGATGAACAAAATTGGAATCTCGACCCTTCACTCTTACCGTGGGGCACAAATTTTTGAAGCACTTGGACTGAGTGAAAAATTTGTCGACCAATTCTTCTGTGATACCGCGACACGCATTGAAGGTGCAGGGTTATATGAACTAGAACGCGAGATTGCACGTCGTTACAGCAAGGCATTTAGCAAAGAAGGCCTCGCCGGTTTAGATTTAGAAATTGGGGGCGAATACCGCTGGCGTCGTGACGGAGAAGCACATATGCTTAACCCTACAACCATTGCCAAGCTGCAACAAGCCGTAAAGCAAAACAAATGGGAGAGCTATGAGGTCTATTCCAAAATGATCAACGAACAGTCTGAAAAACTCATGACCATTCGCGGACTTTTTGAATTTGCTAGTTATGACCCTATCCCGTTAGATGAAGTAGAGCCTTGGACTGAAATCGTCAAACGATTTAAAACAGGTGCGATGTCGTTGGGTTCAATTTCTGCAGAGGCCCACGAAAACTTGGCCATTGCCATGAACAGAATTGGAGGGAAAAGTAACTCTGGAGAAGGGGGCGAAGATCCTCAACGTTTTCAACCCGACAACAATGGAAACTGGCGTAACTCTGCGATCAAGCAAGTTGCCTCAGGACGTTTTGGTGTGTCGAGTCATTACCTTTCCTCTGCAAAAGAAATCCAAATTAAAATGGCACAAGGAGCGAAACCCGGAGAAGGTGGACAGCTCCCTGGTCCAAAAGTCAATCCTTACATTGCTTCGGTAAGAAATTCAACCCCCTATGTAGGATTAATTTCTCCACCACCACACCACGATATTTACTCTATCGAAGATTTGGCTCAGTTAATCTATGACCTCAAAAATGCCAATCGTGAAGCACGTGTTAATGTAAAGCTTGTTTCTGAAGTTGGTGTGGGTACCATTGCAGCAGGGGTGGCTAAAGCTAAAGCAGATGTCATTCTAATTTCTGGTTTTGATGGTGGTACGGGAGCATCTCCCCTAACCTCATTAAAACACGCTGGTTTACCGTGGGAACTTGGAATTGCTGAAGCACAACAAACGTTAGTGATGAACGACCTGCGTAACCGAATTGTCCTCGAATGTGACGGGCAAATGAAAACAGGGCGTGATGTAGCCATCGCTTGTCTTTTAGGGGCAGAAGAATTTGGTTTCTCTACAGCACCCTTGGTTGCCTCTGGTTGTATCATGATGCGTGCTTGTCACCTTAACACCTGTCCGGTAGGAATAGCCACACAAGATCCAGAACTGCGCAAAAACTTTAAGGGCAAGCCAGAACACGTAATTAACTTCATGTACTTTGTAGCAGAAGAACTTCGTCAAATCATGGCAGATCTTGGGTTTAGAACAGTTGATGAAATGGTTGGTCAGTCACAGAAAATCAACATGAAGAAGGCCGTAGACCACTTTAAAGCACAAGGCATAGATCTTTCAAAAATCTTGTACAAACCTGAAGTAGGGCCAAAAGTGAAGTTATACAACACTGAAAAACAAGATCACGGCTTAGACAATGTGCTAGATTTTGATATCATTAGCGCAGCGCACCCTGCCATCTACAGAAAAGAAGAACAGCATCTAGAATTTTATATCCGCAATACAGATCGTACGGTGGGTGCTATTCTTTCAAATGAAATTTCAAAAATTCACGGTGCAAATGGCTTACCCCAGCACACCTTGAGTTTGAAATTCACAGGTACAGCAGGACAGAGTTTTGGTGCCTTTGGTGCCAAGGGCCTCTTCATGAAAGTAGACGGTACATGTAACGATTACTTTGGAAAAGGTTTATCTGGAGGAACACTTGTTGCCAAAGTTCCCGAAACAGCAACCTTTAAAGCAGATGAAAACATCATTGTTGGAAATGTTGCCCTCTATGGAGCTGTAACAGGAGAAGCTTACATTAACGGAATCGCAGGTGAGCGTTTCTGTGTTCGCAACTCTGGAGCTACCGCTGTAGTAGAAGGAATTGGAGATCATGGTTGTGAATACATGACCGGAGGAATTGCTGTTATTCTGGGAGAAACTGGTCGTAATTTTGCTGCTGGAATGAGTGGTGGAATTGCTTACCTCTACAGCCCAGATGGTACTTTTGATGAGAAAAAATTCAACCTTGAGATGGTAGAATTAGAAGACCTAACCGACCAAGATCGCGAAACCGTTCACGGTTTGTTGGTCAACCACAAAGACTACACCTCTAGTAGCAAAGCCGCATCAATTTTAAAAGACTGGCCCGAAAGCGCTAAAAACTTTATTAAAGTTATGCCAACTGATTACAAAAAAGCTTTAGCACTACTAGCGGCAGAAAAAGAACAAGAACAAAACGCTTAATGTCATGGGAAAATTAAGAGGATTTATGGAGTATGATCGCATTAACGAAGAAGCGATCGACCCAAAAAAACGTATCGAAAACTACAAAGAGTTCACCCTTGCACCTAAAACAGACCAATTGCAAGAGCAAGGAGGTCGTTGCATGGACTGTGGGGTACCTTTTTGCCATAGTGGTTGCCCACTTGGAAACCTTATTCCAGACTTTAACGATGCGGTATATAAAAACGACTGGCAAAAGGCTTTAACCATTCTTCATTCTACCAACAACTTCCCTGAGTTTACTGGGCGTCTATGTCCTGCTCCTTGTGAAGAAGCTTGTGTGCTAGGAATCGTTAATCCACCCGTGTCCATAGAACTAATTGAGAAGTATATTGTTGAACGCGGTTACGCAGAAGGCTGGATTAAAGCCCAACCGCCTGTACAACGTACTGGGAAGACTGTCGCTGTAGTAGGGTCTGGTCCTGCTGGTTTAGCAGCAGCACAACAACTAAACCGCGCTGGACATAAAGTCACTGTTTATGAACGTGACAATAAAATTGGAGGGCTCTTGCGCTACGGTATTCCTGACTTTAAAATGGAAAAAAATGTTATTGATCGTCGTTTAGCCATTTTAGAAGAAGAAGGAATTGAATTTATTGTCAACACCGAGATTGGTAAAGACATTAAAGCAGAACAGCTCGAGGCAGACTATGACGCTGTCGTTCTTTGCATGGGGGCTACAGTACGTAGAGAACTCCCTATTCCAGGGGCAGACCTCAAAGGAGTAGAGCAAGCAATGGATTTCTTACCGCATAACAACAAGGCGGTAGACGGGCAATTGGAACGCGAAGAAAAATACTTAGCGACAGATAAGAATGTTGTTGTTATTGGTGGTGGTGATACAGGATCTGATTGTATTGGAACCTCAAACCGTCATGGTGCAAAAAGTGTGACCAATTTTGAAATCATGCCCAAACCTGCCAACGGACGTACAGATGAAAACCCTTGGCCTTACTGGCCCTTCAAACTTAAAACGTCTTCTTCACACGAAGAGGGAAGTCATCGTGAATGGTCCATCTTAACAAAAGAATTTGTAGGCGATGGAAAAGGGAATCTAAAAGCCCTGAAAACCGTAGAGGTTGAGTGGAAAAAAATTCCTGGTGAGCGTCCAAAATTAGTAGAGATTGAAGGAAGCGAAAAAGAATGGCCATGTGAATTAGCGCTACTTGCACTAGGATTTACAGGTCCCGAAAAAACTGTACCTGAGCAGTTTGGATTAACCTATGATGAACGTGGAAACATCAAAGCTGAAAATCGTTACCAAACAGCAAAGCAAAATATTTTTGCAGCAGGTGATGTACGTCGTGGGCAATCCCTTATTGTATGGGCAATCTCAGAAGGTCGTGAAGCAGCTCACCAAGTAGACACCTACTTGATGGGGCATTCTACTCTCCCCCAAAAAAATACCATGGGAGATTTAGTAACTGTATAAATCAACTCGATTAGTAGTATATAAAACCTTGCATATGCAAGGTTTTTTTTATGCATTATCGGCACACTTAATTTACTCTTCAGGATTCAAAGCACGATCAATTAAGTCAGCAACATTAATGCGTGCTCCTTTAGGAATAGTATCGGTTACTGTGAGCAGGAGTAAATCTTTACCTGCAACCTTGAGTAGTATTTTTTGCCCAAGGGGTAAATCGACCCCACTTTTAGAAAAAGGAGATAAATTAGGATTCATTATCCCCGGTATTTTTAATGGAATAGATTGTGCAGTGCTGTTAACAAGGTAAAAGCCTCGCTGTGGAGTAGCTGCCCCTGTTTTATTCTTTCCGGGTTTCCCTTTATACACTATATACTCTACTTTTAGTGGTGCTAGAAACCTGTTCTCTAATTGAAGATAGGAGGCCGCAGGAACAGCCAAGGTTGCATTTGCACCTTTAGAAAGCCCAAAGCCTTTTTGCAAAGAGTCTGTTGCATGTGCTCGCGCTGATACGCCCACGTCAAACTTCGCCTTATTCCATAACTTTACGACAAATCCTTTGTAGTAGGGATAATCTAGCTGAACTACTTGCTTTGGCGGAATGATTAAAGTAGAGCGTTCAAGATTTTGTTTTTGTGCTACTAAAGTAGCAGAACAAAAAACCAGAAGTAAACACAATTGTTTCATGTACTAAAAATACAACCCTATCTTTGAACACCATGGGAAAAAGGAAAAAAGTAG
>WTJU01000037.1 GCA_011526285.1 Candidatus Arcticimaribacter sp.
ATTTTTTATTATCTCAACGTGACCAATGTCACACCTTCAGATTATAAAAAAACATTAAGTTTGACTAAACATCTTGAAATGATAAATTATAAACAACTTCCAGTTCAGTTAAAAAATGAGATAAAAAAGGTTTCAAAAATAATTAATGTCAATGCTGGAGAAATAATTGTCAATTCTGGAGATAAAATGGAATACGTGCCATTTGTTTTGGATGGTAGTGTTAGGGTTTTTGTAGAAAGCGAAGATGTCTCTAAAGAATTACTTTTATATTATGTAGAAACAGGACAAACGTGTATGATGTCAATGATTGCTGGGTTTACAAATAAAATAAGTAAAGTTTCTGCAGAAACAGAGTCAGATTCTTCACTAATGCTTGTTCCATCAAATAAAATTAGAAAATGGCAGGTCGATTATGAAGAGTGGAATAATTTAATTTTAGAATTGTTCTTAGACAGATACGATGATTTAATTTCTACTATAGAAGAATTATCCTTTAAGAAAGTTGAAGACCGTTTAGTAAAATATCTTAATAACTTCAAGGATAAGGATGGCAGTATCAAAATTGACAAAACATTGAAGGAAATAGCTAGAGATATTGCTAGTTCAAGAGAAGTAGTTTCACGAACACTAAAGAAACTTCAAAATGAAAATAAAGTAAAGCTTGCATAAAATTTTTAAGTCAAATAAGTAAGAATTTATTTCATCTAAAATTTCACAGGTACTTTAAGAGATTTTCATTTTGAATTAATATTTATTAGAAAAGCATTGTCCTAATTTCTACTCACACGAAGGGCTTTAAACAGCTAAATACTTATTTTTTAGATAGATATAGTTAATAATTTTTAAATTAGCTTATCAAATAAAAATAGATCATGAAAAAAGTGCTATTATTTTTAACGGCCCTAACACTAATTAACTGTTCTAAAGACGATAACGATGGAGGAACAGATCCAATAATTGGAACATGGTTAAGCGCTCAAGATGGGGCAGACCTATTTGGTGACGATAATGATAACGAAATGAATGACGTTTCATTAACGTTTAACTATACAATTACTTTTAATTCAAATGGTTCTTTAGACCAAACGATAGAATTTACAAGTACAGACCCTAATGTTCAAAGTATGTTACCAGCTTTAAATAGTGAAATGGGAGGTTCAAGCTCAGGAACTTGGGAAAATTCAAATGATAGTCCTGACTTTGGAAATACGCGCCAAACATATGATATAACTACTGATGGAGAAACAACACGATCTGTCATTAATTTCAACGCCTCATTTAGTGAATTTAATCTAAGTGAAGATGATCTTACACTAACTTTTGTAAAACAGTAAATTGAACGTTTTATTGGGTTAATGAAACATTTATTTGCTATTATTTCTTTCGCTATAGTGCTAGGATGTTCGTCCGATCAGGATAGTTGTGAAGTACTAGAGACTAGAAAGGATGTAGCTTGTATAGAAATATACGCTCCTGTTTGTGGATGTAATAACAGAACGTACTCCAACAGCTGTGAAGCAGAGGCTTGGGGAATAGATGACTATTCGGAAGGACAATGCGGTAACACTAGAGGCAGCGGGTATTAGTGTATGTCTACTGCAGTAACCAATGTTCTTAGCTGTAAATTTTCAATGAAACTAAAGGGAATAATTTTTTATGCAATTATTTCACTTAATCTATTTGCTTGCTCAAAAAAAGAGAGTTGTTTTTGTGAGGGTGAAAGACCCTATCAAATTCATACAGCGGCAGACTATGATGCTTGTTATCGTCTAGAAAATTACAGGCTTGTTTGTTAGTTAGATTGACGAACAAACTTTAAAAACAACTGTAAGCCATACATAATGGTTGGATTAGCAATTAAAAAAGAGGTTTAGATAAAAATAAAGGTCTAATAAAAATTGATTGCTGCATTTTTTTGGCTGCAGTATTCGTAGCCTGTAGTAGTGCGAGCGATCTTCCATTCAATATATAAAGGGATGGCAGGTATAATCTCTTTTTATTTCATCACTTCCCTGTAAAGACTGCTTCTCGTCTCTCAATGAAGGACTTGAAACCTTCTTGCCCGTCATCGCTAAGCATTAAATCTTTAATGGTCGTCAAAAAGTGTTCTGCGATCCCTTCTGGAATAGCTTGTGTTTTAGCCATATTTGCTGTGATAATAGTCTGTTTTACACCAAGAGGAGCTTGTTTTACGATAGTTTCAGCTATTTCTGTGGCTTTATCGAGTTGTTTACCCGGTTCGGTTAACTCCTGTACCATACCCATTCTATATGCTGTTTCAGCGGTGTAGGTGTCTCCGGTTAATAGATAGCGCATGGCATTACCTCGACCAATTCGTTCTTGCATTCGAATTGTTGCTCCTGCAAATGGATAAATACCTCTTTTTATTTCAATTTGAGCAAATTTAGTGTCGCTTGATGCAATGATTATATCTGCAGCTAAAACAAGCTCTATTCCTAAGGTAAGGCACATTCCGTGAACAACAGCAATAACTGGTTTTGTTCGTTTTTTAATGGAATAGATGCCCCAAGGATCAACTTTTTCCTTTTGAATAAAAGAAGCTCCTTGTATGATTTTAGGAGCAATTTCCGCAAGATCTAATCCAGATGTAAAATGATCTCCATGTGCAAATAAAATGGCACAACGAATGGCATCGTTATTTTCTACCTCTTCATATGCATCTGTTAATTCATTTATCATAGTGGAGGAGAATGCATTCCGTTTTTCTGGCCGATTTAAACCAATATACAATACATTATTTTCAAGTTTCGTGCTTATATATTTCATTTCTCTGTATTTAATTCTATTAATGCATTGGTTAGTTCTACTCAGGTGGCTTGAAGTTTGGTCATCATTCTAAACAACAAAGAAGGGAAAAAGCGTCTCACATACACTGCCATTCGCTCTCTTCGTTGTGCTATCATTAGCTCTGGTGTTTCTTTTTGAATGCCTTTTATAATTTTCTTTACACAGACATCTACAGGAATTCCATTGGCAATCATAGGATCGGTGACATTGTGTTTTTTCCCATCGCCTTCTAGCGCATTTTTTGAAATATCTGTTTGTACTGAGCCCGGAGTCACTACCATTACATTTATATTGTTGGCATGTACCTCTGCTCTTAAAGCGTCCATAAACCCTATTAATGCGTGTTTAGCAGCACAGTAGGCTGATCGCATTGGGGTTCCAATTTTTCCTGCTACACTGCTAATAGAAATTATTAATCCTTGTTGGTTTTCTGTCATATGCGGCAATAATGATTTGGTTAAGACGACTTTGGAGAAATAATCTAATTCCATAATCTTCCTATCTACCTCTAAGTGGGTGTCTTTGACAAGTGAACGTTGTGATATTCCTGCATTGTTTACTATAACGTCAATCGTTTCTACCTTGCTTAGAACTTTTTTTACTGTATCGGGAATTTCCTCTGTTTTAGATAAGTC
>WTJU01000077.1:0-2500 GCA_011526285.1 Candidatus Arcticimaribacter sp.
TTTGGAAATAGAAACTATGGATTCTATCGCGTCAAAAAAAAGAAAACTAAGCGCTCTACCCTAACTCCTCCCCCCTCCCATTAGGAAGTCCGGCTACATTTCTTTTCCTTTGGTATAAGAAATCAAATATGGGGAAACCACCACGTTTATATTTTATCGATGCCTTACGTGCTTTTGCGATCTTAATGATGCTGCAAGGGCATTTTATCAGTGGCTTGCTGAACCCAGTGTTTAAAGACCCCAGCAACCCCATCTATTCTTTTTGGTTGTACTGTCGTGGGTTTACTGCGCCGGTGTTCTTTACCATTACCGGTTGGGTGTTTACCTTTTTACTGCTGCGCAATAAGGAGCAGGGCTGGAAAAATCCGCGGGTGAAGAAAGGATTAAAACGTACCCTAGAACTGCTCTTTTGGGGCTATTTGTTGCGTTTAAACCTCCCCATGCTCTTCAACGGAAAGATCAACAATTCCTTCCTCTATCCAGATGTGCTACAAATCATTGGGCTGAGCCTGAGTTTGACCATCCTCCTCTACAGTTGTTTCCACTATATACGTCGGTGGGCAGGACTGGTATTTTTAATCGTTGGGCTTATCATCTTTGTTACCCAACCCCTATATGTAGATTTGGTGTTGGAGGGGGTACCAAATTATCTTGCAGGTTACTTTTCAAAAGCCAACAAAGGGGTGTTTTATCTTTTGCCTTGGTTTGGTTATGTGTGTATTGGAAGTTTTATTGCATATCTATTTAACTCCAACACCGAGCAATTATGGGCGTGGGGCTTGGGTTTTCTAGCAATGGGCTATTGGTTGGTATTTAAGTCTTCTGCTTTCTTGATAGACCTCGAATTTTTTACGGGCATTGAATTGTTTCGGAAAGTAGCCTATAACAATTTCCTCTTTATCCGTTTAGGGGATGTCTGCTTTCTCTTTGGGTGCTTTATTTTAGCCAATGATTATTTGAAGAAAGGGCTGTGGACGAAAATTGGCAGTAAGACCTTAGAAATTTACATCGTACATTACTTTATCCTCTACGGAAGTTTATTTGGGCTAGGGTTGTATAAATTCTTTAAGTACAGCTGGACGTTTCCCCAAGCGATTGTAGGGGCGCTCCTCTTTATGGTTGTGTGTACAGCTTTGGTGCTGTTGGACGCTCATTATCGTCCAAAATTACGTACCTTTTTGACTGAAAAACAGACAAAAGCATAAACCAAAAACAGCTTTCGTCTAACAATATTTAAACTGCTTTTTTATGAATGTGTTGAGAACCCCCGACAGTGCCTTTACGCAACTTCCTGATTTTCCATATGCTCCCAACTATTTTCAAGTAACAGCGAACTTGCGGATGCATTATGTTGATGAGGGCCAAGGTCCAGTTGTGTTGTTATTGCATGGGGAACCCAGTTGGTCGTTCCTCTACCGCAAAATGATTCCTGTTTTGGTAGATGGAGGCTATCGGGTAGTGGTTCCAGATTTAATTGGCTTTGGACGTTCAGACAAGCCCGCTGCGCAAGACGATTATTCGTATGCAAAACACATTGTTTGGACGCAAGCACTTCTAGATGAGCTTGAATTGACCAACATCAACCTCTTCATTCAGGACTGGGGCGGACTCATTGGTTTGCGATTGCTTACCGCCAATCCCGACAATTTCGCTACGGTAGTGGCTGGAAACACCATGCTGCCCACCGGCACCGCAACCCCACCCCAAGCTTTTCTCGATTGGCAAAACTTTGCTGCTACAAGTCCGAAATTTGATATTGCTACTGTACTGCAACGCGCTACTACTACAAACTTATCTGCCGAGGTGCTGGCGGCCTACAATGCCCCCTACCCAACAGAAGAATACAAAGCGGGTGCACGAAAGTTCCCAGCGCTTGTTCCCACTTCAGAAAATGACCCAGAAAGTGATAATAATAAAGCCGCTTGGATGATCCTTGCGCAATGGAAGAAACCTTTTCTTACTCTCTTTAGCGATCAAGACCCAATTACCAAAGGTGGGGAACAAGTGTTTCAAAAAATAGTTCCCGGTACCAAAGGGCAAGACCACCACATTGTTTCGGGAGGACATTTCTTGCAAGAAGACTGTGGGGAAGAATTGGCACAATTAATGCTCAAATTCTATGAACAGATATAATTGAGTATGAAAAATTTGCCCCTATTTCTTCTTTGCCTTCTCTGCTTTTTTCCAGCCTGTACTTCACAAGACACTACTACTGATGAAGAAACTGTTGTTGTACGAATGCGCATCAATTTTTACCAATCGTTGTGTAACGGTGCCTTTTTTGAACGCAAATGCTTTAATTTTCAACTGGACGATGCTATTGGTGGAACTCGCTGGCAGAAAGAGGCAATTCAAATTGAGGGGTTTGATTTTGAACACGGATATATTTATGACCTAGAAATTGAAATGACGCCACTTGACATTGAAAACTGCCAAGATGATTGTCCCACCCATCGCTACCGCTTAATTCGTGAACTAAGCAAAACTGCGATAACTCAAA
>WTJU01000077.1:2600-13745 GCA_011526285.1 Candidatus Arcticimaribacter sp.
CCCACCCATCGCTACCGCTTAATTCGTGAACTAAGCAAAACTGCGATAACTCAAAACTGTAGAATCCCTATAACAGAAAATCAAGTTTGCACGCAAGAATACGCTCCCGTTTGCGGGTGTGACGATTCAACCTACAGCAACAGCTGTGTTGCCGCAAGTAGCGGTATTGCCACTTGGACCTTAGGGGAGTGTTCTTAAATGTGTAAAGGTCGGTTAGCAGTAGCCGCGAGTGCCGCTTCTTTCACTGCCTCAGCATAGGTTGGATGCGAGTGTGACATTCTTGAAATATCCTCTGCAGAAGCACGGAATTCCATCGCGGTAACGGCCTCAGCAATTAAATCGGCAACGCGTGCTCCTACCATATGAACGCCCAAAACTTCATCTGTCGCAGCATCTGCAAGAATTTTCACAAAACCATCGGTATCCATACTAGCACGCGCGCGACCTAGAGCACGCATTGGGAACTGTCCGCTTTTGTATTTAACACCCGCCGACTTTAGTTCTTCTTCTGTTTTTCCAACCGAAGCAACTTCTGGCCAGGTGTAAATTACATTTGGAATAAGGTTATAGTCAATATGTGGTTGTTGTCCGGCTAAAATTTCAGCCACCATGACCCCCTCTTCTTCAGCTTTATGGGCTAACATGGCACCGCGCACTACGTCGCCAATGGCATAGATATTGGCTGCTGTGGTTTGTAAATGGTCATTCACTTCAATTTGCCCACGTTCGGTAATTTGTACACCAGCAGCTTGCGCATTAAGTCCATCGGTATAAGGGCGGCGACCTACGGAGACCAAACAGTAATCGCCTTCAAACGAAACTTCTTCTCCTTTTTTGTTGGTTGCTGATACCTGTACTACTTTTCCTTTACGCGCTACTTTATTTACGCCATGGGAAACATAGAATTTAACGCCTTGTTTCTTCATTACCTTGGTCAGCTCTCTAGAAACAGCGCTGTCCATTACAGGAGTGATACGGTCGGCATATTCAATGACAGAAACCGCTGCGCCTAAGCGGCGGTATACTTGTCCTAATTCTAATCCAATAACCCCACCGCCAATGACCAATAGATGTTTCGGTATTTCTTTCAATTCTAAGGCTTCGGTAGACGTAATCACACGTTCCTTGTCAATAGAAATGAATGGCAACGAACCGGGTTTAGAGCCTGTGGCTATGATGGTATTTTTCGCCTCAATGGTGGTTTCCTTTTCTCCTTCAATTTTAATGTGGGTAGCATCAACAAAACTCCCCAAACCTTTGAAAACAGTGATGTTATTTTTCTCCATCAAAAAGTCAATTCCCTTGGTGGTTTGCTCTACCACACCGCGCTTGCGGGCAATCATTTTTTCAAAGTTGACTTTTATTTCTCCGGGAATTTCAATTCCGTGGGTGTCAAAATGTTTAATGGCATCTTCATAGTGATGAGATGAATCTAAGAGCGACTTAGAGGGAATACAGCCAACATTTAGGCAGGTTCCTCCTAAAGTTGAATATTTCTCGATTAAAGCAGTTTTCATGCCGAGTTGGGCACAGCGTATGGCCGCAACATAGCCGCCAGGGCCAGATCCAATTACGGCAACATCAAATTGACTCATAGGTTGTTGGTTTGTCGAACAAAGATACAAATGTTTAAATGCGAAAAAAAAGATGAAAGGTATTATCATGCTACATTTCATCAGATGTGTTTTTTTATACTAAATAACTGAAAAACATGGCCTTTGCTAGCGGCTAAGAGATCGCCTTTAATGCTATTGTAAAAAATCGTATCATTGAGGCAAAGAAAGGACATGGAAGATCAGCAAAAAGAAATCAGTTTAGGGCAAGCGCTCCTCCCCGTTATCATTTTAGTCGTGTTATTGGCTTTCAATGTTTTCGTTTTTGGCGATGACGCACTGGGGGGCTCAAATCAGTTTATTTTACTCATTGGAGGTGCAGTTGCAGCGATTGTTGGATTTCGCAATAAGGTGAGCTACGAACACATGCTAGAGGCTGTAGGTAGCAATCTAAAATCTACCTCAGGTGCACTGCTCATTTTATTGTTTGTGGGTGCACTTGCTGGTACTTGGTTATTGAGCGGGATTATTCCGGCCATGATTTACTACGGACTGCAAATTCTTCATCCGAGTATTTTCTTACCCGCCTGTATTGTGATTTGCGCAATTATTTCTTTAGCTACTGGTAGCAGTTGGACCACTTCTGCCACCGTTGGTATTGCACTCATTGGGATTGGTCGAGCACTCAACATACCCATTGGTATGGTTGCGGGTGCTGTAATTTCTGGAGCCTATTTTGGCGATAAATTATCTCCCCTTAGCGATACCACTAACTTGGCACCTGCTATGGCAGGAACTGATTTATTCACGCACATTCGCTACATGACCTACACCACCATACCGAGTATCGTGATTACCCTCGTGGTTTTTCTGTTTCTCGGGTTCTTTCAAGCCGCAAGTGGTGAAGCTGATACGCTTAGTCTTCTTAACAGCATTGATGAACGATTTACCATCAATCTGGGCTTATTTATCGTTCCTGCGGTAGTTATTTTTATGATTATTCGAAAAGCCCCACCCTTGGTTGCTTTATTAACCGGTACCTTATTAGGGGGCGGGTTTGCTTTATTGTATCAACCCCATTTGGTCTTAGAAACTGCAGGGGCAACGCAAATGAATTTCACCTCGGCCTATCGGGGTATTATGAACGCAATTACGGTAGACAATGCGATTGTTACCTCTAACGACTTATTAAATGATTTGTTTACCTCTGGTGGTATGAAGGGCATGTTAGGAACCATTTGGTTAATTATTTGCGCCATGGTGTTTGGAGGGGTTATGGATGCCATTGGTGGACTACAAAAGCTGAGTCAAGCTTTGTTGGCTAAAGCCAAAAGCACCTTCCAACTTTTTGCAGGAACAGCAGCTTCTTGTGTAACAATTAATTTAACAGCCTCTGACCAATACCTTTCTATAGTATTGCCGGGTAAAATGTTCGATCAGGCCTACAAGGACCGTAACCTCGCTCCAGAAAATTTAAGCCGAACGCTTGAAGATACAGGAACTGTTACCTCCGTATTAATTCCGTGGAATACATGTGGTGCATATCAATCTGGTGTTTTGGGGGTGGGAGTAGGAGAATATTTTGCCTTTGCCATCTTCAATTGGCTTAGCCCGATTACTACCTTAGTTTACGCTTATTTTGGCATTAAGATTCGCCAAATTAAAGCGGTATAATTTTATTATAAGTACAGCTTATATTAGCATTAGTTATTGAAATTTTTATTTCAGATTTCCCTATGCGGAAAGCTTAATTTTGGGGCTTAATTTTAAAAAAAATGTTATGTCTTTAGTAGGAAAAAAATTCCCTGACTTAAGTGTGAATGCTATGAATGAAATGGGTGATACCATTTCTGTGAACGTGTTGAAAGAAGCCATTGATAACAAGAAAAAAGTGCTTTTGTTTTGGTATCCAAAGGACTTCACTTTTGTTTGCCCAACAGAATTGCACGCTTTTCAAGAAGCTTTGCCAGAATTCGAAAAAAGAAACACCATTGTTATTGGGGCATCATGTGACACCCCTGAAGTTCACTTTGCTTGGTTAAACACACCAAAAGATGAAGGAGGAATTGAAGGAGTAACCTATAATTTACTTGCAGACAGCAACCGTAACCTATCGGGTATCTTAGGTATTCTAGACACTACAAATGAGCGTTACGACGAAGAAACAGGAACTGTTTTGGTTGACGGAGACAATGTTTCTTACCGTGCTACCTATGTAATTGATGAAGAAGGTATTGTTTTTCATGAAGGGATCAACAATATGCCTATTGGAAGAAATGTTAACGAGTACCTTCGCATCATTGATGCCTTAACCCACGTACAAGAAAAGGGAGAAGTATGTCCTGCAAACTGGGAAGAAGGAAAAGAAGCCATGAACGCAAACCGGGATGGTGTTCAAAGTTACTTGAGCAATAACTAAATCTCTCCCTATCATGCTACAAGAAATCAAAGATGATAGCTTGCAAGATTTGGTAGCAAGTGAAGCAAAAGTAATTGTTCAATATTCTGCCGGTTGGTGTGGGAACTGCCGCATCATGAAGCCAAAATTTAAAAAAATGGCGGCTGAAAATGAAGGGATTAGCTTTGTAATTATTGATGCAGAAAAGAACCCAAATTCTAGACAGCTAGCTGATGTGAGTAACTTACCCACTTTTGCAGCTTTTGAGAATGGAAACTTGTTGAATCAAGTACAAACCAACAAGGCGGATGTACTAAAAACTTTTGTCGATGAAGCTGCCGCTCATTAAACACATCGTTCAATTCATTGAAGAAAACGATGAAGACTATGTGAATGAAAGCCTTGAAGTTCTTGAATACCTGTGTGATTATTCAGGTATAAAAGACGAAGAAGTAGATGTTCTTGGAGAAATGATCTCTAACCTCTATGGCGCATTAGAAGTTCACAAAGAAATTAAAGATGGGCAACCGCAGAAAGAGGCGTTGAATAATTTTATGAAACGCGTGCAAGGCAGTATAGACCAATAAACAACCCCCCTCCACAAGAGGGGGTTTTTTCTTTCTATTTGGTGCAGATTTTAACACTGAACAAGTCATGGAGAATTTGTAAATTTGTTAGAAGCGATAATTTATGGCCGCCAAAAAAAAGACTGCACCCAAAGTTCCTAAATTCAAAACTCAGGATACGCAAAAACTTCGTTCCAGAGAAATTCTCTTGGGAGGATTTTTGATTCTTGTAGGAATCTTGTTGTTTGTTGCTTTTACCTCTTACTTTTTTAGTTGGAAAGTAGACCAAAGTAACCTTTCACTTCTTGCAGACCGAAGTGTAGAAAGCAGTAACCTACTCAGCAAATTAGGTGCAGAAATAAGCCATTTATTTATTTATGAGGGGGTGGGTATTGCTGCCTTTATTTTTGCCTATCTACTTTTACTAAGCGGCTTGTTCTACTTCTTTAATGTGCAAAAACACACGCTACTAAACCGATGGACATGGGGAATTTACTATTTGCTATTGGTTAGTTTTACCGCTGCTCGCTTCACGTCTATTTTTCCGTTTTTAGGCGGAAAAGTTGGATATGAAATAACAGATTTCACGATAGACTACATCGGCGTTATTGGCCTGTGGTCTTTGCTTTCATTCCTAGGGCTTGTTGCGTTAGTGCTTCACCTTAAACTAACACCAGAGCGAATTATAGCAGCGCTTCAACCCTATTTTATTCGAGAAGAAAAAACGGGAGAACCAGCAAACACCTTTGAAGAAGAAAGTGCAGAATTTCAGTCAGTTGCCAATGAGGTTGAAAAAGAACTTTCCCTAGAATCCCCTACTTCCACCTCTACTTCAAGTCAAAGCACTGATGAACTTTCTATGGAAATTGAAACCAAAGCAGAAGAAGAAAAGGTTGCTGTTGAGGAAATGAAAATAGAAGTTAAAGCGGTTGCTGAAGAAGAAACGGTTGATAATCTTTCAAGGGAGTTGGTAGAAAAATATGGTGCTTTTGATCCTACACTTGAACTGAGTGGTTTTCAATTCCCTACCCTTGACTTATTAAAAGATTATGGAAGCTCAACCATTACTATTGATGAAGACGAACTAGAGGCCAATAAAAATAAAATCATCGAAACCCTGCGCAATTATAAAATTGAAATTGCCAAAATAAAAGCCAACATTGGTCCTACTGTAACTCTATACGAGATTGTTCCAGCGGCTGGTGTACGGATTTCTAAAATCAAAAATTTAGAAGATGATATTGCATTATCACTTTCGGCCCTAGGGATTCGAATTATTGCTCCTATACCCGGAAAAGGGACAGTGGGGATTGAAGTACCCAATCAAAAACCGAGTATTGTTTCCATGCGTTCGGTAATCGCCGCACAAAAATTTCAGAAAGCCGAAATGGAATTGCCCGTGGCCATTGGTAAAACCATAAGCAATGAAACTTTTGTTGTTGATTTGGCAAAAATGCCCCACTTGCTCATGGCTGGTGCAACCGGTCAAGGAAAATCTGTGGGATTGAATGCTGTTTTAACTTCCTTGCTCTACAAGAAACATCCTGCAGAAGTGAAGTTCATTTTGGTCGATCCAAAAAAGGTAGAGTTGAACATTTATAACAAGATTGAACGTCACTACCTAGCCAAGCTACCCGATGCAGAAGATGCGATTATAACAGACAATACTAAGGTGATACATACCTTAAACTCCTTGTGTATTGAAATGGACAATCGCTACGAGTTGCTAAAAAATGCAATGTGTCGTAACATCAAAGAATACAACGCAAAGTTTAAAGCAAGAAAGCTAAACCCAGATGATGGTCATGCTTTTCTACCCTATATCGTGTTGGTGGTTGATGAGTTTGCCGATCTTATAATGACTGCAGGAAAGGAAGTGGAAACCCCTATTGCGCGTTTAGCCCAATTGGCACGTGCCATCGGTATTCACCTAATCATAGCCACTCAACGCCCTTCGGTTAATGTGATTACAGGAATTATAAAAGCAAATTTCCCAGCACGTATTGCTTTTCGCGTTACCTCTAAAATTGATTCGAGAACCATTTTAGATAGCGGTGGAGCTGATCAGCTAATTGGACGTGGGGACTTACTCTACACCCAAGGGAATGACCTAACCCGTATTCAGTGTGCATTTGTAGACACCCCAGAGGTTGAACGAATCGCCGAATACATTGGAAGCCAAAAAGCCTACCCAGAAGCCCACCTTTTGCCCGAATTTGTTGGTGAAGAATCTACAACACTCGACATTGATGCCAGTGACCGCGATGCGCTTTTTAGAGAGGCAGCAGAGGTGATTGTAACTGCACAACAGGGTTCGGCCTCACTATTGCAACGCAAACTAAAACTGGGATACAACAGAGCAGGTAGAATTATTGATCAAATGGAAGCCGCTGGTATTGTTGGTCCGTTTGAGGGAAGCAAAGCACGACAAGTACTCCTGCCAGATCTTGCCGCTTTGGAACAATTATTGAATAACGAAGTATAAGCTTTTATCGACTCATGAAAACAAAACTTTTCACGCTTGCATTATTTATTTCCTATACAGCTTTAGGGCAAGGATTTGAACAGGCTAAAACTTTATTGGATCAAGTCTCTAAGGAAATGAAAAGCCATGAAAATATTCGTTTTGATTTCAGTTATGTGCTCGAAAACAAAAAAGAACAAATTCGTCAGGAAATGGAGGGGAATGTAACCCTCGCGGGAGACCGTTATAAACTTAACTTCCTAGATGCTATTCAACTTTTCGACGGGAATAAAATCTATACCATAGTTCCAGAAAATGAGGAAATCACAATTAGCTTCCCCGAAGATGAAGACGATGTAAGTGTGAATCCTTCTAAACTATTGAGCTTTTATGAAGAAGGCTATGGCTATGAATGGGATATAGAACAACGGGTTATGGGACGAAACATCCAATACATTAAGTTGATGCCAAATCCTGTATCAGATGAGGTAAAATACCTCTTGCTGGGAATTGATATTGATCGCATCCAAGTTTACCGATTAATTGAAGTGGGGGTTAACGGAACACTCACTACATTAACGTTAAAAAATCAAGAGTTTGATATAAGCTTACCGCCTAACTATTTTGTTTTTGACGCTAAAGCCTATCCCAACTACTACATTAACGACTAGTGAAAATTATTGACCGCTACATTCTGAGTCTATACCTCACGCGCTTGCTGAGTGTATTTTTCATTCTGATGTTTATTTTCATCATTCAAACATTTTGGTTGTTCATTGATGAATTTGCAGGGAAAGGAATAGATGCAGAAGTTGTATTTAAGTTTTTGGCGTTCTATTCCCCAAAACTGTATCCGTTGGTTATGCCTTTATCGGTTCTTTTAGCATCTATTATGACCTATGGTGCACTTGCCGAAAATTATGAATTTGCCGCCATGAAATCAACGGGCATATCGCTGCAACGCGCCTTGTTGAGTTTGGTTGTTTTTCACTTTTTTTTAGGGATTGGGAGCTATTATTTTGCCAATCACGTTATCCCCTTAGGAGAGTTCAAGTACTTCAACCTAAGAAGGAACTTAGCAAAACTCAAACCTGCCTTAGCTATTACAGAGGGTATCTTTAATGAAATTGGTGAGATGAACATTAAGGTTAGTCGAAAGTATGGGGAGGATAACCGTTTTTTGGAGGATGTTATCATTCATGAGAAATCCCCCGATAACAAAAACAGAGTGGTGATAAAAGCGAAACGAGGTGAATTGAAAAGCGCTAGCATTGGTCAAGAATTACAATTAATTCTTTTTGATGGCAATCGCTATGAAGAAATTTACTCTTCAAAGGCTGTTGAATTAAGGAAACTCAAACATGCCAAAGTTGCGTTTAAAGAGTACATTCTAAATATAGATCTATCACAGTTCAACAATGTTGATTTAGAAGAAGAAAAATACACCAGCACGTATCGCATGCAAAAGGTTGACGAACTCAACCATAGCATAGATTCCTTGGAAACACGTTTTCGAAAAGAACGGGTAGCCTATGCACGAAACTTTGTCACGACCAGTTTGAGTAATAATCTTGAAAAGGTAGACCGTGAGGTTTTTGAACCCAGTCCAGATTCCATCTTCAATCAATTCAACAACCCCATAAAAATTCTAGGAGATTCGATCTATAACAAACACGCACAGGTGGTTCGTCAAGCTAAAATTTCATTGGAAGGCATGAAACGCAATTTAGAGGCAAAAAAGCGTTTATTCTTTACAAATCAAAAGCGTATCAACCTCCATAAAAATAGCCTACACGAAAAGTACACCCTTGGGGTAAGTATTCTTCTCTTATTTTTGGTAGGCGCTTCTCTTGGCGCCATAATTCGCAAGGGAGGTTTAGGGTTACCTATGGTCTTGGCTATTTTAATATTCCTCACCTTTCACTACATCGGTTTATTTGGTAAAAACGCATCAGAAGACAGTAGTATTTCTCCGCTCTTGGGGAGTTGGCTGTCCACATTGATTATCGCGCCTTTTGCACTCTATTTCACACAAAGAGCGTCATCAGACAAAGGCATTGTTAATTTTGATGCAGTTATTGTTTTCTTTGAAAGCCAAATTAGCTCAATAAAGAATGTTATTTTTGTGGGCAGAAAAAAAATATGGAAAAAGAAGCACTAGACCGAATAGAGGACGCAATTGAAGCCGTGAAAAACGGGGAGGTTATTATTGTAGTTGACGATGACAACCGAGAAAATGAAGGAGACTTTTTAACTGCTGCCGAGAACATTAATCCTGAGATTATCAACTTTATGGCCAAAGAAGGGCGTGGTTTAATTTGTGCACCCCTAACGGAGAAGCGTTGTAATGAGCTACAGTTAGACCGAATGGTTCGCAATAATACCGACCCAATGGAAACAGCCTTTACAGTATCTGTAGATTTAAAAGGCAAAGGTGTTACCACAGGTATTTCAGCTAGTGACCGTGCGTTAACGATTCAGGCTTTAGTAGAAGAAAATACAAATCCCCAAGATTTATCGAGACCGGGGCATATCTTTCCACTGATTGCCAAAGAAGGGGGTGTTCTTCGCAGAACAGGACATACCGAAGCTGCCATTGATTTTGCACGCCTAGCAGGGAAAAAACCCGCCGGTGTTATTGTTGAAATCATGAATGAAGACGGAACCATGGCACGACTTCCACAATTGCGTAAGGTGGCAAAAAAATTTGATTTAAAATTGGTGTCTATCGAAGACCTTGTGGCCTATCGAATGCAACACGATAGTTTGATTTTAAAACGTGAAGATACTGAAATAAAAACGCGTTTTGGAGATTTTCGTTTACGTGCCTTCCAGCAAACAACAAATAACCAGGTTCACCTAGCACTAACAAAAGGTTCTTGGGAAGCAGATGAGCCTGTATTAACACGAATTAATTCCTCTCAAATTAGCAACGATCTACTGGGAATGCTAACCGGTTCAAACGACAAAGGTTTAGAGGAAATTTTCAAACTCATCAATACGGAAGAAAAAGGAGCGATTATATTTATTAATCAGCAACAACAGTCTGAAAATCTTTTGGCACGCTTGAGAGAATTAAAACAAGCCAGCGCCAAAAATGACACTATACCCAAAGCACCCCCTCTAAGAATGGATTTAAAGGACTTCGGGATTGGTGCGCAAATTCTCCACGAACTCCACATCAATAAATTGCGGGTAATCACTAACTCATCGCAAGGACCACGAGTGGGAATTACAGGCTATGGTCTAGAGATTGTAGAATACGTGAAATACTAAAACAACCATAATTTTATTGACAAGGCAGTAACCATAATCACCATGGCTGCTTTAATGACCCCCTCCCCTTGCGCTACAGACCAGCGACTAGACCACCACGCACCAAATGAACTTCCAAAGGCTAATACTAAACCTGTTAGCCAATCTACTGCCCCATTGAAGGCAAATAGTCCCAATGCGCCAATAGAGTAAACAAAGACAAGTGCTACTTTGGTCGCGTTGGATCTAATTAGCGATAAGTGGTTTACATTATTGAGGAATAGAATAATGATAAACCCAATTCCCGCATTGATAAATCCACCATAGATACCAATAAAGAAAAAACCTACTATGGCATACAACAAATATCGACCAGTTAAACGTTCAGGTACATTCAAGGCTTTTGCTTTGGGTTTTAGAACAATAACCGCAACTACGATGAGCATGATTATTGCTAAAATTTTATTGAATAATTCCCCACGAATATCAACTGCTATTTGTGCACCTATTAAAGCGCCAAAAAATGCAGAAATCCCAAGATAGAGGTTAAAGGGAAAGGTAGATACCCCTTTAGAACGATACCCTGCAGTTCCTACCAAAGCTTGTAACACTATACCAATTCTATTTGTACCATTGGCAACATGTGGCGGTAAACCCATAAAAATCAATAGTGGAAGTGTAAGTAAAGAACCACCCCCCGCTAAGGTATTTATGATTCCTGCTGCAAGACCTGCCCCCAACAATAACAAAACATCAAAGAAACTATTCATACACCCTTGAAAGAATTTCCTAAAATAGTCATATCCTTTTTAAGAAAAAGTTTTCTAACTTCGATTATGGTGTTTATATTTGCACTCGCAAGGAGAAATGGCAGAGTGGTCGAATGCGGCAGTCTTGAAAACTGTTGAG
>WTJU01000064.1 GCA_011526285.1 Candidatus Arcticimaribacter sp.
TGGCACCTTCCCCACAACTCCCTTAAAGAGGGATTTCATATAAGCAAAGTCTTTTTCTTTATCGTTGGTTGGCGTAAATAAAGGATGAAAAATCATCTTCCTGTTTTGCCAGTCAAACGCAATGGGCAATATGGGTACTTCTGCTTTTTTTGCGATATAGTAAAACCCTGTTTTCCATTCGTCTACTTTTTTTCGTGTACCCTCTGGGGCGATGGCCATTCTAAACAAGGGTTCTTCGCTGTACATTCGGGCAATAGCATCAACCACCTGCTCATTCTTTTTTCGGTTTAAAGGCATGCCACCAAGACGCTTAAAAAACCAACTGGTAATTGGAGTAAACAACTCTTTTTTTCCTACAAAGTGAATGGGTTCTTTTAGGTAGGTTCGTACGCCAATGGCAACAATAAAATCCCAATTGCTGGTATGGGGCACAACAGCAATAACAAATTTTGGGTCTTTTGGAAAGTTCCCTACTAGGGTAAACTTGAACACCTTAAATGCAAAAAACTTTGCGATAAGTCGGAACATGACGAATTCAATTTAACGTTTCACTACTTACTAAATTCCTTTCTCAGCCAAATATAGGTGGATTAAAGCGTATTTATTCTTCCTTTGAAAAATATTCTTTTCCAAACCCAATCAAATACAGTTGTGCCTTGGCACGTGTCATTGCGGTATACAACCAACGGTAATAAGGAACCGAGGGGCCATCGGGCAAATAGGGTTGTTCAACAAATACCTTTTTCCATTGTCCTCCTTGTGATTTATGGCAGGTTATGGCATAGGAATACTTTACCTGTAATGCATTAAAATAGGGGTCATTTTTTACCGCCATAAAACGCTTGTATTTCGTAGTGAGGTGTTGGTAATCTTCCATTACACGTTGGTACAGCAAATTTCCTTCTTCAAAACTCAACGAGGGGCTTTCAGAACTTAAAGTATCGAGTAACAAGGTTGTTTCAAAGGGCTTTTCATCGGGATAATCTACCATATCTACTTCTACTTTAGCAAAACGAAAGCCATAAATTTCTTTGTGTTCAATAATGCGAAGAATTTTAATTAAATCCCCATTGGCTATAAATCCTGGAGCAGATTCAGGATCCAACCAAAAATAATTGTTTTTAACCACCATCAATTGATCCCCGACAGACAGTTCTGTCTCCAGATACAAAATTCGTTGCCGAATTTGTTGATTGTACAAATTGGCGCGTTTGTTTGATCTAACAATAAAGACCGTCTCTTCTAAACCATCATTTTGTATCGCATCTTCTAAAGCTTCTAAAATTGCATTGCCCTCTATCATTCGTTCAACATCTGTTGCCTTATCCAAATTAAATTGGAAATCAGTAGCGTTCTCGTCATCTAAAAAACTGCGTAAATGGGTAGCATTGGCCAAAATTCCCGAATCGATTTTTTGGCGTACTACTTCTTCTAAAGTGCATTCAACCACCTCTTTATTAAAGGAATAATTCATGTACTCTGGGTCTAAGGCTGGGCTTATATCTAGGTGTACAGGAGGTAACTGTGCAGGATCGCCCACAAGCAGAAGTTTACAGTCTTTTCCCGCATCTACATACTGCATCAAATCGCCTAGCAAAGATCCGTTTTCAAATAATTTTGTGTTTTGACGATCGTCACCAATCATTGAAGCCTCATCTACAACAAAGAGGGTTTTTTTATACTTATTGGGTTTTAACGTAAATTGCATCCCACTCCCACCTTCACTCTTGGTGTAATAAATTTGTTTGTGAATGGTAAAGGCTTTTCTACCGGCATACCCTCCCATTACCTTGGCGGCTCTCCCTGTTGGTGCCATTAAAACAGAACGATAGCCCATTCGGGGTAAATACTTCACCAAATGCCCAATAGAGGTACTTTTCCCCGTTCCAGCATATCCTTTTAGAACAAAAACCGTTGAAGGGGCGTTTTCGAACAAAAAATAAGTGATTTCATCCATCCATGAGCGTTGCGATTCGGTCGGAGAAAAAGGGAAGTTTTTGACTAATAAGGCGTTAAAATCGCTAGGCTGCATGCTTGAATTTAGGGGGAAGATAAATCATTTCTCAAAATCTTTTCTGATTAAAAAAAAATTGTAGTTTTGTTTCACACAAATAAGATTACAATGAAGATTGCCGCACAAGCTATCCTATGGGTTTTAATCGTTTTCTTTAGTTACAAGATTTACGACTCTATCAACGGCCCAATTAACTTTAACAAAACGAAAAACGAACGTTACGCACAAGTAATTGACCGCTTAAAAGATATCCGTAAAGCACAAATTGCCCACAAAGACGTGAAAGGTGTTTTTGCTAACAATTTCGATAGCTTAGTAGCCTTTGTAGACACAGGTATTTTTACCTTGATACAAAAACGCGATTCTTCTTATTTAGAATACGATAGAACGTACCGTATCGACATGCTTAAAGAAGTAGTAGTTATTGACACCCTTGGAACTGTTGGTGTGCGTGATTCGCTTTTTGGGAGCTCAGAAGACTACAAAAACATGGCCTACGTACCCATTGAAGGCGCAGAAGACAAAACCTTTGAAATCAAGGCAGACATTATCGAGAAAAACGGTTATAGAGTACCTGTATTTGAAGTAAAAGTGGCGAAAGACATTGTTTTGTTTGATCAAGACAGTGATTTAGTTAAGCAAGAAAATGAAACTATTTCTGTAGACGGTGTGAACGGTCCTGCTATCATCTTAGGTTCTTTAACTGATGTAAGCACAAACGGAAACTGGCCGACCATTTTCGATGCAGCTAAGCAGTAAAAATACTACCCCTAATGATTTATCCATCCTTGTGCACAAGGATGGATTTTCTTTTTGTACCCATGAGCAGCATCATTTTTTTGAGATAGAAACCACCCCGCCCACTGCTGAATCACTTCAGAGTTTTTTGAACTATCATCAATTACAACAAACAAACATCCGTTTGATTTACATGAATGCGCCATCCGTTAGCATTCCCCTGCCTTTGTTTGATGAGCAACAACTTGAACATTACTTAAAAACAGCCGTAGAAAAGGACTTAAAAACAACTCCTCAAAAAAATGTTCTAAAGGCCCTCGACCAAGTCGTTGTTTTTAATGTTAATACTGCGTGGAATAAACTATTTAAAGAAGTATTTCCCAAAGTAGAGGCCACCCACCTCAGTGCCTCACTCTTGCCATCACTCTCCAAATTTTCCTTCGGGAAAGCGCGAAAAAACATGTTCGTTCACCTCCGTAAAGACTACTTTGACTTGTTCCTTTTCCAAGGGGGACAATTGTTAGTGCAAAATAGTTTTCCGCATAAAAATGCCGATGAATTCATGTATTATCTTTTCTATGTGAGCGAACAATTCTACCTAAAACCAGAGCAGTTTGATTTGTACTTTTTAGGGAAATATTTGCCTTACAGCGATTATTACAGTGGAACACAAGAATTCCAACCCAATAGTAACTATATCAACCCCCTATTCCCTGCAATTGACGCAGGACACCCTGCACCCTTTTTACAAAGTTTTTATCCAGAATGAGAATAATCTCTGGCACCCTTAAAGGACGGCGACTCGTTGCCCCCAAACAACTTCCTGTTCGCCCAACAACCGACCGCGCTAAAGAAGCTTTGTTCAACATTCTCAACCATCGTTTTTTATGGGATGAAATTCAAACCCTCGATCTCTTTGCCGGAACAGGTAACATCTCCTACGAACTCGCTTCGCGTGGCGTTCACGCTTTAACAGCAGTAGACCAAAACAAACACTGTGTTTACTACATCAATAAAACAGCAGAAGCTTTAGACTTGCCAATAGTGGTAATTAAAAACTCTGTAGAAAAGTATTTAGAGCAACCCACCGGCCCCTACGACTTTATCTTTGCCGATCCTCCCTATGCATTTACAGAAGCGCAGCTATTGACTTTAGCAAATCAAATCATTCAAGACCAATGGTTAACAGATGAAGGTCTTTTGGTGATTGAGCACGATAAGCACATCAGCCTCAATGCGCATGCTCATCTAGAGCAAGAACGCACCTATGGCAGTAGTCGTTTCAGTTTTTTCACAGCAAGTAGTGAAGAATAAAAAAGCAGGCCATAAGCCGGATTCTGTCGTGTCTTATCATTTATCTGGGCGTACAATTACTTGCACACTCTAACCGCCTACCCTTCTACTTGAACGAGCCGCTCTCAAGCGTAGATTTACTTGGCGTTGCACCGTATAGAGTTTACCTGATTTCACTACAGCCTTACCTGTACATTCTTTCTGTTGCACTTGTCCTATTCGCCAAGGCGAACGACGGGCGTTACCCGCTATACTGCTCTCTGGTGTCCGGACTTTCCTCCCCTCGCCATACGACGAGCAGCGATAAGAGACCTGCTTTAGGCAAAGGTAAGACTTTGTTAATAAAATTTGTGCTGCAAGTGAATCATCCCAATCCCTTTTTTTACTTTTGAAATAATGGAAAATTTTGTCGTATCGGCCTTAAAATACCGCCCACAGCAATTCAAAGATGTGGTGGGGCAACAAGCCATTACACAAACCTTAGAAAATGCCATTGCCAAAAATCAATTACCACAAGCGTTGCTGTTTTGTGGTCCACGTGGTGTTGGAAAAACAACCTGTGCACGCATTCTCGCAAAGAAAATAAACAGCCAAGCAGGCCAAGAGACTGAACAAGACTTTGCGTTTAATATTTTTGAATTAGACGCCGCTTCCAACAATTCGGTTGACGATATTCGCAATTTGAATGATCAAGTGCGTATTCCACCTCAAACGGGAACACACAAGGTATATATCATTGACGAGGTACACATGCTCTCTACAGCTGCCTTCAATGCCTTTCTTAAAACCTTAGAAGAGCCCCCAAAACACGTCATATTTATTTTAGCTACTACCGAGAAACACAAGATTCTTCCTACCATACTTTCACGATGCCAAATCTTTGAATTTAAACGTATTACTCCCTTAGATGTTCAAAACTATCTTAGTGAAATTGCTGGGGAGCAAGGGGTTAAATTTGAAGAAGAAGCCCTTTATTTAATTGGGCAAAAAGCTGATGGTGCCATGCGCGATGCGTTGTCAATTTATGACCGTATGGTAAGTTTTTGTGACAATAACTTGACGGTTGAAGCGGTTGCTGAAAACCTAAACATACTGGACCATAGTGCCTATTTGAGCTTAACACAAAAGCTGATTGATCACGCAATTCCAGATGCCCTAATACAATACAATGAAATTGTACAGAAGGGTTTTGACGGAGAGCAATTTATAAGTGGTTTAGCAACCCACTTGCGTAATCTTTACCTCTGTAAAGACCCAAAAACAGTTGCATTGCTAGAGATAGGAGAACGCCTTCAAACCCGTTATGCAGAACAAGCCAAGGCTGTTGCGCTAAACTGGTTGGCTGATGCAATGGAACTCGCTAACAGTTGCGAATTGCAGTACAAAAACACTCAAAACAAACGGCTACACGTTGAGCTTTGCTTAATGCAAATCGCCTCCCTCCATTTCAATGGAGAAAAAAAAAAGGACAGTTAATCCCCACCTCCTTCTTTCTTAAATCTACCCCTAAAGCAACAACTTTAGAAACTAAGTCAGGTGCTCAGGTTGAAGAAAATCAAGCTACCTACACCACAACTGCCGAAGAAGAGAAAAAAGCAGCTACTCAAGAAATACAAGCGCCAAAAGAAGTAGTTACTCCACCAACTCCAAAAATTAATATTACTCCTCCACAAGGAAAAAAAGTATCTTCTTTTTCATTGGCGAGCATCCAAAAGAAAAAAGAGTGGGAACAAAAGCAAAAAACAGAAGCTACAGAAGAAGAGCATCTTCCAGAAGAAGCATTTAGTCAAACCGAACTGAATCAATACTGGAAAAAATACCAAGAAGAAAAAACACGGAAACGAGAACAAAATCTCGCTTCTTTGTTTCAATTGAACGAACCTGTTTTATTGGAGAATTTTCAAATTGAATATACTGTACCTTCACCGCTCAATAAAGTGGAGTTAGAACGCGAATTTGTTTCCTTTCTCCCCTATTTGCGAAACGCGTTAAACAATTTCTCGATCCAAATTAAAATCGTGGTAAAAGCGGGAGAAGAAAAAAATTACATTTACACCCCAGAAGAAAAATACAATCGTTTGCGGGAAATTAATCCACAACTAGACGATTTAAGAAAAGAACTTGATTTAGACCTTTAAACTATGCTAGGCTTAAAACTTCCTACAGACCCGAGGTGGGTCAATATTGTGGCAAAGAACATAGAAGAAATTTTGACCGATCACGCCTACTGTGAACAAAAAGCAGCAAGTTCTGCCATTTCGCTCATTATAGGCTTTCCTGAGAAGACAGATTTGGTGCAAGAAATGATTGCCTTGGTGCAAGAAGAAATCAGTCACTTCAAAATGGTGCATGACTTAATCTTGGAGCGGGGTTTAACCCTAGGGAGAGAGCGCAAAGATGAGTATGTAATTGCGCTGATGAAGTTTTTTCCAAAAGGAGGAAGCCGAGAAGACCACCTAGTGCACAAACTCCTCTATGCCGCACTCATTGAAGCGAGAAGCTGTGAACGATTCCGACTATTGAGTGAAGAATTAGAAGATGAAAAATTGGCGCGTTTTTACCGCAAACTTATGATTTCAGAAGCCAACCACTACACTACCTTTTTGAAGTTTGCGCGTCAGTATGGGCGCAGTCGTGAAGCGGTAGATAAAAAATGGGAGGCGCTTTTGGTCTATGAAGCGCAATTAATGCAAGAATTAGGAAAAAAGGAGACCATGCACGGTTAATTATTCTCTTGATAGAGCACTTTAATCATTCCGTCTGACAAACCGATTTTTGGTACATAAATTTCACTGCATCCACTCCATTGAAGTGCTTTGAGGTAGATTTGAGTTGCCGGTATAATTACGTCAGAACGGTCTGGGTTGAGCTCGAACTGAAGAATCCTTTCATTATAATCCAATTGTACCAATTCATTGTACAAACTGTTAAGTTTGATAAAACTCAAAGGGCGTCCCTCTTTAATCCCTGCAATTTTAAATAGTTTATTGATGTTTCCGCCTGACCCGAGAAGCGCAAGCTTAGAATATTCTTGGGTGTGTTTTTCTATCCACGCCTGAATTTCTTCCCATACTTTATCGCTCACCATGTTATTGATCATACGCACAGTTCCTACTTTAAAGGATTTAGACACCACACGCTCTCCCTTCACCAATACGGAAAATTCAGTACTCCCTCCCCCCACATCGATATAGAGAAAGGTTCTGTTCTTGTTTATCGACTTAAAAATATTGGTTGCCGCAATAATTTCGGCTTCTCGTTTCCCGTCAATAACCTGAATGTTTATCCCGGTTTTACTTTTTATGTTCGCGACTATCTCCTCCCCATTGTTGGCTTCGCGAAGGGCTGATGTAGCACATGCCATGTAACTTTTTACATTGTTAATACGCATGATGTGTTTAAAGGCCTTCATGGCCTTAATCATACGTTTCTCATTGCGCTTTGATATTTCACCCACAGTAAACGAATCTTCTCCCAATCGAATGGGAACACGCACCATGGAACTTTTCATGAACTTTGGGGGATGGTTCTCAGTAGTCACTACGTTAGAAATCAAAACCCGAACAGCATTCGAACCTATATCTATGGCAGCATAGCGTTCTATTTTCATACAGCAAGAATTATGGGGTTTAGTAAACTGCTAATTATATGATCAGTAAATATATTCATAGAGTTTTGAAGCCCTTATTTTGATAATTTATTTTTGTAATAAGCATAGGTGGCCCATTGAGAGCGTATCGCTTCGCCTTGGGTGGGAACAAAGGCGTTTTGTGCATAGGTATTCACTAAACGCGCTTTTACATTGTCTTTCCAACTAATCATGAACGTATCAAGCAACTCTTTTTGAAGGTCTTTGTCGTAAATAGGACAGGCGACTTCCACACGATTATCAATATTCCGTGTCATCCAATCTGCAGAAGAAATATACATTTTAGGATCGCCTGCATTTTCAAAAATGTAGACCCTTGGGTGTTCTAAGTATTTATCGACAATACTGATGACACGTATATTCTCACTCATGCCTTTCACCCCGGGAATTAAGCAACAAATTCCACGAACAATCATATCAATAGAAACGCCTGCACAACTGGCTTCATACAGTTTATTGATGATTTTATAATTGGTGATATTGTTTAGCTTTAAACGAATTCGCGCGGTTTTCCCTGCTTTTTTATTTTCTATTTCGTTGTCAATCAATCGAATAAGCGCTGAAAAAGTGTAATGCGGAGATACAATAAGGTGTTTGTACTTCTTGATTTTATAATTTACCTCTAAGAAATTAAAGACCTTTAAAACGTCTTTTAAAATTTTCTGATGAGAGGTAAACAAGGTATAATCAGTATAAATTCGTGCGGTGGACTCATTGAAGTTTCCAGTACTGATAAACCCATAACGTTTCAGTTTCTTCCCCTCACTGCGTTCTATCACACAAATTTTGGTGTGCACTTTTAGGCCGGGTACGCCAAAAATCAATTGAACTCCAGCATTTTCAAGAAGCTCGGCTACCTGTATGTTATTTTCCTCATCAAAACGGGCTTGTAATTCAATTTGAACTAAAACTTTTTTTCCATTTTTTGCCGCGTTAATCAATGAACTAGCCACCTGTGAAAGTTCTGCTACACGATAGAGGGTAATTTTAAGGGTCTTCACCTGAGGATCTAATGCAGCTTCCCTTAAAAACTTTATCACATAGGCAAAGTTTTGATAGGGCGTATAAATCATATAATCCTTTTTCGCAACAGCTTCAAGTATATTCTGTTCTAAAGAAAGGTCGTGTAAAGGAAGAGGTGGAAAAGTGTCATACAGCAAATCTTTGCGGTTAATACTGGGGAATTTCATGTAGTCGCGCCGGTGGTGATATCGTCCTCCAGGAATCAAACTATCGCTTGATGATACGCCTAATTTTCGCATAACAACCGCTAGGGTTTCTGCTTCAATGGTTTTGTCATAAACCAAGCGAACAGGGTCTCCTATTAGCCGATCTTTTACACTGTCAATGATTTTTTCTACGTAGCTTTTCCCTACATCTTCTTCAATGTCTAACTCTGCATCACGAGTGATCTTAACCATATGACCTTCAATCATCTCGTAGTTAAACATGCTGAAAATAAGATGAAAATGATAACGGATTAAATCATCTAACATCATGATGTATTGCTTCTGCCCGTTTGAGGGTAAAACGACAAATCGATTGACTGATTTTGGCATTTCAATAAAAGCATAGAGGTATTTACTTTGGCCTTCGGTGTCTTTTTCTTTCAGGGTCATCTTAATGGCTAAAAAAGCCTCGTTGTCAGAAAAATCTTGCTCCTCTTCCTTTAAAATAACGGTAACCAAAGCAGGGCTTACTTGCTGCAGAAAATAGTTGGTTAAAAATTCTGCATGGGAAACGGTAACTTCATTTTCGCGTAAAAAATGAATGTTCTCCTTGATTAACTGCCCTTCAATTTCTTCTAAAACCTTAGCACTTTCCTGTTGTAAATCGATCACGCGTTTTGTTATGGCGGCCAAAAGTTCGGTTGCTTTTACCCCTCCCAAGGCTTTCTTACCTGATTTATCTGACTGGGCAATACGTTTCACCGTGGCATAACGCACTTTAAAAAACTCGTCCAAATTATTGGAAAAAATACCCATAAAACGAAAACGTTCAATCAGGGGAACATTCGCATCAGCAGCTTCTTGTAGCACCCGAGCATTAAAATCGAGCCAGCTAAGCTCTCTATTGATATAGTGGTTTTCCTTCATGAATTACGTAGGGCTTCTTTTTTTGAACCAAACTCAGCTTCGCCCTTGCTTATTTCTTTCCAAGTGGTTGCTGCAAAGGTAATTGAAATCCAGTCAGCAGTTTTTAGCTCGGGTGTAGGTTTAACAGAAAAATAATCTGCAGCATCGCTAAATGCTGGATTGTGCCCCACGATTATAACCTTATTCAACTTTTCATCAAGTTGTTTCACGTGATAGATAATATCACGAGAATTAAAACTATACAAGGCTTCTTTTAAAAAGAAACGCGAAAAGGGAAAGCCTGTTTCGTGTGCCAGAATGGTGGCAGTATGCAAGGCCCTATTGGCCGGACTGCTAATGATCGCATCAAAAGAGCAAAATAACGCCTTCCAATGATACGCAACAGCTTTTATAGCCTTCATTCCTTTGGGTTGTAACGGACGATCACGATCGGCCACAGCATACTCCCAAGAAGATTTAGCATGACGTAAAAAAAGTATTTGTTTCATACGTATTTACTGTTGTTATAAAGTACACGCCATCCAATGGCCTCAATAGCTCTTCAAAAACTTTATCGCCGCTGTTAGGGCGATAATCGCTGGGCAGTCCAGTTACCTTGATCAAGGGTAAAGTGCAAACGATCGTGCAATCGGTTGGGACGGCCTTGCCAAAATTCAATTTCTTGCGGACGTACTAAAAATCCACCCCAATGGTCTGGTCGCTTTGGAGGGTGTTCTTTGTACTGTGCTTCCAAATTGGCCAATTGGGTTTCCAACACCTCTCGTGAAGCGATTACAGCACTTTGCATGGATGCCATGGCCCCTAATTGACTTCCCAATGGACGAGAAGAAAAATAAGCATCAGAAACCGCTGGAGCAACTTTTTCTGCTGTACCCTTAACGATAACTTGACGTTCTAGTGCCGGCCAGAAAAAGCTTATCCCCACCTGTGGGTAGGCCAAAATGGCTTGCCCCTTTTCGCTGTTATAGTTGGTGTAAAAAACAAAACCTTCCGTACTAAATTGCTTCAATAAAACAACCCGAGCTTTTGGGAATTTATCTTTCCCCAAGGTAACGATAGACATGGCGTTGGCTTCTTCAATGGCTGGGTGTGCCTCTGCCGCTGCAAACCATTGTTCAAATATAGTGATGGGTGATTCAGCTTTTAGCGCATCTGTAAGCGTGCCCTTTTCATATGACTTGCGTAAATGCCCTAAATCGTTGGTTGTACTCATAGATGCAAGTTACCACAAACGTAAAAAAAAGAGAAATTTAGCTATGACTAAGTTGCATTAATCAATTGCAAACACCTTTCCGTCTTCTGCTAAATGGACATTTTGAAAATGCTCTTGGGCTTGAGTAACAAAGGGGGTTAAATCGGGGTAACGGGAGGAGAAATGCCCAAGAATTAATTGTTTTACTTTAGCCTTAGCCGCAATTTGTGCTGCCTCTGCCGCAGTGCTATGCTTGGTTTTCTCTGCCAAGTCTTGATGTAACGCTAAAAAAGTAGCCTCATGGTACAAGCAGTTAACCCCTTTTACTAAGGCAGCCAAATCTGGCTTAAATGCTGTATCACTGCAAAAGGCATAGGACTTTGGCGGTGCAGGATCGAACGTTAAACAATGATTTTCTACCCAATCCCCATTGGCCAATTGGATGTCTTTTCCTTGTTTTAGATTTTCCATGTCGGCCACATCAACCCCATAATCGGTTACAGCAGCCGAATTGATTTTGCGTTTTCCCACTTTTTCTCGGAAAAGATAACCGTTGGTATAAACTCGATGGTCAAGTGGAAGGGTTTCTACAGTAAATTTTTCATGATCTAAAATCATTGTAGAGTGGGTTTCCTCGAGTTCGTGAAAAAAGAGCTTGTAATCTGTCCAAGATTTAGCAAATTTTAATTGTAAGGTGATAATCTCCTTAATGCCTTTGGGTCCGTAAACATGCAAATCTGCTGTTCTCCCCAACAAACGAAAGGTACTAATCAGCCCAATCAAACCATAAAAATGATCGCCGTGAAGGTGGGAAATAAAAATATGTTGAATACGAGCAAATTTAACCCCTAGCTTTCGTAGTTGAATTTGGGTTCCCTCCCCACAATCAATCAAAACCATTTGCCCACAAATTTCAAGCAACTGGGCAGTAGTTTGTGCGTTTTTTCGAGGAGTAGCGGCATTGCAGCCTAGAATAGTTAACTGCATTTTAAAATCCTAAATCACGTTCAATGCGTTCCATTTCTATCAAATCTTCTGCCTCTCCCAGTGTGGGAACCACAATACAATCGTTTGGAAATAAACTGAGATATGTAGCTTGAGCAACCAAGACACGTGAGTACTTTTCTGTTTTCAGTGCATTCAAAAAATTCTGATACGCCAAAACAAACGTTTCATCAATACTGAGTTGGCTGGCATCAAAAATCCAGTCCGCCTCAAGGGTTAAATGTGTTGCTTCTTTCAATTTTTCTGGCGATAGAACCAAAAGTTTTACTGGCTGTGAAAAAGCATCCATTTAGGCTTGTGGTTTAATGAGTTTGGAAGCTAAAAGATAGATAACAGCCATTCGAATGGCAACTCCATTTTCAACCTGATCTAAGATAATGGCCTGATCAGAATCAGCTACATCAGAGCTAATTTCTACACCCCTATTCATAGGCCCTGGGTGTAAAATTGTGATCTCTTTTCGCAAGCTTTGCAAGAGCGGAAGTGTTAATCCGTAAAGCTGTGTGTATTCCCGAATGGAGGGGAAATAACTCTTGTCCATACGTTCGTTTTGTACGCGTAACATATTGGCAGCATCGCACCATCGCAAGGCTTTTTTTAGATCGGGTTCTACCGTTACCCCTAGCGATTCAATGTGCTTTGGAAGTAAGCTTTTTGGACCACAAATCTTTACTTCTGCCCCAAGCATATTGAGGGCAAATATATTTGATAGTGCCACACGTGAATGCAGAATATCACCAACAATCACAATGCGTTTTCCTGCTACTTCACCAAATTTTTCGCGTATGGAATAAGCATCTAACAAGGCCTGTGTTGGGTGCTCATGCGTACCATCTCCAGCATTAACAATACAAGCATCTACATTTTTAGAAAGAAATTCAGCTGCACCAGGATTGGGATGACGCATTACCACCATATCTACCTTCATTGCCAATATATTATTAACCGTGTCAATAAGGGTTTCTCCTTTTTTTACGGAGGATTGTGCGGCTGAAAAGTTGAGAATATCTGCACTCAGTCGCTTTTCAGCTAGTTCAAACGACAGTTTCGTTCGGGTGGAATTTTCAAAAAAGAGATTGGCAATGGTAACGTCGCGTAGGCTAGGTACTTTTTTAATCGGCCGATTGATGACTTCCTTGAAATGATCGGCAGTTTCAAAAATAAGGTGTAAGTCGTCCTCTTTTAGGTATTTAATTCCCAATAAATGATCAACACTTAATGTTTTCATAGATTATCTTTCAAGAGGTAAACGGCATCTTCTTTATGTGTCGCAGACCATTCTACAATTACTTTATCGTTTTGCAAGGCATCAATTTGACGCCCAACATAGTCTGGCTGAATGGGTAAATCACGGCTAAAACGACGATCGATAAGATTGAGTAATTCAATACTTTTTGGGCGACCGTACGACTCAATTGCGGTAAGTGCAGCTCGGATGCTTCTTCCTGTGTAGAGCACGTCATCAATAAAAACAATGGCTTTGCCTTCAATGCGCACGTTCATTTC
>WTJU01000014.1 GCA_011526285.1 Candidatus Arcticimaribacter sp.
TATCTTGTTGCTATGGAAAATGCCTTTTACAACGATTTTCGGGCTGTTTCTAAAGCAGAGCAGTTAAAAAAAATAAATTCCGATTTAGGGGAAAATAAAAATTTTGATGCCTTGCAATGGAAAACCCCAGAGGGTATTACCGTTCAGCCTATTTATCATAAAGAAGACACCTCTCAAGCTCCTAAAAGCGTCAATGAAGCGCGTATGTGGAAACTAGCTCAATACATTCAACTTACAACAGAAAAGGAATGTTTGAACCGAATTGAGGATGCTTTGAATAATGATGTTGAGGTGTTGTTTTTTGCGGTAAAGCGTAAACCTGCGATAATCAATGGCGTAATAAAAGCATTGCAAGCCAAGAAAGCGCATGCCTATTTTTGCTTTGAAAATCCTCCCTCCAAAACCATTATGGATACCCTAAACAGCCATCCCAACTCTACCGTGCTTTTTGATTCTTTGGGCCGAACAGTTGAGCTGGGCGAGGCGTTTCAAGACGATTTCACCAAACAATTCCCTTACCAAACGATTTTAAACCCCCTTACCTTTTTTGTAGATGCAGCAATTTATGCCAATGCAGGAGCAAATATTGAGCAACAAATTGCGTTTACTTTAGCTCATCTAACTGACTACCTAACTCACTATACACCCACCAATAAAAAATCAAAAGTTGAGCTAGTGGTTCGTTTGGCCCAAGGCAGTTCTTATTTTTTAGAAATCGCTAAAATTATCACTTTCCGCAGCTTAGCCAATACCCTAATTACGGCCTATGATTTCCCCATTGAACTAAAAATAATTGCTGAACCACAACAAAGAAATAAATCTTGTATAGACTATAATGTGAACCTGTTGCGAAGTTCTACAGAAGTCATGTCGGCTGTTCTAGGAGAAGCAGACGTGGTTATGAATTTACCCTATGATTTACGATTCAATGTTCCCAATCATTTTTCAGATCGTCTGGCAAGGAATCAAGTATTAATCTTAAAGCACGAGAGTTATTTTGATTGTTTACCCAACGTAACTCAAGGGTCTTATTTCATCGAAAACCTCGTCCACACCTATAAACAATCTTCTTGGGCAGAATTTTTAAAAATTGAAGAAGCAGGGGGGTGGTTACATCAAATCAAGAATAATACACTACAAACTCAAGTATACAAAGCAAGAGAAGAAGAGCAAAAGCGGATAGCTGATGGAGCGACTACCCTTGTAGGAGTCAATAAATACGTAGACCAAAACTCCTTAGATGCAGTGCCATTAAAAAAGGATGTGATAGCAAGTGATTCAGCTATTTTACCACTAAATCTACACTATACCTCATGAGGAAGCGTAAAGACTTTTCACGGCTAAACATCAATCATGATAGCTTGCCTACAGCAGTACCAGATGAGGAAAGTTCTTTTATTCCTCAAGAAGGGATTCCTTTTAAAAAGCAACGACCAACAACCCCTTTTCCACATCAAGCTTTTGGTGCAGGTCTTCCTCCTTACCTTAGAGGTCCTTATTCTACCATGTATGTAAAACGTCCATGGACCATTCGACAATACGCTGGTTTTTCTACAGCAGCAGAAAGTAATGCCTTTTATTTGCGCAACCTTGCCATGGGACAAAAAGGACTATCTGTGGCTTTTGATTTACCCACCCACCGAGGTTATGATAGTAATCACCCACGAGTGATAGGAGACGTTGGTAAGGCTGGAGTAGCCATTGATACTGTAGAAGACATGAAACGCTTGTTTGACCAAATTCCATTGGATCAGATGTCTGTCTCCATGACCATGAATGGTGCGGTGTTACCCATTATGGCGTTTTATATTGTAGCGGCAGAAGAGCAGGGTATTTCTCCCCAACAACTAAAGGGGACCATACAAAACGATATTCTCAAAGAATTTATGGTTCGCAATACCTTTATTTACCCTCCAAAAGCTTCAATTGATATCATTGCTGATATTTTTAAATACACGTCTCAGTACATGCCAAATTTTAATAGTATCAGCATCTCAGGCTATCATATGCACGAAGCAGGCGCTTCGGCAGAGATTGAGTTGGCGTACACCCTTGCCAACGGTTTAGAATATATCCGAACGGGGTTAAAAGCAGGCTTAAAAATTGATGATTTTGCCCCGCGTCTATCCTTTTTCTGGGGGATAGGGATGAATCATTTTATGGAGGTGGCAAAGCTGCGCGCGGCACGTGTTTTGTGGGCAAAAATTGTGAAACAATTCAACCCTAAGAATCCAAAATCTATGGCACTACGCACCCATTGCCAAACCAGTGGGTGGAGTTTAACTGCACAAGATCCTTTCAATAACATAGCTCGTACCACTGTTGAGGCCATGGCCGGTGTTTTTGGAGGAACGCAAAGCCTGCACACCAACGCCTTAGATGAAGCCATTGCTTTACCAACAGATTTTTCAGCTCGAATTGCCCGTAACACACAATTGTATTTACAAGAGGAAACCAACATCACCAAGGTTGTAGACCCATGGGGAGGAAGTCATTTTGTTGAATACCTTACCGATGGTTTGATTAAAAAAGCGTGGGCGTTAATTGAAGAAGTAGAAGCAGAAGGAGGAATGACAAAGGCTATAGAGACTGGAGTACCAAAAATGAAGATTGAAGCGGTTGCGGCTAAAAAACAAGCTCGTTTAGACAGCGAACAAGAAATAATCGTTGGGGTAAATAAATACCAATCAGAAGAAGAAAAAGAACTCTCCTTTTTAGAAGTAGACAATCGCTCTGTTCTAGAAGAACAGATTAATCACATTAACAGCATAAAAATAGCACGCGATAATGATGCGGTAAAAAGCGCCTTAGCGAATATTACCCAAGCGGCAAAAAACAAAAAAAATCAACAGGAAGGTGAAAACCTTTTGAGCTGTTGTATAAAAGCAGCAAGGGTTCGAGCAACCCTTGGTGAAATTAGTGCTGCTCTGGAAGAAGAATTTGGTCGTTTTCAGCCTAAAAACCATACCTTAACTGGAGTTTATGTTAAAGCTGTGAAAAACGATAGTGCATTTCTAGAAGCCCGCCTTGTTTGCAATGATTTTGCAAAAAAAGCAGGACGTCGACCACGTATCATGATTGCCAAGATGGGGCAAGATGGACATGATCGCGGGGCTAAAATTGTCGCCAGTAGCTATGCCGACATAGGATTTGATGTTGATTTAGGACCGCTTTTCCAAACCCCAGAAGAAGCAGCAAAACAAGCGGTAGAAAATGATGTGCATGTGCTTGGAATCTCTTCTTTGGCTGCCGGTCACAAAACCCTTGTACCTGCAGTGATTAACGCTTTAGCCGCTTATGGTCGTTCTGATATTAAAGTAATTGTTGGAGGAGTAGTTCCGCCAAAT
>WTJU01000102.1 GCA_011526285.1 Candidatus Arcticimaribacter sp.
GGGTTTTTAAAATTCCAGCCAATTGTCCTCCACCAGACTGAAGTCCAGAGATAACATTCTTGGCAGGGGATTGTAAAAGGGTGATGATTTCTCCAATGAGTTCTTCTCTTGACTTAATCGCCACTAATGTGTCGATTTGGTCATCCCCAATATAAACTGACTCTTCAATATAAGCTCCTTTTAATACAGGCTTATCTGATTTCTTACGGAAATCTTTAATCAGTTTTGCAGGTCCGTTACCGGATTCAGAAAACATTAGGGAGGTATTCCCTTTCAATACTTGCGTTAATTCACCGAAGTCTTTGTCTGAAGCTTCCATTGCTTTTTCAAGCAAAGTGTTCTTCACAACAGAAAGACGAATTCCGGCTTTAAAACAAGCACGTCGCAGATCAGAGGTAGTCGCGGCGTCTAACCCAGCTATATCAGTAAGATATAAGGTTTTCGCTTCGGCTAGCTCTGCTGTGAGCGTTTCAATTACTTGCGATTTTTCTTCTCTTGTCATTACAAATACGTTTTAAAAATCTTAAGCGATTTTGGTGTCAATTGAAATACTTGGACTCATGGTTGAAGACATAAAGATGCTTTTCACATAAGTTCCTTTCGTGGTTGAAGGCTTGAGCTTGATAATGGTTTTAAGGAGCTCGTCTGCATTGTCACGGATTTTATCTGCATCAAAAGATGCTTTTCCAATGGATGCATGAACGATTCCTGTCTTGTCCACTTTAAAGTCAATTTTACCTCCCTTAACATCGCTAACTGCTTTTTTAACGTCCATAGTAACTGTACCTGTCTTTGGGTTAGGCATTAAACCGCGAGGTCCTAATACTCTACCTAAAGGTCCTAGTTTACCCATTACACTGGGCATGGTAACAATTACATCAACGTCGGTCCAGCCGTCTTTGATTTTTTGCAAGTATTCGTCTAGTCCAACATAGTCTGCTCCTGCTTCTTGTGCTTCTGCTTCCTTGTCTGGGGTAACAAGTGCAAGAACGCGAACGTTCTTCCCTGTACCGTGTGGCAAGGTCACTACACCACGAACCATTTGGTTCGCTTTACGAGGATCTACACCCAATCGAACTGCTAAATCAACCGATGCATCAAATTTTACATTGGTCAATTCTTTTACCAATGAAGATGCTTCTTCGAGCGAATAGGTTTTCTTTGCGTCCACCTTCGCGCGAGCTTCTTTTTGCTTTTTTGTAAGTCGTGCCATTTTCTTTTCTGTTTAAAAATTAAAAGGGAGACTCACCTTTAACTGTAAAGCCCATAGAACGAGCAGTTCCAGCTACCATTTTCATTGCTGATTCTACAGTGAATGCATTTAAATCTTGCATCTTGTCTTCTGCAATGGTGCGTACTTGGTCCCAAGTAACCGAGGCTACTTTGTTTCTATTGGGTTCTCCAGAGCCTTTTTTAGCTTTGGCTGCTTCCATCAATTGAACGGCCGCCGGAGGTGTCTTAATGACGAAATCAAATGATTTGTCTTTGTATACAGAAATCACAACCGGTAATACTTTACCAGCTTTATCTTGAGTTCTAGCATTGAACTGCTTACAAAACTCCATGATGTTGACTCCTGCGGCACCTAGCGCGGGTCCAACCGGTGGCGATGGGTTCGCAGCACCTCCCCTAACTTGTAATTTGACTAGCTTGTCTACTTCTTTTGCCATTGTTTCAATTTACATTTGCGAATTTCCAGAGTGGAAGCCTAGGAAATTCAATTTATATGTGTAACATTTAAATTTTCTCTACTTGCATGTAACTTAATTCCAAAGGTGTTTTTCTTCCGAAAATCTTCACCATAACTTGGAGTTTACGTTTTTCTTCATTGACATGCTCAATGGTTCCTGTAAATCCGTTGAACGGTCCATCAACAACTTTGATGCTCTCTCCAACAGTATAAGGAATAGCTACATGTTCTTTGCTCAATTCTAGTTCATCAACTTTACCGAGTAAACGGTTCACTTCTGATGGACGTAAAGGAACTGGCTCTCCGCCTTTGGTTTCCCCTAAGAATCCAATTACGTTGGTTACTGACTTGATCACGTGAGGTATTTCTCCAGATAAATCAGCTTTGATCATGATGTAGCCTGGGTAATAGACTTTTTCTTTATTGATCTTTTTACCGTTGCGAATTTGTACTACTTTCTCGGTAGGTACTAAAATATCCTCCAGATAACTATCGTATCCTAAACGGCTAATTTCAGAAGCGATATAGTCTTTTATCTTTGCTTCTTGTCCGCTAACAGCGCGAACGACATACCATTTTTTTGGAGTTACTTCTGCCATGTTTTATCCGTTGATCAAATTAAAATAAGCTTGCACTACCCCAGATAAAACGGTGTCTGCACCCCAAATGGCCAATGAAAATAAAATGGAAAACACCATGACTACAACTGCAAGGTGTTGAAGTTCTGAGCGCGGTGTCCATGATACGTTATTCTTTAATTCTTCGAAAGAATCTTTGATATAGTTAATAATTGCTGCCATCTGTCTTAATTATAATCTGCACGGGTTGAGAGGCTCGAACTCCCGACACCTGGTTTTGGAGACCAGTGCTCTACCAACTGAGCTAAACCCGTTTTTATTTGACACAAAAGGCATCCGCCGTTGGCGGACACCTTAAGGTCAATTATTCCATGTATATGGTTTAGTCTAACAACTCAGTTACCTGACCTGCACCTACTGTTCTACCTCCTTCACGGATTGCAAAACGTAGTCCAACGCTCAATGCAATTGGAGAAATCAAATCAACCGTAATGGTTAAGTTATCTCCAGGCATTACCATTTCTACTCCATCAGGAAGGTTAATGTTTCCTGTTACGTCAGTTGTACGAACGTAGAACTGCGGACGGTAGTTGTTGTGGAATGGCGTGTGACGCCCACCTTCTTCTTTTTTCAGAATATATACCTCTGCTTTAAATTTAGCGTGAGGTGTTACAGAACCTGGCTTACAGATTACCATACCACGTTTGATATCAGTTTTCTCGATACCACGTAATAAGATACCTACGTTATCTCCAGCTTCACCACGGTCTAAGATCTTTCTAAACATCTCAACTCCTGTTACAGTAGAAGCTAATTTTTCAGCTCCCATTCCGATGATGTCAACTGCATCTCCAGTGTTGAATACTCCAGTTTCGATACGACCAGTTGCTACAGTACCACGACCAGTAATCGAAAATACGTCCTCAACAGGCATCAAAGCGTCTTTATCAACATCACGCTTAGGTAACTCAATCCATGAGTCAACTTCTGCCATTAAGTTCATTACAGTGTCAACCCACTTACCTTCTCCGTTCAATGCTCCAAGAGCAGAACCAAGAACAACAGGAGTGTTGTCAC
>WTJU01000086.1 GCA_011526285.1 Candidatus Arcticimaribacter sp.
CTTAAAGTTTAAAAATAATCCTTGGCACAACTCTTGTCGCTATTATGGCAATACAAATGATAACCCATCAAAGTGTCGAATTTATGACATTTTGGCGCAGAAGATATACTATGTCGAAACCCATATTTAGTTCGTTAGACAACTTGTCACTTCAAGACATGCATGCCGAAGGAGAGTTGATTCCCTTAATGACAACCGAGGATGAAGAAGCCCTAGAATTAGAAGAACTACCAGAGTCTGTTCCCATTCTCCCGCTTAAAAACACTGTTTTATTCCCTGGGGTAGTCATCCCCATAACTGTAGGCAGAGACAAATCCATTCAGTTGATTAAGGATGCCAACAAAGGAGATAAAGTTATTGGTGTAGTGGCCCAAAAAGATCAATCGGTAGAAGACCCAAGTGTTTTAGACATATATCCCTTAGGAACGGTAGCACAAATTTTACGTGTATTAACCATGCCTGACGGGAACACCACCATCATTATTCAAGGGAAAAAACGGTTTGAGATCGAGCAGGTTTTAACAGAAGAACCTTATATAAAAGCAAAAATAAAAGGGGTAGCAGAAGATAAAAACGTGCAAGACAGCTCTGAGTTTGGTGCCATAGTAGATTCCATTAAAGACTTGGCGCTTAAAATCATACAAGAGAGTCAAAACATTCCTTCAGAGGCTTCTTTTGCCATTAAAAACATCCAAAGTCACTCCTTCCTCATTCACTTTGTTTCCTCTAACATGAGTTTAACGGTGAAGGAGAAGCAGGGCATTTTGGCAACACCAAGTTTGAAAGAACGTGCGCTTGTGTGTTTGCAACACATGAACGTTGAGTATCAAAAGCTGGAGTTGAAAAACGACATTCAGTCGCGAGTGCGCAACGACATGGACCAACAACAACGTGAGTATTATTTGCACCAGCAAATGAAAACCATTCAAGAAGAATTGGGTGGAGTCTCTTACGAAGAAGAAGTGGAGGAAATGCGCCTGCGTGCCCTAGA
Organism: Candidatus Arcticimaribacter sp.; assembly: GCA_011526285.1. Classification (GTDB taxonomy): domain Bacteria; phylum Bacteroidota; class Bacteroidia; order Flavobacteriales; family Flavobacteriaceae; genus Arcticimaribacter. Next base: position 992 of record WTJU01000086.1, read on the forward strand.
TAAAAAATGGACAGAAGAAGTAGGGAAACACTTCGACAAAGAATTGATGAAGTTACAGCGGATGAACCCGCAAGTGGCGGAGTATTCTGTTCAACGCAATTATTTGGACCTATTTTTAGACCTCCCTTGGAATGAATTTTCAGAAGATCAATTCGACCTCAAGCGCGCACAAAAAATCTTAGACCGCGACCATTACGGTTTAGAAGAAGTTAAGAAACGCATCATTGAATATTTAGCGGTATTAAAATTGCGTAACGACATGAAATCGCCCATTTTGTGTTTATACGGTCCTCCTGGTGTAGGGAAAACCTCTTTAGGGAAATCTGTAGCAGAAGCCCTTGGTCGTGAATATGTTCGCATATCTCTTGGAGGAATGCGAGACGAAGCTGAGATTCGTGGCCACCGCAAAACCTATATTGGTGCTTTGCCTGGACGAATTATCCAAAGCTTAAAAAAAGCAGGCACATCTAATCCTGTATTTGTATTGGACGAAATTGATAAGTTGAGTCAGAGTGCACAAGGGGATCCTTCATCGGCCTTACTTGAGGTTTTAGACCCAGAGCAAAATGAGTCTTTCTACGATAATTTCTTAGAGATGGGCTATGATTTATCGAAGGTCATGTTTATTGCCACTGCCAACAATCTAGGTACCATTCAGCCGGCTTTACGTGACCGTATGGAAATTATCAATGTGAGTGGATATACCATAGAAGAAAAAGCCATGATTGCCCAAAAACACCTTTTGCCAAAACAATTGGAAGAACACGGGCTTAAAAAAACAGATCTAAAATTTAACAAAGGAGTTCTGGAAGCCATGGTAGAGGGGTACACCCGTGAGTCTGGTGTTAGAGGCTTAGAAAAACAAGTGGCTAAAGCGGTGCGTTACGTAGCCAAATCTATTGCAATGGAAGAAACGTATTTGCAGCAACCCAAGGTTGATGATTTGAAAGATATCTTAGGCCCCATTAAAGTTACACGCGATTTGTATGAAAACAATGCTACCGCAGGGGTAGTGATTGGTCTTGCGTGGACTGCTGTAGGAGGAGATATTTTATTTATAGAGTCTGCCTTGTCGAAAGGAAAAGGACAGTTATCCATTACTGGAAACTTGGGGAAAATAATGAAAGAGTCTTCAACCATTGCTATGGAATACATCAAAGCCAATGCAACGCGTTTGGGCTTAGCAGATTTTCCATTTGATCAATACAACATACACATTCACGTGCCAGAGGGCGCTACACCAAAAGACGGTCCTAGTGCAGGAATTACCATGTTAACGTCTTTGGTCTCCCTATTTACACAAAAACGCGTGAAAAAGAATTTATCAATGACAGGAGAAATTACCTTGCGAGGGAAGGTCTTGCCTGTAGGAGGGATAAAAGAAAAGATATTGGCAGCCAAGCGTTCAAAAATAAAAGAGATTATTTTGAGCGAGAGCAACCGAAAAGACATTGCAGAAATAAAAGAAGATTATCTAAAAGGTCTTACCTTTCACTTTGTGAAAGAAATGCATGAGGTCCTAGATTTGGCCATTACCGATCAAAAGGTGAAGCATGCAAAAGTATTGTAGTTCATGTGTACAGTAACCTATGTTCCCACTAAAAAGGGTTTTGTGTTTACGTCAAATAGAGATGAAGATCCCAAGCGTTCTGCTAGCCGAATAGTTGAAGATAAACGAGGAGAAACTACCGTTTATTTCCCTCAAGATGAAGAAGCACACGGGAGTTGGATCGCCTATTCTAACCAAGATCAGTTTGTCTGTATACTCAATGGTGCGTTTGAGCCCCACCAACGCAAATCGCGTTATACCATGAGCCGCGGAATAATGGCACTTGCTTTTTTTGACTACGCCGACATTGAAAATTTCCTGAATGATTTCAATTTTGACGGAATGGAACCCTTCACAATGATTCTCTACCATCAAGGAGATTTCAGGGAGTTAAAATGGGATGAGGCTAACTTGCATGTTCGCACACTCTCTACCGATGAGGTTTATTTATGGTCTTCGGCTACACTGTATACCAAAGACTGGTGGGTTGATCGCTCGGTGCGTTTTCAAGAGTTTGTTTCTCGACAATCGCCTGATCAAGTGGGAATTATGCATTACCACAAAGAAGAATTGCCTTTTTCTATCAAAGCGCTGCAAGAGTGTTTAAATACCACTGCTCCCTTGACCAATGTCCCCGTGATAACCACAAGCGTTTCTTCGATTGAGAAAACAAGCAGTGGATTTAATTTTCAGTTTCATCGCACAGATGATCGCCTAAAACTTAGTAAAAAAACCTATTGAGTATG
>WTJU01000021.1:0-55233 GCA_011526285.1 Candidatus Arcticimaribacter sp.
AGAATTTGCAGCCCAACTAGACAATGACAACAACTATTGGGTTGATTTTGGACGGGATAACTATGCTGGCGTTACGTGGCAAAACAAAACCCTTGACAATGGAAATAAACTCTTTATTGGCTGGATGTCTAACTGGCAATACGCCAAAGTAGTCCCAACAGAAAAATGGCGCTCTGCTATGACTGTGGCACGTGAACTTTCGCTCAAGCACAATGAGAAAGGCTATAGATTGTTCTCTAATATTACAACTCCAATTAATGAAATAGCAGGAAAAGAGACCCAACTGGAAACTCAAAATCTAAGCGCAGAACACAAAACTATTTATGAAAGTCCAGCAGGATTGGGAGCCTTGAAATTATCCTTTGAATTAAACTTAGAAAAAGAACAATCGTTCGAATTTCAGTTTAAAAATGACGTTGGAAATCATCTTGACATTGGTTTAGACTCCACCAATAATTATTTTTACATCGATCGAACTGCTTCTGGAGCTGTTGATTTTGAAAAAGAATTTGGAACACGTGTAAGCATTGCTCCTCGCCTTGGGAATGAAAAAATTCTCAAAGGAGAACTAATCATTGACAAAACTTCAGTAGAAGTTTTTTGGGACGGAGGTAGAACTGTTATGACCGATATCTTTTTTCCAATAGCACCCTACACACAAATTTCAGTTAAAGGAGACAATGAAATTCAATTCAAACAGGGGAAAGTGACCCAACTCAAATAATTCATGGCTGGTAGTGTAATTTGTTTTGGAGAAGTCTTGTGGGATGTATTTCCCGATGGAGAAAAAATAGGGGGAGCACCACTTAATGTTGCGCTGCGTTTAAACTCAATGGGGATAAATACCTCCATAGCTAGTAAAATTGGAAACGATGAACTCGGTAAACGACTGCTTGAATTTGTTGATCAGCAAGGTTTAAAAAAAGACCTAATTCAAATCGACACCAAGCACGAAACGGGTCAGGTTATAGTTCAGCTCGATGAAAAAGGATCAGCTACCTACACCATTGCACATCCAGCTGCATGGGATAAGATTGAGTTCTCTCCCAGCATTTTTGAACAGGTAAAACAGTGTGAGGCTTTTCTTTTTGGTAGTTTAGTTGCACGTGATGAAGTTTCGAGAGCTACATTAAATCACTTACTAAACGAGGCTAAATACAAGGTTTTTGATGTAAATCTAAGAGCACCTCATTATTCAATTCCTCTACTTGAAGCATTGATGAATACAGCAGACTTTATCAAATTTAACGATGACGAATTGGCTGAAATCACGCAAGCCTTAAACCATAATGAAGAGGAGATTGAGCAACAAATTCGTTTCATTGCCGAACATACACAAACCAAAACAATTTGTGTGACTACGGGTAGCGATGGAGCACTCCTCTACCAGGAAGGAAAACTCATCTCCCAACCCGGTTTCCCCATCAAAGTGAAAGACACCGTTGGAGCAGGAGATTCATTTTTAGCTACTTTACTCGCAGATCTCCTTCAACAGAAGCCAGCAAAAGAAGCTTTGGAAAGAGCTTGTGCCATGGGTGCAATGGTCGCAGCATCACAGGGTGCAAATCCTAAAATTGACGAAGTTGAGCTGCAGTCTTTTATTAAAAAACATGCCTCCTAAGAATTGGCTATCTTTGTAAACAAAAGTGTACACTTTCCTCCCTCCTTCCTGTAAAGAAATAACTAAAGAAAAAGAACTCCAGCAGTTTTTAAGTCCAGAAGGAATTTTATACCTGATCATGAACCGTTCTGAAGTTCAAAATGCCTTCAATGGAAAGCAAATAGAGAATATTCTAATTGCTTTAGAAGATGCCGAAGAAAATGATGGGGTTAACGTTATTGTGCTCACAGGGGCTGGTAAAAACTTTTCGGCAGGAGGCGATATTAATTACATGCGGTCTTTAGGGGAAAATAGTTTTGAGGAGAACAAAGCTGATGCGCTCCAAATGGCACTGTTAATGAACCGACTAAACGAATGTGAAAAACCGACCATTGCCCGAGTGAATGGTGCTGCTTTTGGAGGTGGTGTTGGTTTATTGTGCTGCTGTGATATGGCCTTTGGAACTGAAAACACTAAAATATGTTTAAGTGAAGTAAAAATTGGGATGGTTCCTGCAACTATTGGCCCTTACATTGTTAAAGCAATAGGGCTTCGCAATGCCCATCGTTATATGCTCACTGCAGAAGTATTGAAAGGAAAAGAAGCAGTAGAAGCAAGCTTCCTGTCTGGTATATTCAATGAAGATCAGTTCGATCAAGCACTTATTGACGTATGTAAAAAAATAGCCAACAACGCTCCTAATGCATTGGCTACAACCAAAGCACTATTACTCAACATCGCCTATCAGCCTGTTGATGATAATTTGATTGACTACACCGCAGATGTAATTGCTACTGCAAGAGATTCTAAAGAAGGAAAAGAAGGATTATCTGCATTCTTGGAAAAGCGAAAGCCGAACTTTTAATCAGTTGATTTTTAGAATATTATTTAAATAGCTATTTTGGTCTAGTATTTGCATAAGCAATACCACTATAAATTATTTAAATATGAGTTATTTCAAAAAAATCTCCCTTCTTCTTTTGGGAGTTATCGTCATCAGTTGTTCAAATGATGATGTTACAAACGATTTACAGGATCAAATTAATGAACTTGAGGCTACAATTGAGACCTTGCAAGGAACCATTACAACACTTCAAAGTAGTCTTCAAGCGGCAACCAGTACAACCAATTCTTTGTCGGGCGATTTAGATGAAGCCGAAACTGCTTTAGCAGCTGCTCAAGCAGCATTAAATACAGCACGCGGACTTGTGGATGAAGCAACAACAGATATCGAGGCACTACAAGCAGCCTTAGCTTTTGTAAACAATGCCCTCGCGGGTATCGATTATAGTGCTACGGTAAGCCTTGGTGCTACAGGAAGTGTTGCCTCACAAACACCTGCGCAAGCGAGACAGACCATTTACGGTAGATGGAATATAGGAGCCGCCTCAGCGAAAAACTTCCAAACAAACAGAGGAGCTTGTTCTTTTGATTTTATTGAATTCATGGACGACTCTTATATTTTATCCATTAACCTTCCAGAAGACGGAGAAACAGGACGTTTATTTGGCGAATATGTTTTAAATGAAGACAGTGACGGAGAAGTTGAAAGTGTTGATTTGATGTTTGATCTTGGAGCAAGCTCAATTCGCGTAGCGCGTTTAACCAATATTGTTGTTACTGAAAGTGCTGATGTATTAAATGCATCTTTTGATGTTGAATTAACATTACCAGAAGCATTAGAGGTGTGTCAAGCATCCCTACCTGGAAGTGTAACAGCACCAAAAGAAGAGCCTGTTGAAGAAGCAGAATCTGCTACTGCAATTAGTAATCATGCAAAATTGATTGGCGAATGGAGCGTTGTTGGTCTAGACACCTCTGATGGAGGAACCCTTGAAACAATCTTTGCTAACTTTTGTACAGATTATGATGAAGCTGGACAACCCGTTCAAATTGAGGGCTGTGTTACCCCTGCAAGTGGTATTGTAAATTTCTCAAACTTCGGTACTTACTCTTTAACCTTACTTGCTGGAAATGGTAACCCAATTAGTGTTGAAATAGAAGACTGGACGTGGGACAATGATCAAACAGTACTTGTTTTAGAATATGATGGTGGTTCTGACCGCTATGATCTAGTTGAAATTAGTGAAACTAGACTACAGTTTAGAGGAACGTATTTTGATATGTATGTAGACGAGGCTGGAGAAACACAGGAAGTTCAAATTACAGAAACCATAACTTGTGTTCGTCAATAATTTTATTTGACGCGTAAGAAATAAAAAAGGCCTTGTCCAAAGACAAGGCCTTTTTTTGTACCTCGGGTGGGAATCGAACCCACACTCCCGAAAGAACTGGATTTTGAATCCAGCGCGTCTACCAGTTCCGCCACCGAGGCATAAACGGACGACAAAAATAAACAAATAATTTTCTCGCAATAGAATTTCTATAAAATTAAGTTCGCGAAGGCAAATAAATCTTTACATTTGCATTCCTTAATTGAAAGAAAATAAAACGATTAGGAAAAAAATGACCGAAGCGAAAATTTTTAGCTGTACACAAAGCGAAGATCTCGCACGACGAATCGCAGAAAACTTTGGCATACCTATGGGTAATGTCTCTTTTTCGCGTTACAGCGACGGAGAGTTTCAACCCTCTTTTGAAGAATCTGTTCGTGGGTCACGCGTTTTCATCATTGGTTCTACTCATCCTAGTTCAGACAACCTAATGGAAATGCTACTGATGTTAGATGCCGCTAAGCGAGCGTCTGCACGTCATATTACTGCTGTAATGCCCTACTTTGGCTGGGCTCGGCAAGACAGAAAAGATAAACCTCGTGTTCCCATTGGTGCTAAAATGATTGCAAAAATCTTAGAGACAGCTGGAGCAACGCGCATCATCACCATGGACTTACACGCAGACCAAATCCAAGGGTTTTTTGAAAAACCTGTTGATCATTTGTTTGCCTCTACCATTTTTGTCCCTTACATCCAAGAATTAAATCTTGATAACCTCACCATTGCCTCACCAGACATGGGAGGGTCTAAACGTGCCTATGCATACTCTAAGTTTTTGAAAAGCGATGTTGTGATTTGCTACAAACAACGCCAGAAAGCAAATGTAATTTCGCACATGGAACTCATTGGTGATGTTCAAGGCAAAAATGTAATTCTAGTAGATGATATGGTTGATACTGCTGGAACACTCACAAAAGCGGCTGAATTAATGATGGAACGCGGTGCTAAGTCTGTACGTGCGGTTTGTACGCACGGAATTCTATCAGGCAATGCCCATGAGCGTATTGAAAATTCTATGCTTGAAGAATTAATCATTACAGACAGTATTCCTTCGAAAAAAGAAAGTCCTAAAATCAAGATTTTGAGTTGCGCAGAACTTTTTGGTTCTACCATGAAGAGCGTTCACTCCAACAAATCTATTCACGAAAATTTTATTAATTAATATATATGAAATCTATCACAATTAACGGATCTAAAAGAGAAAGCGTAGGCAAAAAGTCAACAAAAGCCTTACGTAATGCTGACATGGTTCCCTGTGTTTTGTATGGTGAAAAAGAACCCATGCACTTCGCAGCGAAAGAACTTGATTTCAGCAAATTGGTGTACACACCCAATGCCCACACAGTGGTTATTAAAACTGAAGACGGAGAATTTAACGCTGTACTTCAAGACATTCAATTTCACCCAGTAAGCGACCGCATTTTGCACGTTGATTTTTATGAATTGAATGAGGCAAAAGAAATTTCAATGAATATTCCTGTAGTCATTGAAGGTGCAGCACCTGGTGTACTGAACAGCGGTGGTACACTAATCTTAAACAAACGCAAACTTAGAGTTCGCGCATTACCCAAAAATCTTCCTGACTTTATCACTGCCGATATCTCAGGTTTAGAACTCGGCAACAAACTATACACTGCTCAATTACAGGCAGAAGACTATAGTTTTCTTCACCCTGATAATACAGTAGTTTGTCAAGTGAAAACTTCTCGTGCTTCGATTAAAAATGCTCAAGAAGATGATTCACAAGGCGAAGGTGAAGCAGTAGAAGAAGAAGCGGCTGAATAATCATTCCCGCCTAACACATAATAGAGCAGCTGTGGCATACCCCAGCTGCTTTTTTTATTTTTACACATGAAATGGTTTTTTTCTTGGTGGAATAGTCAAAAAAACAGCAACTCAAAAGCGTTGAAAAAATATTTAATCGTTGGTTTAGGGAACATTGGAAGCGAGTATGATCGCACGCGTCATAACATTGGTTTTGATGCGTTAAATGCTATGGCCAAAGACAAAGAACTCACGTTTGAGGAAGGCCGTTATGGCGCAATGACCAAACTTAAATTTAAAGGTCGCTTACTCCTACTTCATAAACCATCAACCTATATGAACAATAGCGGGAAAGCAGTTCGTTATTGGGCCAACAAAGAAAATATCCCCTTTGAAAATATTTTAATCATCACCGATGATTTAAATCTACCTTTTGGAACCTTGCGCCTAAAAACCAAAGGCAGTGATGGAGGCCACAATGGGCTTAAAGACATTCAAGCACAGCTTAACACCGTACAATATCCACGCTTGCGTTTTGGCATTCATTCAGAGCAAAAAAACCCAAATACTGTCGATTTTGTTTTGGGGAAATGGACCAATGAGGAAGAAAAACTTTTACCTGAACGCTACAATAAAATTGGTGACTTAATCCTATCGTTTGTTACACAAGGTGCGCAAATCACCATGAATCAATTTAACGGCAAGTGAATCGTTAAGGGGCTGTTTGAAAGTAAAAAATGAGAGAAGAAGATTGATTTTCTTCGCTATCTGTAGTGATTACTTGCCAATAGTATTGATTCCCTCCTGCAAGGGAAGTAGAATAATTAACCCCGGTTAAACCGGTAGCAACTTCTTCTAGTGTATCTTCAGAAGCGCCTATCAACAGGGTGTAGGAAGAAATATCATTGTCTAAATCTGCACCCTCCCAGTTAAAGTTTACACTTCCATTATTCAATTGAACGACTGCATCTTGTTCTGGTGCTATTAATTTTGCTGGAAACGGCAGGTGAGAATATTGCTGTTGTGCTTCTAAAAAGAAATAACGTGTTTCGCTTTCACTTTCTTCTGCGCTAGCTTCAGAACGACTAACAACTTTCCATCCATAAATTTGACCGCGGTCTAATGTTAATCTTAGGGAGGTGTTTTCAGTTGGAGTAGCTGTTTCTATCCCTGAGGTTTCGTTTCTAACTTTCAAAAGATAGTCATCGGTATTCAATGCTTCTTGCCATGAAAATACAACATTGGCAGTCGCAGTACTTAATGGAACATAGAGGCAGCTAACACTAGCTTCTGGAGAAATTAAAACCGCTGGATCTGGCGCTGGAATAGGATCTTTACACCCAATAATAAGCAATGATGCAATAAAAAGTAAATCGTTTATTCGCTTCATTGTTTTATGAATTTAAGGGTTTCTAACTGTTGTTTTGTTTCTAGATGAACAATATAATTTCCTGGTGGGAAATGCCCAACATCTAGCGAAATTCCTCTATCATAAGGATCTACTTGGTACTCGCCAGCGTAAATTTTGTTTCCTTTAACATCATAAACTGATAGCTGGACTTGCGACTCTTGCCCCCCAATTAAAAGTTGTAGCGCATCGCTAACAGGATTGGGATAGAGAAGTGATGCATCATTAAAATAAATTCGTTCATCATAACTTCCTTGACAACTTAACGGTGTTTTAACCAAAACAATGGTTAATCCATCTTGTAGTGGAAGTGTTTTTTGTGTCGCTTTTGATAGGCTAAAGTGTTGGTCGTTTAGCGTAATTTCATAGGTGTCACTTCCAAATAAATCTAGGGTAATGGTTTTTGCTTCAAGGTTGATTTTACTTGTTACTTGCAACGAAAGTGGTTCGCGAATTGTTGTTGCAAAACACTGCTCAAAAGCAGGAACATCATCACTTGTAATGCATAGAAGATAGTCTGAAGCACCCAAGTCATTTATGGATAAACGCCCATTATTCATGTTGAATTGTTGGTTATAACCATTTGTTGAAGTTACCTCAACAGTGTAATTAAAAAGTGCTGTGGCTTCTAGTTCAATACTACCGTTATTCTCACTCGCACACGTCTCATCACGCTTTGAAATACTAAAGTTACGTTGGGCATCTATATCACATAGGTCCCCTACTCCATCGCCATCTGTATCTAGTTGATCTTCATTGGTAACAAATGGACAATTATCTTCATCGTTTGGATATAAATCATTGTCATCGTTTTGAGCGACTTGTCCGTTAAAACAGATGTCTAATTCAACCGAGTTTATGGTTCCAGTATCTTGTGCCGCGTTGTCATTAACCCTTAATTGCCATGTTCCTCTACCTGCTGTTCCATAAAGCACAGATAGATTTTCTAAAGGACGAAAAGTACCACTAAATGGGGCACTCCCTGATTGTATCGAGGCAGTAGCTTCACTGTCAAAAACAGTAGCTGTAAAGTCATTGTCATTGCCTCCTTGGTTTCTAATAAGTATAACTTCCTCTCCCCCAGGAGCGACTAATGTCAGCGTGAGATCATCCACATAGGTATGTGTGATATTAACCCGAACATTAATATCAGTAATGAACAAATCATCTGCCACCAATATTGTTGCAATGGTGTTTCTAGAAGCTGTTTGGGTGGCGTCTTGTATGTTTCTAGGAACATTATTGGCTGCGTAAGTTGAGCAGGTCAATAGGTCTGTACTAAACTGAAAGATTGCGCTATATGCACTCTCTCCACATACATTTATAGACTTTACGCGCCAATAATAGGTGGTCTCTCCACTCAATTGATCAATATCGATAAAAGAAACCGCGGTCACAACATCTTCTATGAGACTTGAAAAATCTTCCGAATTACTTAATTGAACTCGGTATTCTTCTGCCTCGCTCATAGCAGCCCAATTTAAACGAAGACTCGTGGGCTGTGCTTCTGCTTCATCTGTAGGAGTATTTAGTGTAGGTGCAGAAATCGCTGTAGGGTATAATCGCACAAAAAACTGTTGCGCTTCTACTGTACTCCCCGAACTCCCTACCAAAGTAAGTGTGTAGGTTCCTGATGTTTCTCCGTTGGTTAAAATATCAATTGTTCCAGTAGCATTGTTTGTATCCAAACTCAATGGATTGATTGTTGCTGTAACTCCACTAGGCAGTCCATTTACAGTGAATTGAACGGGCGAAGAAAACCCATCATATTGGAGAAGCTGGAAGGAAAATGTGGCTGAACTTTGTCCACAGATTTCTTTTTCAACTTCTGTAAATGGCATGGCAAATGGTCGCGTTGCGACTGAGAAGTTGGCGCTATTTACAGCGTAGTAGAGATTATCTACAGGTTCAATTTTAAGGCGAGCTTGACTGGTATTGATATTTCCCGGAACTACGATAGATGCTTTGCCATTATTTGGAACATTCGCTGCTAGAGTAGTTGTGAATGTTTGACCAGCGTCTGTAGAAAGTAAAATATTTACATGACTTGTGCTAATGGGTGCAAAATTAGTATTGGCAACATCCCAACGAATCATTTCATTACCTCCCGCCAACCATTGGGTTGATGCCTGAGACTGAGAGGTTAAAACAAAAGGACCTGCATTTTCTACCACTTGAAGTAGGATCTCATCTTGGGCTGTAAAACCTACTCCGTTCGGATTATTTTGATCGCGATCGCGCACTGTAATTCCCCAACGTAGTGTTCTCCCAACATTACTAACCGTTTCCCATGGGGAACCGAGGTATGGATTGATTTCTGTGAGTTGATCATTCAAAACAGAAATTGAATTGGGAATGTTTCGTGTGGGAAGAGATACCGGGAGTAAAGATCGATTCATGCTTCCTGTTAATTGGTTAGGACCAAAATCTGAGGCTAAAACTCGGCCAGAATCTAATTGTTCCCAACAATAGGTCAGTGCATCGCCATCAGCATCATTTGCAACTGCTGTAAGGTAATACGCAGTTCCTTTGGGAATCGCGCGATCTTCACCAGCTGTAACTGTGGGGATTTGGTTGCTACTGAGTGTTGCTACTTGGCATGCCTGGTTTGCTAAATAGTTTTGTATGTTTTGTATGCTATGATAGTGAAAATAAGGATCGCTATGACGTTGCATATTTTGCCCTCCCACAATTCCAGCATAGGACATTATGGTTGAACCACTCCCAGGTTCACTATTAACATTAAAGGGTTCGGTACTGTGAGAAAAAGTATGCAAAGCCCCTAATTGATGTCCAACTTCGTGAATCACATAATCGATATCAAAATAATCGGTTAAAAAAGCACCCCCGCTTCCATTTGTTGCAGTAAATGGGTGGGAAGAAAAAGCGCTTCCTTTTTCTCCGTCACGGCACACATTACCCACGCTACCTGCATCTCCATTTGCTACACCACGATGAAAAAGATGCCCAATATCATAGTTTGCTTCGCCAACCTCAGCTGTTAATATATTTTGAATTTCCTGAGTAAAATTCCCGTCAAAAGGATCGGTTGTGGTGTCGGTATACAACAACGAAGCATCGGTAACCAATTCCAATTGTATTCCCAAGTCAGCCAATAAAATCTCATTCATTCGATTTACGGTATTGGCTACTGCTGCTAGTGCATCTTCTTGGTTTGTTCCATTGGCATCATTATTATCTCCCCAATAGCTGGTATATTCTGCCGAGCCTGCAACGGCAAAACGATAGGACCTTAGGGTTCCTGTAGTAGCAAATTTCTGGCTAGTAACATCTAAATCTTTTTGTTTAAACGCTGGAGGTTGAGGCGTCTTACAAAAAGGTAGTTTTATCGCTGGATCGAGTTCTTCAGATCGCTGGTAGGAGATATAGTTTTGACTATTTTTCTCTTTGGGCTGCAAGTAGACAAAACCCTTGGGTGTACGCATGGTACCATAGATCCCCAATGGGCTAAGTGTTATCCTTACAAACACACCCTTGCGTTGCGAACTTTCACCCCGAAAAGCTCTAATTGTAGGATACGCTTTTGCTTTTTCTGTTGAAAAAAGTTGAACGGGCGAAAGTAGAAATGCTTCCATTTCATTTCGCTCGTTTGGAAAATACATGCTGATTTGTTCTCCTTTAGCTGAAGCCTGCAGTTGACGTTTTTTTATTTCAAACAACTCAGGATTTAGGCGAAAAGCATGTAGAGATGAGTTTTCTACCGTCTTGTGAGCGTCTTCATTTAGTGTAGACCAATAATCTTGGGCTTGTGCGAAGAAAGTCATGCCAAAAAAGAGTAGGAAAATACTTTTTTTCAAGGGTCAGATTTTAAATCAATGTTTCGGGAAAACTACACCAGATTTGGGTGAAAACCCCTAATTTTACTTTGAATTTTAAAGATAGTCTTTTTTTGTGAAGGTCATTTCTACAATTGAAAAATATACCGCCGCTCAACCCTGTTCCCTTACCATTGGTACTTTTGATGGTGTTCATATTGGTCATCGTGAAATAATTCAACGCTTGGTAAAAAGTGCAAAAGAAAAAAATCACTTAGCCGTTGTTTTGACTTTCTTTCCTCACCCGCGAATGGTACTCCAAAAAGACACCGATATTCGTTTGATAGACACCATGGCTGAAAAAGAAATTTTGTTGGCTGAGTTAGGTGTTGATGTTCTTGTGGTTCACCCGTTCTCTAAAGCTTTTTCTCGTCAAACAGCTGATGAATTTATTCGCGATGTCCTTGTAAATTCCTTTAATATTGAACACCTAATTATTGGGTATGACCATCGCTTTGGCCGCAACAGAGAAGCAACTGTAGAAGATTTAGTAAACGCCGGAAACACCTATGGTTTCACTGTAGAGCAAATAGAGGCACAGGAAATTTCATCTGTTAATGTAAGTTCAACCAAAATTCGTCATGCTCTAGAAGAGGGTGATATGAAAACTGCCACAACTTACCTCAACCGCCCGTTTATACTGACTGGAAAAGTGGTTAAGGGGAAAGAAATTGGACGTACTATTGACTTCCCTACTGCCAATTTACAATTAGAGGAGACGTATAAACTTCATCCCTGCGACGGAGTTTATTTGGTTCAAGCCACCATTAATAAAACAACAATATATGGTATGATGAACATCGGTTTTCGCCCTACCCTAAAAGGGGAAGAACGAAGCTTTGAAGTTCATTTTTTTGATTTTGAGGGTAACCTGTATAACCAAATTTTGAGTATTGAAGTGTTGGAATTAATCAGAAAGGAACAAAAATTCCAATCGCTTGAGGCATTAAAACAACAGTTAGAAAAAGATAAGGCTACCTGCATGACTTTGATTCCCTAGAAATAGGTCGAAAAGTGAAGCGCAAAATTTTATCTTTGCAGCAGAGAAATCAAAGCATGATACCACTTAAACACCTAAGAGAAAATAAAACGGAAATTATTGAAGGTTTGCAAAAGCGAAACTTTAAGCAAACTGGTCTTTTAGACACGCTGTTATCTTTAGACGAAAAACGCCGAAAAACCCAAACCGAACTTGACCAACAATTGGCAGAAGCAAATCAGTTGGCAAAAAAAATTGGTCAGTTATTTAAGTCAGGTAAAGCAGAGGAAGCGCAAGAACTTAAAGCGCGTTCTGGAGAATTAAAAACAAGCTCAAAAACTTTACAAGAAAGTTTACAGGCAACAGCACAAGAGATGCTAGAGATTCGCTATCAAATACCCAATGTCCCACAAGCAAGTGTACCCGCTGGAACTTCTGAAGAGGACAATGAAGAATTGGAGCGTGGCGGAAAGTTACCCAATCTACATGAGGGCGCACTACCGCATTGGGAATTGGCTAAAAAGTATGACCTGATAGATTTTGACCTAGGTAGTAAAATTACGGGGGCTGGCTTCCCCGTTTACAAGGGGAAAGGCGCGCGTTTGCAACGTGCTTTGATCAATTATTTTTTAGATAAAAACACCGCAGCAGGCTATCAAGAAACACAAGTACCTCACTTGGTGAATGAAGCTTCTGGTATTGGCACGGGACAACTCCCCGACAAAGAAGGGCAAATGTATCATGTTACAGGGGACAATCTTTATTTGATTCCTACAGCAGAAGTACCGCTAACCAACATGTATCGTGATTTATTGCTGGATGAAAAAGATCTTCCTATAGCAGTAACAGGCTATACTCCCTGTTTTCGCAGAGAAGCAGGAAGCTATGGCGCTCATGTTCGTGGCCTAAACCGTTTGCATCAGTTTGATAAAGTAGAAATTGTTCGATTAGAAACACAAGAACGTTCTAACGAAGCTTTGGAAGAAATGATGCAACATGTAAAACAGATTCTAGCTGAACTTGAACTCCCTTATCGTGTATTGCGTTTGTGTGGTGGAGATTTGGGCTTTACATCAGCCTTGACATATGATTTTGAACTCTTTTCTGCTGCCCAAGAAAAATGGCTAGAAATTAGCTCAGTATCTACCTTTGAATCCTATCAGGCTGAACGTTTACAATTGCGCTACCGCACCAAAGAGGGGCAAAAGCAAAATGTACACACCCTCAACGGAAGTTCATTAGCACTTCCTCGTGTTTTAGCCACTTTATTGGAAAATGGGCAAACAGAAGAAGGAATCATAATTCCTAAAGTATTAGTGCCTTACACCGGTTTTGATAAAATTGATTGAGATGTATATCTACAATGTTACCGTACATGTTGAACCCACAGTAGAGCAAGCGTGGTTGGATTGGATGAAGTCACATCATCTTCCTAAAATGATGTCTACCGGACAATTCACCCAAGCGCGTTTGTTCAAGGTAATAAGTGATCAAGATCATGGCGGGGTGAGCTATGCAACACAATACCACTGTGCTTCTGAAAAAGAATACAACACCTACATAGAACACTATGCCAAAAATCTGCGTCAAGATGCAATTGACCGTTTTGGCACTTCCATTTTAGCTTTTCGCACTCAATTGGAAGAAATCATTACTGTAGCATGAAAGCTGTTCGCCCTAAAAAACAACTTGGGCAACATTTCTTGACCGATTTGTCGATTGCAGAAAAAATCGCTAAAACACTAGATTTTTCGAACTACAGCAGGGTGCTTGAAATTGGTCCTGGCATGGGAGTACTCACTCAATTTCTTCCGTGGAAAGAAGGAAAAGTAGCGCTAATAGAATTGGATAATGAGTCAGTAAATTACCTCCAAGCGCACTACGCGCCAATGGCTAAAAACATATATGAAGGTGACTTTCTCAGGGTAAACCTAAAAGAATTAATGGGCGCTGACCCTTTTGCTATTATCGGGAATTTCCCCTATAATATTTCTACCCAGATTGTTTTTAAAACCATTGAAAACCGAGACCAAATACCTTTCTTCTCTGGCATGTTCCAAAAAGAAGTTGCCCAACGTATTTGCGAACCTCCCGGAAGTAAACGTTATGGGATTTTATCTGTTTTAACACAGTTATATTATCATACCAACTATGCATTTACTGTAAAACCCGGTGTTTTTAATCCGCCCCCTAAGGTAGATTCTGGTGTGATTACATTAAAACGAAAAGACAACTATCAGATTGATTGTAACGAGCAACTGCTGTTTAAAGTAGTAAAGTTGAGCTTTCAGCAAAGAAGAAAAACGCTACGCAATAGCCTAAAAACGCTAGGGCTTCCTAAAAATATTACAGAAGATAGTATCTTTGACCAACGTCCTGAAAAACTTTCAGGAGCAGACTTTATTGCACTAACTAAAAAAATAGACCATGGCCAACTTTCAACTTGACGGGGAATACATAGGAGCAATAAAGAATCTTGTTGTTGAGAATAAGGACAAGAAACTTAAAAAACAGCTACACGAACTTCACTATGCCGATATTGCTGAGCTGATTGAAGAATTATCAATTGATGAAGCAATATATCTCGTAAAACTTCTTGACAGCGAAAAAACTGCAGATGCCTTGGCAGAGGTTGATGAAGACTTTCGTGAAAAAATCCTAGACCAGTTATCGGCAAAAGAAATTGCAGAAGAAGTAGAAGAACTTGATACTGATGATGCCGCTGATATCATTGCAGAACTCCCAGAAGAACGACAAGAAAAAGTGCTTTCGGAAATCGAAGATACCGAGCATTTAAAAGACATTCGTGAGCTACTGCGTTATGAAGAAGACACTGCAGGGAGTTTGATGGCCAAAGAGTTGGTAAAAGTTCATGAAGATTTAAGCGTGCTTAAATGCGTGAACGCCATGCGCAAACAGGCACAAGAGGTGACCCGTGTTCATTCTATCTATGTGGTTAACTCCAAAAATGAATTGCTTGGACGTTTATCCCTTAAAGATTTGATTACAGCAAATTCACGTGCTATTGTTAAAGATATTTATATTCCTAAAGTAGATTTTGTTCATGTAAATGAAGATGTAGAGGAAGTGGCTAAAATCATGTCGAAGTACGATCTTGAAGCCATTCCGGTGGTTAACGATAACAAAGAATTATTAGGGCGCATTACTATTGACGATATTGTTGATGTAATTAAAGAAGAAGCCGACAAAGATTATCAATTAGCCGCAGGAATATCGAACGATGTTGAAGCTGATGACACGATATTAGAGTTAACGCGTGCTCGACTCCCTTGGCTATTCTTGGGTTTACTAGGCGGACTCGGTAGCGTGTTTATTCTAAAAGATTTTGAAACGGTAATGAATCAGCCACAACTGCGTTCTTTGTTTTTCTACACCCCACTCATCGCCGCCATGGCAGGGAATGTTGGTGTACAATCTTCCGCAATTATTGTGCAAGGTTTGGCCAACGATATCGTGAAAGGATCTATGATCAGTCGCTTATTTAAGGAAATTGGGCTAAGCCTCATCAATGGATTTTTCTTGGCGGTTGTGCTCATCGCCTTTGGACAAGTCATGGGACAAGAACTAAGTCTAAGTCTTACCGTAGCAGGCTCTATGATGGGGGTTATTGTTATGGCAGCACTCATTGGTACTTTTGTTCCTATTGTGCTCGATAAACGCGGTATTGACCCTGCTATCGCCACTGGTCCTTTTATTACAACAGCCAATGATATTTTTGGCATTTTTCTCTTTTTCTATATCGCACAAGTAGTGCTAGGTTTTTAAGTTTACCGGTTATGAAAATTCTTCATCTCGATGAAAACCACCCATTATTGCTACAGCAATTAGAAGCCGCTGGATTTCAAAACACCATAGCCTACACCACGCCTAAAGAAGAAGTGGAACGAATACTACCTCAGTTTGATGGAATTGTTATTAGAAGTAGATTCCCCCTTAACGCTAGTTTTTTAGCAAAAGGGAATAATTTAAAATTTATCGCTAGAGTGGGTGCTGGTGTTGAAAATATTGATCAAGATGTGGCGAAACAGTGTGGGATAACGCTTTTTTCAGCTCCTTTAGGCAATGCAAATGCAGTAGGAGAACACGCTTTGGGCATGCTCTTAAACTTAATGAATAAATTAAGTAGTGCAAATCAGTCCATACGGAATGGAGAGTGGCTTCGGGAAACGCATCGCGGAGAAGAGCTAGAAGGAAAAACCGTGGGGATTATTGGCTACGGAAATATGGGAAAAAGTTTTGCCAAAAAACTCCAAGGTTTTGATGTAGCCGAGGTTATATATTACGATATCGAAACCAAAACTCCTGATGCCTTCGCCCGTCAAGTTGGCCTTGATGAACTGCAAAAAAATGCAGAGGTTTTGAGCCTCCACACCCCGCAAACCAAAGAAACAATAGGCATGATAAACGCTGCTTTTTTGCGTAAAATGCTGCACCCATTTTGGTTAATCAATACGGCCAGAGGGAGTGCAATTAAAACAAATGACCTTGTAGCAGCACTAAAAGAAGGAAAAGTTAGAGGAGCTGCTTTAGATGTATTGGAATATGAAAAAAGCTCATTCGAAGACCTTTTTGAAAACCAAAAAAATGAGGATCTTGACTACCTCCTCAAAGCTTCAAACGTACTTTTGTCTCCACATGTGGCAGGGTGGTCTATAGAAAGCCACCGTAAACTTGCTGAAATTATCGTGCGACAAATTGTACTAAATTTCGGAAAAGCTTAGTTGGAGACAACTACCTGTAAGGTCTCCTTTGTTCGTTGCTCCAATAAGATTTTCTCACCATAAGAACGAACTTTTTCTTTCGCTTTCTCGTCAAAATGACGCACTGTGTAAAGATTGACACCTTCTGTTACGGTCACCTTAAATTTTGATCGTAGCTCTGTCAGCAATTCTTCTAAACGATTGTACTTATTATTGACTACTACAGAAAAACTTATCGCTGAATTTTGAATGAGTTCCACCCGCATTTGGTAGCGAGAAAGCAAAGCGAAAATTTCTGAAATGTTATTTTCAACTATAAATGAAAAATCTAATGAAGAAAGCTTTAAAAGGACTTGGTTTTGTTTTACAATAAAACAAGGCACATGGGGTTCAAGGGTTTGCCCTTTAGAAACTGCAGTCCCTTTACCCTCTGGGGAAACAAAAGAACGAACATAAAGTGGGATTTCTTTTCGTTGTAAAGGCTGAAGGGTTTTAGGATGAATAACAGAGGCACCATAAAAAGCCAATTCAATTGCTTCGCGGTAGGAGATCTGATTCAAGAGCACAGTATCTTCAAAATGACGAGGATCACCATTTAGTACCCCAGGAACATCTTTCCATATGGTTACCGACTCTGCCCCAAGCGCGTAGCCAAATATAGCCGCAGTATAGTCTGACCCTTCGCGCCCAAGAGTGGTCGTAAAGTTGTTGCTGTCACTCCCAATAAACCCTTGTGAAATAATAAGCTTTGCTCCGTTTACTTGTTCTTTTATTTTGCTTTGAGTCAAATCCCAATCGAGATTCGCATCGCGATAATAACTATCTGTCTTCACGCAAGAGCGGGCATCTAACCAATGAGCTGGTAGTCCTACAGAACGTAAATAATCACAAATAATGGTGGTAGAAATCAACTCCCCAAATGAAACTGTTTGATCGTAAACAAAGCTGTAATTTGGCGATTTGTTGTGTTCAAAAAAAGAAAGCATTTCTCCAATGAGTTTTCGCACTTTATCCTCCAATTCGGTGCTATTTTCCCCCATTAGCGCTGAAACAATATTCAAATGAAACGCTTCTAATGCTTGAATTGCTGTTTTAAGTTGAGCAGGGTTATTTTGATAAGTAGCGACAATTTCTTCTAATGCATTGGTTGTTTTACCCATGGCAGAAACAATTATCAATACATCTTCATAGCCCACTTGTTGTAAGACAGAAGCTACATTTTTTACACTTGGTGCATCTTTAACAGAAGCACCTCCAAACTTAAATATCCTCATTTTTGCTTTGCTATATAACGACGCATGGTCGCTTTATCCATTTGTACGGTGCGCCAATCATCAAGTACATGAGCACCACTATTTTCATAAAATTTAATTGCGTTGGTATTCCAATCCAATACTGCCCACTCAACACGCCGGACTCCCTCTGAAACGGCATACTCAATAAATGCTGTATACAAGGCCTTTCCAACCCCTATTCCTCGTTCTCTTTGGGTCACAATTAGATCTTCTAAATGAAACGTTGGACCTTTCCATGTAGAATAGCGCGGATAAAATAAAGCCATACCAATTACTTGACCTTCTTTCTCAGCAACAAGGCATTTAAATTTTGGACGTTGACCAAAGGCATGATTTTGAAGATCATCTTCAGTAATGACTACCGCATCAGATTCTTTCTCAAAATCTGCTAATTCTTGAATCAATCCAAGAACAGCTTTCATGTCTTTGGGTTCTACCCAGCGTAAATTCGCTGTTTTCATTTGGCAAAAATAAGATTGTTAAATGGTTTCTTTACCGTTTCTAATGCGATTTCACAATTTGCAGTTTTTGTGTGAAAAAGATTTACCACCAGTTGTTTATAGCTGCTGCAAAAGCTTTAGGATTCTCTGCATGTAACCAATGTCCCGCTTGTGGTATTGTGACTAATTGAGCCAATGGAAAATGGTGTTTAAGCAACAACTCGTCATGCGTTTCAATGTAGCCTGAAAGTGCTCCTTTTAAAAAGAGTGTTTTTCCTTTGAAGCTGTGTTGTTTCTCCAATGATGCCCCAATGTGATCACTTGCATTTTTTAAAACATCAATGTTTAAACGTAAGCCCAATTGGTCTGGTGTTACACGATAAATATTCTTCAATAAGAATTGACGCGTAGGAATTTCTTTTACATGTAATGCCAATTGTTCATCTGCTTCTTTTCGACTTTTTATGATTTCAAAATCTAGCGATGCTAAACCATTTAGAATAGACTGATGGTGGGGCGGATAGGACTTGGGGGCAATGTCTGCAACAATTAACTGATTTACTTTTTCAGGATATAAACAAGCAAAAAGCATAGCAACTTTTCCACCCATAGAATGCCCCATAAGTGTTGCTTGTTTAAGATGGTTTACGGTTAAGTAATTCAGTAAATCTTCTGCCATTTCTTGATAGCCAAAAGCGGTGGACCAAAAACTCCTCCCGTGATTTCGTTGATCGATAAGATGCACACGCCAGCCTTGACTTGCCCAGTTTTTAGCGTGGGTTTTCCAATTGTCTCCCATACCCAAAAACCCGTGAAGAACAATCAAATCTTTATTGCCTTCACCCACTACTAAAGCGTGTACTAATTTCATCTAGACAAAAGCTTTAAATAGCGTTTAACAACGGTTTCAAACCCTAGATAAAGAGACTCACTCATAAGCGCATGACCAATGGAAACTTCCAATAAATCTGGTATCTCTTGTGCGAAAAAAGCAATGTTCTCTAGGCTCAAGTCATGTCCTGCATTAACGCCTAAACCAAGAGTGTTGGCTAGCTGGGCTGCCTCACGGTAAGGAGCTATTGCCTTGTCTTTATTAGAGGAAAATTGTTGGGCATAAGCTTCGGTGTATAATTCTATACGGTCAGTTCCTGTTGCAACAGCACCTTCAATCATTTTTAGGTCTGGATCAACAAATATTGAAGTGCGTATACCGGCAGCTTTAAATTTATTTATTACTTCACTTAAAAAATTAACGTGGGTAATCGTATCCCATCCAGCATTTGAAGTAATGGCATCCTCAGCATCGGGAACTAAGGTAACTTGTGTTGGTCGAATGGATAACACGAGCGTTACAAATTCTGGTATTGGGTTACCTTCTATGTTGTATTCTGTTGTAACTACTGATGGAAGCTCGCGAGCATCGGCATATTTTATGTGCCGCTGGTCTGGGCGAGGATGTACCGTTATCCCTTGTGCGCCAAAAGCTTGTAAGTCTTTTGCCACCTGAAGTAAATCAGGCACATTGCCCCCACGTGAATTACGCAAAGTGGCTACTTTATTTATATTTACACTTAGCTTGGTCATGGTAAATTTTTTACCAAAAATACAAACTTCGCTCCCCCCAACGATCATTTACCACGAAAAGCTTTTTGTTTCTGCGCCAGTTTAATTTCGTAAGTTTGTACAAAACAGTACGCATGCAAATTGCTGTCCTTTGTCCATTTATTAACCCCGTTTCATTGGGATACGCAGAAGGTGTTATTGAGCATTTAATGGGCTTGAAAATGAACATCTTGGTGGATCGTAATTTGTTCAAAGGTTTACAAGAGTTTGCTGTAAAAGAACAACTCAAAGAATTTTCAACGCTAGATTCTTCTACCAACTATTTAATTTGCATTGGTGGTGATGGTTCAATGTTGCAAGCTGTTACGGTTGTAAAAGATAGCAATGTCCCTATTTTGGGTATCAATACTGGACGACTTGGATTTTTAACTAGTTTACAAAAAGAGTCATTAAACAAAGGGCTTCAGCTGCTTTGGGAAAAGAAATATCGTTTGGTTAAAAGAACGCTTTTGTCTGTAGATTTAGGCAAAGAACAAGAACTACTCGGGGATTTTCCTTATGCTTTAAATGAAATTAGTGTTAGCCGAAAAGATACCGCTTCGCTCATTAGTGTTAACGCTAGTATAGACGGTAAAGCGCTAACAACTTACTGGGCCGACGGATTAATTGTAACCACACCAACAGGCTCTACTGGGTACAGTTTAAGTAGTGGCGGACCCATTGTTTTGCCAGAAACACCAAGCCTAGTAATGACGCCAATTGCCCCGCATAACCTCAATATTCGTCCTTTGGTTCTACCAGACAGTACTGAAATTACCCTAAAAGTTGCCGGACGAGAAGATCAACACTTGCTTTCATTGGATTCACGCTTGGTGACTCTTCCGCACAACAGTCCAATAAAAATCTGTAAAGCACCTTTTACTGTCTCTACTGTCGAATTCAATGATACCGCTTTCTACAGCACATTACGTGAGAAGTTATATTGGGGTCTCGACAAAAGAAACTAAACAATATTTTCACTTAAAATCAGTTTAGAATAATAGTAATGTTCAAGCAAAAGCTTGCCCATTTTTGCACCCTAAACTGAAATGAAAAGGATTGGCTTATTTATTGTTTTTTTATGGGTAATGTTCCCTGCTAATGCACAAATCCATGAACTTGGATTTTTTGCTGGGGGAAGCAATACTATTGCTGATATTGGTCCAACAAATTTTATTTATGCCAACTCGCCTGTATTTGGGTTAATCTATAAATGGAATATTACTACCCGCTATGCAATTCGCGGTAGTTTTATGCGCTCAACATTAAAAAACAACGATGTCTATTCCTCAGACCTTAGCCGATTTCGTCGTTTTTTGAACGTGGAAAATACAATCAATGAGTTTTCTTTAGGCTTCGAGGTGAATTTCTTTGATTTCAATCTTCATAACGACGACAAAGAATTTAGCCCTTATTTTTTCTCTGGCATTAATTACTTTAGTTATGATCTTCTTCACGTACCACTAACCCCTGGAGATGATGTGATTCAAAAATACGACGGTGCCATGGAAATCTCTATTCCAGCAGTAGTAGGTATAAAAGCAAGCATATCGCCTTTATTTGTGCTTAGTCTGGAAACGGGCATTCGGTACGCTTTAACTGATAATCTTGATGGTAGTAACCCCATTACAGGTCAATTTCAAAATGATCCGTTAGCAAAACACGGCTCTAAATACAATAAAGACTGGTATGTCTTTACTGGCATCTCATTTAGTTATACCTTTGGCCAAATTCCGTGTTACTGTAAAGAAAAGAAATGATTGACCAAAGTAATTTACCGAAACACATAGCCATTATAATGGATGGAAACGGGCGATGGGCGCAATCACAGGGCAAAAATCGTCTTTTCGGCCATCGCAATGGTACAGAAGCTGTGCACAAAGTAGTAGAAGCGGCTGCTAAAATGCAAATTGAACACCTTACGCTTTATGCTTTTTCAACCGAAAACTGGAATCGACCTAAACTTGAAGTAAGCACATTAATGGACCTGTTGATCAAAGCCCTACGCAGGGAATTGAATAAAATGATCAAGAACAATATACAACTTCGAAGTATTGGCGATATCAGTAAGCTTCCTGCAGAAGTTGAGAAAGAATTGCAAGAAACAATTCACAAGACAAGTCATAATACTGGAATGATACTCACCTTGGCATTGAACTATGGTGCTAGGCAAGAGTTAACGCAAGCAGTTCAACAAATTGCGGCCAAAGTTAAAAATAATATAATTTCGCTCGAAAATGTTGACGAAACCATTATTAATGAGCATCTTTACACGCAAAATTTACCTGCCGTGGATTTATTAATCCGCACCAGCGGGGAACAACGAATAAGTAACTTTTTACTGTGGCAAATTGCCTACGCCGAATTGTATTTTTCTGAGGTCTTTTGGCCCGATTTTAATGAAAGACATTTTGAAGACGCAATTATTAGCTACCAAAAACGAGAACGTAGATTTGGAAAAACAAGCGAACAACTCACTCACTCATAACCTTCTCCGTACTTTTATTTTCTCTTGCCTTTTTGTGTTAGTACTTCTAGGTGGACAACGTTCTTATGCGCAAGAATCTACATTTGTTTCTGGAAAAGAGTACACCCTAGACTCTATTCAAGTTGTTGGACTGAAAAGCTTTAATGAAAAAACGGTTATATCTTATAGTGGCCTAAGACGCGGACAAAAGGTTCGTCTCCCCGGAGATCAAATCAGCTCTGTGATTAATAAATTGTGGAACCTCGATTTATTTTCTGACATCAATTTCTACGCTATTAACATCAAAGAAAATAGCCTAACACTACAAATTGAAATCGAAGAGTTACCTACCCTAAACGACGTGAAAGTTTTTGGTCTTAAAAAAGGGAAAACTCAAACGATTATTACCGAAACAGAATTAGAGAAGGGGAAAAAGCTTTCTGAAAGCTTTTTAACGAACACTAAAAACTACATCACCAATAAGTTTAAAAAAGAAGGATTTCTCAATACAAAAGTTACCTTAAACACCGTTCCAGACTCTACCAATGTCAACCTTTACAACATGGTTGTTCGTGTTGACCGCGGGGAACGCGTAAAGATTAAAGACATCGTATTTAACGGAAATGAGGTTTTTAAAGACAAAAAATTAGCCAGTAAACTTAAAAATACCAAAAAAAGGGCCTTTTATCGATTTTGGAAATCATCGAAATACATCCCCGATGATTTTGAAGAAGACAAAGAAGGCTTAATTGATTATTTTAAAGAAAAAGGCTACAGAGATGCTCGAATTTTAAGAGATACAGTTATAATTCACGAGGACAATACATTAACCCTTGAGTTTGATGTGGAAGAAGGGAATCGATACTTTTTTGGTAACATAGACTTTTTAGGAAATGCCGCATATACAGACTATCAATTATCTACAGTACTCGGGATAAAAAAAGGGGAACCTTATAACGGTGTTTTACTTAAAAAACGAATAGCCGATGACACTAAACCTGATGGTGAAGACATTACCAATCTATACCAAAACAGTGGTTACTTGTTTTCTAACATCAACGCAGTAGAGGTTAGCGCTATAAATGACACCATCAATTTTGAGATTAGAATTACCGAAGGGAAATTGGCTTCCTTCAATAAAATTACCGTAGTTGGAAATGACAAGACCAATGATCATGTAATTTTCCGTGAGCTTCGCACAAAACCAGGTGAACTTTACAGCAAAGATAAAGTTGTTCGAACAGTACGTGAGCTTGGGCAATTAGGATTTTTTGATGCAGAACAAATTTCACCTGACTTTAAAAATGTAGATCCCAATGCTGGAACTGTAGATATTGAATTTGGTCTACAGGAAGCTGGTGCTTCCCAAATTGAACTGCAAGGAGGTTATGGTGGTGGAGGCTTCATAGGAACACTGGGGCTCTCTTTCAATAACTTCTCCATGCGTAATATTTTTGACAAGGCCTCTTATCGTCCTGTGCCCTCTGGAGACGGTCAAAAATTAAGCTTACGTTTGCAAGCCAGTCAGTTTTTTAACACCTATAGCTTTACGTTTGCAGAGCCTTGGTTAGGCGGTAGACAACCCGTTCAATTCTCTACTTCACTATCAAAAACCAACCAGTTCCGTTACGATTTCTTTACTGGAAGGGCTGACAAATCTCAATCTTTTGAAATTAGTAGTATTTCAATTGGTCTAGCACGTCGTTTACGCGTGCCAGACGATTATTTTACACTTTCGCAGTCCTTGAGTTTTCAGTACTATAACCTTAAAAATTACTTCACGGGTCTCTTTACTTTTGGAGACGGTGTCTCTAATAACATAGCATACACCGTTGCACTTTCCCGAAATAACACCTACACCAACCCTATCTTCCCTTTGGGAGGATCTAATTTCTTAATCAGTGCAAAATTTACACCTCCCTACTCTTTATTCAAAGAAGTAGACTTCTCGAATCTTGAAAATGATCCTGATTTTCAGACATTAAATGCAGATGGAGAAACGGTACCCGACCAAGGCAAAATTGATCAAGAAAAATTCCGCTTTTTAGAATACTACAAGGTTAAGTTTTCTGGAACTTGGTACACTAGAATCATTGATAAATTAGTCCTGAAAACACAAACTGACTTCGGTTTCTTAGGGGCTTATAATCCGAAAAGAGGTGATATCCCTTTTGAACGTTTCTACATTGGTGGGGATGGTATGGCAAATAACTTTGCACTTGATGGGCGCGAAGTAGTTGCGCTACGCGGATATCCAAATCAATCATTATCAAGCCAAGACGGTTCAACATTGTATAACAAGTTCACTTTAGAATTACGTTATCCTATTACCCTAAAACCAACAGCATCAATCTATGCGCTTAGCTTTTTAGAATCTGGACGTGGCTATGAAGGATTTAATGACTTTAATCCCTTTAATGCAAACCGATCAGCTGGAGCAGGTATACGTATTTTCATGCCCGCGTTTGGTTTATTAGGGATTGACTTTGGTTACGGATTTGACAGTATAAACCAAGCGCAACAAACGCCTAACGGTTGGGAAACACATTTCATCATCGGGCAACAATTTTAGTATATTTGTCTAAAGCATTCATTATGAAGAACTACCGCCCCTTACTTATGATTTTAATTTGTGTACTTTCTCAATTTGTTTCAGCACAAAGAGGAGTCCGCTTAGCTTACATTGACATGGATGAGATTTTAGAAAATGTTGATGAATATGCTACTGCAAGTCAACTTTTAGAACAGAATGTTGAAGAATGGAAAAAGGAAATTGAGGTCAAAAAAATGGAATTGAAAGGACGTGAAGAACAACTTCAGGCCGAGAAAGTATTACTGACACCAGAACTTATTGAAGACCGACAAACAGAACTTGACATTTTCAGAAAGGAAGTTGTGGATTTACAACGTAAATTTTTTGGCCCAAATGGTCAATACATCAACCAAAAAAACAAATTATTGAAGCCAATTCAGGATCAGGTGCTCTCTATTGTACGCCAAATTGCGCAAGAACGTAAATACGATTTTGTATTTGACCGTTCATCTGACTTAGTTATGCTGTATTCTTCAAAAAATTACGATATTAGCAGCCTAGTTTTACAACGCATCAATACTCAAAAGCGACTTAATGCCCGCAAAAAGGAATTGGAAGAACGTAAAGCTGCACTAGAAAAACGAAAAAATAATTAAACTTATTCTTTAAATAAATACGAATGAAAAACCTAAAATCACTTTTTGTTGCCTTACTAATGGCACTTCCCATGACCTTTACTTATGCGCAATCAAAAGTTGCACATATTGACACCCAAAAGCTAATTGGTGAGATGCCAGAGGTAATTGCTGCACAAAAACAATTAGAGCAGTTAGAAAAGACTTATACGTCTGAGATTGAAAACACCTATAAAGAGTTTCAAACCAAAGCTCAGTCATACTCTGCAGATGCTGCTAACCAAACTGACGTTACTAACCAAGCACGTCAGAAAGAATTAGAAACAATGCAGCAAAACATCAACCAATACCGTGAAACTGCTGCACAAGACTTGCAGAAAAAGCAAGTTGAAATGATGCGTCCGTTATACGACAAAGCACGCGCTGCTATTGAAAAAGTTGCAGCGGCACAAGGTTTTGATTATGTGCTTGATGCTTCTGCTGGAGGGAGTGTAATCATGGCCAAAGGGAAAGACCTTATGGCAGATGTTAAAGCAGAATTAGGTTTCTAAAAACCTCACACTAAACATACTTAAGCCACTTTAATAAAAGTGGCTTTTTTTTGCTCATGAAACAACGAATTGGATTTTTTGATTCTGGTGTTGGGGGTCTAAGTTTACTGCCAGCTGTTCAAAATAGCTTACCACATGAAGACATCATCTATATTGCGGATCATGGATTTTTCCCTTACGGCGAGAAATCTAAAGAAGCCATGTTGAATCGAGCCAAACTACTTACAGAAGCCTTAATTGAACAGCAATGTAAATTAATTGTGGTTGCTTGTAATACTGTAACAACCCAAGTGATAGACATTCTCCGTGAGCAATATAATCTTCCTTTTATTGGAATTGAACCTGCCATTAAACCCGCCGCATTAAAAACTAAAACAGGGGTAGTTGGTGTTTTAGCCACAAAAGGCACCCTTAAAAGCGAACGCTATCACCAAAGCAGTTTACACCATACAACAGGCATACGCATTGTAGAACAAATTGGGGAAGGCTTGGTGAATATAGTTGAAGAAAATGCTGTAGAAGATGAAGCAACCCTTGCATTACTTTCTAAGCTGGTAATGCCCATGGTGAGCGAAAATATAGATACCCTTGTTCTTGGATGTACACATTATCCATTTTTAACTCCTTCTCTAAAAAAAGTTCTTCCTGAATCCGTTGAAATCTTAGATAACAGTAACGCAGTTGCCCAGCAAATTGAAAAGGTTTTGAAAAAGGAGGAATTATTGAGTCTAGATAAAAGCGCTGGAGAAACGCAGTACTTCACCACGGGCGATACGTTGTCATGGAAGAATATAACCTTTACTCCCCTTCCGCTTTAAACCAACTGGAATAGAGTAGGTAATTTTTAGCAATACGTTCTACTTCACCTTTTTGGAGTGCTGGATCGATATCTTTAATTTTTCGAGCGGGTATCCCTGCGTAAATGGCACCCTCCTCAACAACAGTATTTTGAGTTACAACACTCCCAGCCGCAACAATACTATTGGAATGTATTACACAATTATCCATCACTATACTCCCCATACCTATTAGAACACGATCATGAAGAGTACACCCATGAACAATTGCATTATGGCCAATAGACACATCATCTCCAATAACAGTCCCTGCTTTTTTATAGGTCGCATGAATTACAGCTCCATCTTGAATATTTACTCTATTCCCTATACGAATATGATGAACATCACCCCGCAAAACAGCCTGATACCAAACCGAACATTCATCGCCTAGAATAAGGTCACCTATAAGGGTTGCATTTTCTGCAAAAAAGCAATCTTTCCCCCATTTTGGAGTAAATCCACGAACAGATTTTACAAGCATAGCATAAGTTTAACCGTAAGGTAAAATGATTTTTATTCAAAGCACGACAAAAATGGACTTTTCCTTAATTTTACAAAAAAAAACAGATGAGCCATTTTATAGTTACACCTTACATCAAAGAAGATAATAAATACGCTTTATTTTCGGTTAACAGTTCTTTTGGCATTGAAGAGGAAAAGCAATTTCGCTCTGTTGAAGAAGCCAAAGATTTCCCTTTGGTACAACAGATGTTTTATTTACCCTTTGTGCAATCGGTACGCCTTCAAGACAATGCCCTAGAAATTGAGCGCTTTGATATTTTAGCCTGGCCAGATGTAATTAATGAAGTGGCACAGGAAATTGAAAAATACTTGAATAACGGTGGGAAAGTAAAGGCAGAAGTTGCGCCAAAAGAAGTACCGGTTACTGTATATGCTGAAAGTACACCCAACCCCAACGTAATGAAGTTTGTCGCAAATAAAATGTTGGTAGAGAATACGTTTGAATATAAAGATGAAGCTTCTACAACCAACGCTCCTATTGCTAAAGCTTTATTTGAATTTGAATTTGTTCAAGAAGTTTTTATAGACGCCAACTACATTTCCATCAATAAAAATGAAAAAGTAAGCTGGGAAGAGGTAGTGATGGAAATTCGAGAATTTATTCGTGCCTACATAGCATCGGGTAAAACGGTTGTATCATCAGAAGAAGCAGCACAAAATGCATTTGCTTCTAGTTCAACTCCCATTGAAGATTTAGATGAAACCTCGCAAGAAATCGTAAAAATCATTGAAGATTATATTAAGCCTGCTGTTGCATCAGACGGCGGAAATATTCTTTTTGATGCCTATAACGCAGAAGACAAGTCGGTGCAAGTGGTCTTGCAAGGGGCGTGTAGCGGATGTCCTTCTTCTACTTTTACTTTAAAAAATGGAATTGAAACCATGTTAAAGGAGATGCTCCCTGGAAAAGTTGCTACAGTCACTGCTCTCAATGGCTAAGTCTTCACCAAAGCACCTCAATGCGCTAGCGCAAGAACAAAGCCCCTATTTGCAGCAGCACGCAAAAAATCCCGTGCAATGGTATCCTTGGCAGTCGCAATACCTTGAGCGTGCGCAAAAAGAGAATAAGCTTTTAATTATAAGTATTGGCTATGCCGCATGCCATTGGTGCCATGTCATGGAACATGAGTCTTTTGAAGACGAGGAAGTGGCCAATGTAATGAACAAATACTTCATCAATCTGAAAGTAGATCGGGAGGAACGTCCAGATATAGATCATGTTTACATGCAAGCGCTGCAGCTATTAACTGGTCAAGGAGGTTGGCCGCTAAATATTGTAGCCTTACCAGACGGAAGACCCGTTTGGGGAGGTACTTATTTTAGAAGAGAGCAATGGATAGATTATTTAAATCAATTGGTCAACCTGCAGCAAAACAACCCTGAAAAACTGCTACAGTATGCCAAGCGTTTAACGCAAGGGATGAAGGAGCTAGCGATTGTTCGAAGTAGCTTTCCTCCTGTTTTAAAGCAAGAACAACTCGATCAACTTTTTGATCGACTTCATCAAAAAATTGATGCTGTGCATGGCGGTATGGGAGGTGCACCTAAATTCATGATGCCTACTTTAGTTGATCTCTTTTTAGCTTCAAAACGCTTAAATGAGCACGCACATCTTACACTTCGCAAAATGGCTTTAGGAGGGTTGTTTGATGTGCTTGGGGGTGGTTTTTCTCGCTACTCGGTTGACCATCGTTGGCACGTGCCTCATTTTGAGAAAATGGGTTACGATAACGGGCAGTTATTAGCAACTTACAGTCGTGCTTACCGCGAAAAAGAAGACCTTCTTTACAAAGAAGTGGTAGACAAAACGGTTCGTTTTCTAATCCAAGAATTACAACACACATCGGGTGGGTTTTATGCTTCTTTAGATGCTGATAGTTTGGATAAAAAAGGTGAGTTAACAGAAGGGGCTTATTATCTTTGGACAAAGGCCGAACTTGAATCGCTAGGCCTTTTGGAACAACCTCATTTTGAATCTTACTTTGGTGTAAATAAAGCGGGGTATTGGGAACACGACAACTATGTGTTTTACAGAAATACACCCGCTCAAGAGTTTATCACACAGTATTCTTTACCCTCAAACTTTAACCAACAAATTTCAATTTGGGAAAATGAACTTTTAGCCGCTCGAAGTAAACGCGCACGTCCTCGCTTAGACGACAAAATTATTTGCAGTTGGAATGCTATGATTGGAAGAGGATTATTAGAAGCGCACACTAGTTTCGAACAAAAAGAAGTGCTTGCAATTCTCACTAATTTGCTGCACTTTTTCCCTGTGCAGTTTCATCGTGAAGATGGAGGGCTCTTTCGCTTAAACAAACAAGGCGCTAGAGCCGTTAAAGGTTTTCTTGAGGACTATGCTCACCTCATTGCCTTTTATATTGATGCTTATGAAAAATTCTTTGAAACTGAATTATTAGACCGCGTAGCACAACTCATTGACTATTGTTTTCATCATTTTAAAACCGAAAACACACCTTTGTTTCTCTTCTCAGAAGAACACGATTTAGTGGTTAGCACTCATGAAGTAAACGATAATGTTATTCCATCTTCCAATGCGGTTATGGCAGAGAACTTGCTTCGTGCAGGAGTTCATTTGGGCAAAACCAAATGGAAGGAACATGGTGAAGCTATGTTGAGCAACATGGGAGAAGACGCTTTGGCCTATCCTAGAGCGCACAGCACTTGGTTACGATTACACCAACAGCATATTCAAGGAAATCGTGAGGTTGTGGTTGTTGGGCCAAATGCAATTCAATGGATTCAAATACTTAAAAAAACTCCGCTACCAATTCAACATTGGGCAGCTAGTGAAACCGCATCAGAACTTCCACTACTCAACTTTCGTTTTCAAGAAGGACAGACGTTAATTTATTTGTGTGAAAATAATCAGTGCAGATTACCGCTTGACACGCTTGATGAAGCAAAAAAAGCACTTAAACTGACTTAGGTTTTGGTGCGTTCGTATAGAAGTCTTTCAAGTAAAATGGTTCAAAATAAGCCACGTCTTCAAACTGCTCTTGATTGAATTTTTCTAGAATTAATGGTAACATATCTTTTGCAGAAGGAACACGAATGTCATCGCGAAAGTGGAACTCCTCATCTGTAAAAAATGACTTGCATTTTTCAGCTCCACTCCCAAATAGAATTTTCTTCCCTTTGGGGAGTTGCGCAATTGTCTCCTCAGAAATAATCAATGCTTTTGTCTGCGCTATTGGTTGTTGTTTTTGATTGAAAGGCATGGTGAATACTTCCATTCTACGGGCATCAATCATTGGTAGTAGCGTTGCTTGTTCTTCTGTTTTACATTGCTGTGCCATTACAGCAAGGGAATTTACAGCCATTAAAGGGATATCATTAGCAAAACAAATTCCTTTGGCAGAGGAAACACCAATACGGAGACCAGTGTAAGATCCAGGTCCCATACTTACCCCTACCCCATTCAATTCATTAATCTTCACATTGGCGTTTGATAATGCTTCTTCAATGAATAGATGTAAATAATCGCTATGGCGAAAATCAGGGGAGTTACTCTCTTTACAATAAAGTAGTTCTTCTCCTTTAGATACTGCAACAGAGCAGTTAGTTGTTGCGGTTTCTAGGTGTAATAAATAAGGTTCTAACATTGTTTACCATGATTTAAGACCGAGTAATTTCTCCCCAAGAGGAGATAACGCAGCCGTTGAATACTTGGTTTGCTCCCAATTTCTTGGATCCCCAGGGAAGGCATAACCCTCTGGAGCGATTCGGTTTTTCCATGAATTAATACGCCACGATTTGAGCGCGGTATTTTCTTCTTCCGCTGGCATCATGGAAATATATTGTGCAATTCTCACTTTATCTTTGGAACGGTTTGGGCGAATACCGTGTGGTAAAGTGCTGTTGAATATCAATAAATCGCCAGCTTCTAATTTTACTTTTACAAGTTTGTCTTCTAAACCACTTATATCAGGCTGGAAACGATTACGGTCTTCGGGTTGTGTTTTCTTCCATTCATCATAATGGCGGTACAGCCAAGGGATGCATTGAAAGCCTCCCATGTTTTCATCGGTCTGATCAGCCAAAGCTAAAACTCCCTGTACATTTTGTGGTCTGGTTTCTGGGTCGTAGTCCCAATGTATAAAACCTTTATATTCAAATCCTGGTTGAATAGGGAAGTTAAGGTTGGCTCTATCAATGGTAACCCAAAGTTTTTCTGTACCCCAAACATCTGTAAATGCTTTGTAGACTTTTTCCGTTTGGCGGTTATTCCATAGGTTTTGGTGGTTATAAACCTCAACCATACCTGTACCGGCAAGTTCTTTCATCTTCATTTCGGCTCTTGGCTGGGTGTACCAAGTGGAAGGGTCTTCTGGATTTTTCTCTTCAAATTCCCAAAGGAAAGAAGCGGTAGCCTGAGCCTGTGTTTTTGAAACAGCAGCTTTTATGACAACATATCCATGCTGCTGCCAATGGTTCCATTGTTCCTCTGAGAGCAAATTCAACGGTTCATTGTTTTTGCGTTGATTGAGCTGTAAAGTACTAGATTTTGCTGTAGAAGGATTTCCAGGAATATCTAAGTGGGCATTTTCATAGCCCTTTGAAGCATTGTTTTTCATGTTGCGTTGCTTTAGGGTAAACCCAAAGTACAAAAAAATCTATACTCCTTTTATCACGTTTAAAAACTTAGTGGAACACCAAAATAAAACTCGACTACCTTCAGTTTAAAAATGTAATCATACTTCGCCCTTACTTCATCAGAAACTGCTGCTTCATAGCGTTGTTTTATTTGGGCATAGTCAAAGGAATTTAGCACTCCAGCTTCGAAACGCTTTTGGGCATTGTCAAATGCGTTCAAGCGGGTTTGTGAAGTACGCTGAGCTGCTTCATAAAAAGTAAATGCCCCTTTTGCATCGTTATAGGCTTGATTGATGTTGGTCTCTAAGTCGAGCTGCTGTTGTTCTTTTATGTTCTTAGTGCGTTCTAAATTTATTTTGCTTCGTCTAAGGTTGTTTTTAGCGGAAAATGCATTAAAGATTGGAATGCTTAATTGAATTCCAAAATTGTGTCCATCATTCAATCCCAACTGATCGGCAATTGGTAAGGGAGCAACAACTTCGCGTCCCTCTACTCGTGTGTTTACTACTTCACCTGTAGAGCGCACAAATCCGATAGGCACGTCTGTAAATTCTCCTGTTCCGCGTAAGCGGTCAGCATAAGACAAACGGGTGCTGTAACCATAAAAGGCACTCAATCGGGGCTGTAAACTTCCTTTTGCGAGGGCTATGTCTGTTTCAGCAATCTCGACATTGGTCTCTGCTAGTTTAATGTCATTGCGAAAGCTCAACGATTTTTGATAGATCGCTTTTGGTGATTCCCCCATTACTTCTGAAAAAGGAACATCCACATCAATCATCTCAATTGCAAAATTTTCATAATCGGTTATATTCAACAACTGTGCTAGATTGATTTTTGCTAAACGCAAGTTATTTTCAGCTTGCACAACCGCTTGTTCTTGCGTGGCAATTGTCGCTTCGAGTTCTAGATTATCTGCAATGGTTAATACTCCAGAAGAAATCAATTCTTGGGTACGTTTTAAATCATTTTTTGAAACCGCTAATTGTGCTTTTTGCACCCCAAGTATTTCTTGGTTAAACATGATTTGCAAATAACCATTGGCCACCAATAAGGCGATGTCATCGCTAATGTCAGCCAATTGGTATTGGCGTGCTAACAATGCGAGATTTGCACGGTGTAACTGATTAAAGTTTTGCTTTCCACCATAGATGTCCATTCCAAGGTTTACTCCGGCTGAGGAGAACTGTGTGGTTACATTTTCCAAAAGACCAGTGGTAATATTTTGGTTCAAACCTATGTTCCAAGAATGGTTCGCATTTGCATTTACAGAAGGTAAGAAATTGGCAAAAGCTGTTCTTTTTTCAATTTCTGCTGTGGCATAATCAAGTTGGTTTTGACGAATGGTGATGTTATTCTCCAATGCCAACTCAACACATTCTTGCAGGGTCCACTGCTTTTGTTGGGCAGATAAAATTCCTCCTATAAGTAAGGATAAAGATAGGGTAAGGATAGAATGTTTTTTCATGAGATGTTTATTCATTTTCAGAAGTTTCTTCCTCGCCTATTTTCTTTTCTTCCGTTTTGTTCCAGACTTTGATTTTGTCTTCTAGGGTAACTCCTGAGATGATTTCAACGTTAATCCCATCAGAAATCCCTATTTCAATGTCTTTACGCTCGAACTTTTGCTCGCCAACTTCTATTTCTACGTAGGCTTGTTCGGTGCTTTTATCAAACTGTAAAAGTGCTTCAGGTAACGCTAGAATGCTGTCTTTACGCTCTAAAACTAAAGAAGCATTTGCACTGTAGCCTGCACGCACAAAGAAATTATCGTCTAAGGTTACATCTCCTTCAATTTTAAACTGTACAGCACCTTGTTCTTCATTTCCTTTGGGCGCAATAAACTTTAATTTAGCATCAAAGGTTTTGTCTTGAATTGCACCAAGACTTACGCTCAATGGCATTCCTATTTGCATTTTACCAACCTCAGCTTCATCGACCTTCCCTTCAAAAATCATCTTCTTTAAATCTGCAATGATCGCAATAGTGGTTCCTGCGTTAAAGGCGTTACTTGCAATAACTTGCCCTCCTTCTTTCACAGGTAATTCTAGTACTGTTCCAGAAACTGTTGCCCGAACATTAGTGTTGGCAGAAGCTGAACCTCCAGCAGATCCTAATTTTATGATTTCGTAGTCACTTTGGGCGTTGTTTACATCTTGTTTCGCGCGATTGTAATTAAGCTCAGCCGACTGAAATTCTTGTTGGGAGATAATTTCTTTATCGAACAGGACTTTGTTTCGCTTGTACTCAATCTCTGCGTTTTTGAGGACTATTTTTGCATTGGCTAAACGTCCTTTTGCACCATTTAATTGACCTTCATCGGCCACTACTTTAATTTTAGCAAGTAATTGTCCTTCACTAACAAAATCACCTTCTTCTACAAAGAGTGATTCTAGAATTCCTTGCACCTGTGGTTTTACTTCCACTTCGTCTTCTGGGATTACTTTCCCCGTAGCAACGGTTTTCTTTTCGATTGAGGTAATGAGTGCCGTTTGAGTTTCATAGGTAATGCTAGCTGTGCTGTTTGACTTTATAAAGTAGGCGGCAGCAAATAGCACTCCAAAAAGAATGAAGGCAATGAGTAAATAACGGACGATTTTGTTCATAACAAGGGTTCTTATTTAATTATATTTTATTCTTCTCTTAAAGCGTCGATGGGTTTTATACTCACCGCGCGTTGTGCTGGTATTAAACCAATTAATGT
The DNA here is from genome assembly GCA_011526285.1 of Candidatus Arcticimaribacter sp. GTDB lineage: Bacteria > Bacteroidota > Bacteroidia > Flavobacteriales > Flavobacteriaceae > Arcticimaribacter. The sequence continues at coordinate 34,745 of WTJU01000021.1, forward strand.
TCCTAAGGTGACCATGATTAATAATGCACCCAAAACAAAAGAAATGGGAACAGTTGGATTGGTGTAGGGAAAATCTTCTAGGTTGGCGGTTCCAGCATTTATTCCTGCCAAAACAAAAGCGCCTAAAACAATTCCAAAGATTCCAGCAACTACAGTAAGGAAAACAGACTCTAGAATGATTTGCATGCGAACCTCAGAGGGTGTTGCGCCCAATGCACGGCGTACACCTAATTCTTTTGTTCGCTCTTTAACTGAAATTAAAAGGATATTCCCAATACCAATGACTCCTGCGATTATTGTAGCGATTCCCACTACTAAAGACAAGAAAGTCATTCCACGTGCAAAGCCCATGATTCGATTGAATACTTCTCCTAAATTAAACGAGCCAAAAGCGCGTTCATCTCGTGGGTCAACACGATGAATTCGTTTGAGTGTTTGCTTTACATTTTTTTCTACGGCTACCACATCAACATCATCAAAGGCTGCTATGGTAAACCAGTCGACATCGTCGCCAGTATTGTATAATTTTCTAAAGGTTGCAAAGGGGATAAAAACATCTCCGTCACTTTCAAAACCACCACCAGGAACAAATTTATGTACACCGATGACTTGAAAATAGATGTCATCTATTCGGATGAATTGCCCTACAGGTTCTTCTCCCTCTTCAAATAATTCTTTTTGGGTACGTTCACCAATTACACAAACTTTTCGTGACTCATCAATATCTGACTGGTTAATGAAACGACCGTTATTGTAAATCTTCTTGGTCGCAATCTTGGTGTACTCAGGAAAATCTCCATAGATGTTGTACGTTCCAGATTTTGTTCCACGAACAATTTGAGCTCCCCCGCCTCCAAAAGCACCACGTGTGTTGCGGGGTGCGATGAATTGAATTTCTGGCACATTGTTTTTTAATATCTGCGCATCTTGAAGTTTTAATTGGGGGTTTCTCCCTGTTTTAAATCCATCATACGGCATACTTGTACGTTGTGCCCAAACGAACATTGAGTTCATGGCAATGTTCTCAAATTCGCGTTCAAAACCGTTATCTAGTCCGTTGGCCGAGCCCGATAGAGCGATATAAATAAATATTCCCCATAAGACACCAATTATTGTAATGATGGTTCGAACTTTATTTTTTTGGATAGATCCAAAAATTTCTTGCCAGGTATCGCGATCAAAAATAATTTTTAAACTATTCATCTCTTAAAGCAACTATAGGTTTAATGCTTGCTGCACGTTTGGCCGGTACGTAACCAGCGATTCCACCAAATAGGATTAGAATTAGCGTTGAAAACAATGCGGTTTCAATATCAATGTAGGGGTTCTTTATAAAGTAGTCTTCTAGACTTTCTCCCATATTGTTGAGTATAAGTACACCAATGGCCATACCAACAAAACCAGATATGGTTGTAATAAAAATGGACTCTTGTAAAATCATTTGAATTACTGATTTTGGGGTGGCTCCAAGGGCTTTACGTATTCCTAGTTCTTTTGTTCGTTCTTTCACAACAAACACCATAATATTTGATATCCCAATGATTCCAGCGATTAGCGTTCCTAAACCAACAAAAGTGACGATCAATTGTAAGACATTAGCAAACTGTTGGTTTTGCTTTAACTGATCGGCAACGTTACGGATAAATATCCCTCTTGGATCGCTTGGTGCGATTGACTTTTTATCTTTCAAATAGCTGCGCAATTCTTTTTCAAATGCTAAGGCTCCAGCATGTCCTAGTTCTGGTCTGAAGGCAACAATTATTTGATCGAGTTTGTCGTTTCCTTTTTCAAGTGATTGACGTGTGGTGTATGGAATATAAATGAAGCGTTCCTCATTGTCTCCTCCATCGTCTTGAAAAACACCCACTACTTTAAATACACTATTTCCCACATCAATGAATTTCCCGATGGGATCTTCTTGTTTGAAAAGGTCTAGGGCTACTAAACGACCAATAACGGCATGTTTGCTTTTATTTTTAACATCAAGTTCGTTGATATAACGTCCTTTCATGATAATGGTCTTCTCGGCATATTGATGATCTGGCCCAACTGCTCGGGTGGTGTAATTATCGAATTCATTTTTGTAACGAACAGAGGCACCACGTGAAATACGTGGAGTAATGTATTCTAAAAAGAAAGAAAAGTTTTCTTTAATGTCTTTTAAATCGCTGTTTTCGAATTCAATTCGCCGATTGGCTTTAAAGCCTCTATAGGGTTTAGATGTACTGCCTGCAAATAGGTATAGGGTATTAGTAGCATCATCTAAGAAAAATTCTTTGAATGTATTTTTCAATCCATTTCCAAAACCAAAAAGTATAATGAAGATAAGTATCCCTAGGGCTACTGTAAAGCCAGAAAGAAACGTACGAAGCTTGTTCTTTCGTATGGTTTCAAATATTTCTTGCCAACGATCTCTATTGAACATACTGTGCGGCTAAAACTTGATCTACTTTTGTGTCTTCAACAATCACTCCGTCTTTAAGACGGACAATGCGTTTACACATTTGTGCAATGTCTTCTTCGTGGGTTACTACCAGTATGGTTTTCCCCTCTTGATTTATCTTCTGTATGAGATCCATAACCTCATATGAGGTGGTTGTGTCAAGTGCTCCGGTTGGCTCATCTGCTAATAATAACTTTGGTTCAGAAGCCATGGCACGTGCAATAGCAACGCGTTGCTTTTGTCCTCCAGATAATTCGCTGGGCAGGTGAGTGGCCCAATCTGCTAGACCAACAGATGAGAGATAGCGCAGCGCCTTTTCTTGACGTTCTTTACGATTCACCCCTTGGTAATATAAGGGTAGTGAAACATTTTCTAAGGCCGTTTTGTAGTTGATGAGATTAAAAGACTGGAAGATAAAACCCAAAAATTTGTTGCGGTATTTAGCTGCTTTGGTTTCGTCTAAGTCTTCAATTAAAACACTATCTAGCTCATAGGTTCCTTCATCCAAAACATCTAGCATCCCCAATATATTGAGTAAAGTAGATTTCCCAGAACCCGAAGATCCCATAATAGCGACAAGTTCCCCGTCTTCTATATCGAGGTTTATTCCTTTTAAAACATGCAGGGAAGAACTTCCCATTTTGTAGGACTTGTGTAAATCGTTGATTTTTATCATAGCAAAAGCGTGACAGTGTCTAATGCTTATATGACGATTGAATGATTGAAATGTTACACCCTTGGGGCGAAATTATTTGTACATCATTTTATACACTACAAAACCTACTACTGTAACTAATATGTAAGGCATAGCCATAAGGTAAACTATCCCATCATTAATTCCTTTGGCTGTTGCTTGTCCTTCTTCAGATTCTAATACTGCTCGACACATAGAACATTGAGCAGAAAGTGAATCTGGAAAAAAGACCAGCATCAAAAAAAATAATCCGAAAAGGAGTTTTAGTTGTTTCATTTAAACGTAATAGGGTGAAATCATAATGTAGATGATTACGCCTGTAATGGTGATGTATAACCAAATTGGAAAGGTTATGCGTGCAATTTTTCTGTGCGAGGTAAACTGCTGTGAAATTGCGCGAACAAAAGAAATCAAAACAAGCGGTATGATAGCTACAGAAAGGAGAATGTGTGAAATTAAGATGAAATAGTATAGGGTTTTCATCCATCCTTCACCACCGTAAGGGGTCGGGTCTGAAGTTAAATGATAGATCACATACATTACCAAAAAACTTAGAGACAAGCCAATGGCTGTTTTCATCAATTGTTCGTGTAAGGTGATTTTTCGTTTTTTTATTGCCCATAACGCGATCATTAAAATGACAGCAGTGTAACCATTTATTGCGGCATAAATTGGCGGAAGAAAGGTAAACGGTTGCACTCCTTCTAAACGAACACGAAACAATAACGCAACCACTACTGGAATCAATATAGAAACTGCAATGATTAAATTCTTATAGCGTAATTGGTTGGTTTTTGTGGGTTTCTTTTCCATGTTTACTTTTCATTTAATAGTTGTTCGATATCAACCAAAAGCTGGTCAACACCTTGTTCTTCTACTTCTTCTTGATCAATCCCCATGTAATAAACAATGGGATTACCAAAATCGTCTCTTCGCGACCGGATATAACCATTCTTATCTATCAAGGCAAAATATCCTTGGTGTTCAAAACCACCTGCAACAGCTGGGTTTATAGATGCAAAGATATTAAATCCCTCATTAGCAAGACGGTATACGGATGCTTTCTCTCCTGTCAAAAAATTCCAAGAGGCTGCTTTGTCAACATAACCTTCGGCATATTTTTTTAAGACCGATGGGGTGTCATGGGTTGGATCAATGGTAAATGATGCAATGGCAAAATTTTCTTGATTCCCAAAACGGTCATACAATACTTTCATGTTTTTGTTCATGATTGGGCAAATGGTAGGACAACGACTGAAAAAAAACTCTGCCACATAGACTTTCCCCAAATAGTCTTCATTTGATATATAAAGGCTGTCTTGATTGAGAAATAAAAACTCAGGAACTTTTTTTGCCTCACCATTTAGGCGAATAAAATCTAAGGAGGTATAACCTGGCTTGATTGTACGGTTACTCGATACGGTTGTGTCATTTTGAACCCTCTTGATGATTTTGGGGATAAAGAGATAACCAAAGATAAGCAGGACTACAATTAACCCTAAAGACTTTTTCAATTTCATAGCACAAAATTAATGAATTTTAAACCAAGATAAACTTGATCTCTACTTTGCTCTGTTACTATTATTCTTTTTTAAAGCGAGTCGATATTCGGCTAAGATTACTTTGACATCGTCTGTCATTTTTTTGTTGATTTCTGCGACAGAAGAGGTGTTGTATCCGTATAGTGTTCCTACTTCTTCATCGTCGTCTCGCCCGCGAAGTTTTCTGGCTCTATCTATAATAAAGACAGTAGCTGTACTGGCATTCTCATTGAGTGTAATGTCGGTTTGAAACCCCTTAAATAGGTCTTCTATTTGTTCTTTTGTTCCAAATATAAACTTCCACTTACTCAAATCGGTGGCAGAACCTGTTTGCAATTCGGCCAAAATTTGCTTTACATTATCTTCAAGCCCCACTTCAACTGCCATAACAAATTGAAAGTCGTCGAACTGATAAAAGCGTTTGTAAATTTTTTGATTGAGGTTAAAGGCATCGCCTTTACGTAATTCTAAGTCGCTCCCCCAAAAACCAACAATGGAAATCATTCCATCAAATTGATTTGTACTTCCATTTAATGTAGCCCAATGGCTTATTTCAGGAACGTTTTCTGTAAGGATTGGTAGGCGTGCAAAATTGTTTATTCCAGAGGCAAAAAAGAGGTATACTACTAGAGGAAAGATAAATAACATCCCCAGAACAATATATTTCTTCACCTCCGCCCGCATAGCCAGTTGGGTGATTAGAAATTCCAGCTGACAAAGCCAGCGTTCATTACTTCAAAAATATAGTCTGCTTCAACCAATAAAATGAATGCTAGATAAGGAATCAAGATAATTAGTGGAAGGACAATAGATCCTTTTAAAGACCCCTTTTCATCACGAATGTGCATAAAATCCCATGCAATGTAATAGGCTTTTACTATGGTTAGAATGATAAAGATCCAATTCAGGAGTTTCATGCCAAAAAACATGGTCATTAAACTCTCTGGCTTAATGATACCCAACACAACTTCTACGGTAGTAACGATAGAAAGAAAGATAAGTACTCCCCAAATTTTTTGAACATTTGATTTGAACTTTAAAAGTCCTCTAAAGATGGCTAATTTTTGATCTGCGTGTGCCATGATTTTTTATATTTTGTGTTATACCAAGTAAAAGAAGGTGAAAACGAAAACCCAAACCAAATCGACAAAGTGCCAATACAGTCCTACTTTCTCAACCATTTCGTAGTGTCCTCTTCTTTCGTAGGTTCCAACTATAACGTTAAAGAATATGATGATATTTATTACAACTCCCGAGAAAACGTGGAAGCCGTGAAATCCAGTAATGAAGAAGAAGAAATCAGCAAATAAACGATTTCCATATTCATTGTGTACAAGATTTGCTCCTTCAACAACGCCAACAGCATCGTTTATTTTATCAAGTGAAGCTTCACGAGAGAGTACTATTTTGTGTCCTTTCTCATCAATTTTTTCTCCACGAATAACTAAGTTTTCATTGGCTGCAAAGCCTGCTTTAATTTCTTCGACGGTGTAGTTAGGAAGGCTAGATTCATCAACAAACCAAAGTCCGTTACTGCGCTGGTGTGTATCTCTAGTGGAGGGAATATCAGCCGCAAACGCTTCTAATGCTACACGTTTACCTGTGTCTGCATCAACAAATTGAAGAATTTGCCCTCCTCGTGTTTCTAAAGCGCCATACTCTCCCTTAATGAAGTTTTTCCACTCCCAAGCTTGTGATCCTACAAAAACTGCCCCACCAATAATGGTTAGTAGCATGTAAAAGGTCACTTTTGCTTTGTTCATATGATGCCCGGCATCTACTGCTAACACCATGGTAACTGAGGAGAAAATTAAGATGAATGTCATTAAAGCCACATAGTACATGGGAGCGTCTACTCCATGCAAAAATGGGAAGTGGGTGAACACCTCATCAGCAATGGGCCATGAATCAATGTTTTTAAAACGTGAAAAACCGTAAGCTACTAGAAATCCTGAGAAAGTGAGTGCATCAGAAACGATGAAAAACCACATCATTAATTTACCGTAACTCGCATTTAGGGGTTGGTTCCCTCCACCCCAAACGTTGGTTTCTTCATTGGGGTTGGTTGTTGCTACTTCCATAAAGTAATGTCAAATTTTATGATACAAATTTAAGTGTTTTTACTGATAAATTGTCACGAAGACAAACAAATATAGCCAGAGGAAATCGAGGAAATGCCAAAACAATTCAGCGAGTTCAACCCCTAGTGTTTTATCGCTACTGTACTGATTGCGATAGGCATTGATTAATACTACAGTTAAGACTAGAAGTCCAGCGGCAACGTGTGCTAAATGCAAAAGTACCAGTACATATAAAAATGATGTTGTAATGGAGCTCTCGGCACCCGTGAAATAATATCCTGAAGCGATAATTTCTCCAAAGCCCTGAAATTGAAAGTAGACAAAAGCTAGTGTTAATAAAAGGGTGAACCACAACATGCTTTTGAATTGATTCAATTTACCCTGTTTTAATGTTCTTTTGGCAAAGTAGAATGTTAGACTGCTCAATAAAATAATTGCAGTACTCAAAGAAAAAACGGTAGGCAACTGAAAGCCTTCTAACCAGTCTTCGCGTGAACTACTTACAACATAGGCACTCGTTAGACCTGCAAAGGTCATTGCCATACTAATCATCCCGAACCAAAGCATCATTTTTTTGGTTCTACTGTTGCGTTCTTTTTCGTTAATTTCCATAGACTAAAAATTTATCTAACACATAAATCACTTGCACGAGACTTATATAAACAACACTGCTTAACATTAAACGATAGGCCGCCTGATGATCTTTCTTTTGCATTAAGTTTCCCGCAAAAAACAACATTATAAAACCAATTAAAGCTACTGCTACCGCACCATAAAGGCTTAAATTTAGACTACCGGTGTAGTGAGTGAATGGCAATAGTGAAATTAGCACCATCCATAGTGTGTAAACTATAATTTGAAAGGCTGTGCCTTGATCTTTTTTCCCCGTTGGAAGCATCTTAAATCCTGCTTTTTTATAATCATCATCCAGCATCCATGCGATTGCCCAAAAATGAGGGAATTGCCAAAAGAACTGCAACATAAATAAAACACCCGGTTCAACCCCAAAGTAGTTGGTATATGCAACCCATCCTAACATGAATGGGATAGCTCCTGGAAAAGCACCCACAAAAACGGATAAGGGTGTACGTGTTTTTAATGGCGTGTAAACTGCAACATAAATGAATATCGAAATGCTTCCAAAAAAGGCGGTACGCCAGTTTAAAAGGTAAAGTAATACAATCCCTAAAACGGTTAAACTTACAGCGATTAGGAGCGCTGTTGACGAACGCATACGTTTAGCAGGAAGAGGGCGATTTTGTGTTCGCTGCATTAAGGCATCCAAATCTTTCTCGATGATTTGATTAAATGCGTTAGACGCACCCACTAAACAGTAGCCACCAATGGCCAAAAGTGTTAAATCGAAATAGTCTACAGTATCTGCGGCAAGTAGATAGCCCGCTAAGGAAGAGAAAACAACGCTCAGCGCTAAGCGCATTTTTGTTATCGCTTTAAAATCGTCGAGCCAATTTACCGTTAATTCTCCTGTAGTCTCAGCAGACATATTCATTCTTTCTTCCGTGTGCAAAGATAATGCGCTTAGGGTGATATTCCTTGTTTTACAGTGCTTTTTGACCACAAAAAAACCCGAAGTTTCCTTCGGGTTTAAATCTATACTAAGGTTTGCTTATTGCAAACGGAATGTAATAGGAATACTAAAGGGTACACGCACTGCACGCCCACGTTGTTTCCCAGGAGTCATTTTAGGTAGCTTTGATATAATACGAGCTGCCTCTTTCTCCAAGTTTTTGTCTGGTCCTCGCATTCTAACGCTGGTAATTGAACCATCTTTCGCGATCACAAACTGAACGTAAACACGCCCTTGAATTCCCATTTCTTGTGCAATTTCTGGGTAACGGAAATTTTTGCGAATGTGTTTGTTTATTTTTTCTTGAAAACAAGCTCTGCGTTGTGACTTTGGTACGTTTTCACAACCAGGGTAAATTGGTACATCTTCAATTACTGCAAAAGGTACATCAACATCTTCAAAGTCATCTTCAACTTCAATGTCTTCAACTTCAACAATTTCTTCTTGATCTGTTTCGGTAGACTCAATTACTGTTTCTTCCACTTCTTCCTCATCCTCAACGATTTCAATCACCTCAGGTGCTGGTGGTGGCGGTGGCGGTGGGGGTGGAGTTTTTAGTTGTTCAGTAATTGGCACTTCCTCATCATCCTCATCTTCAACGTTGAGTGCTTCATAACCATAGCCTGTTTTATCATAGGTTTTCCATTCAATAGCTTGCCATGAAATAAATAAAACAGAAGCTAATCCAATAGCAAAATAGAGGCTACTGTTTTTGGTTAAATCTGCTTTAGGGTTCTTTTTTAATTGCATTGCACAAAATTTAGGTAGCTAATTTATAAAAATACCGCTTCTGACCACAATTTTTTTTACAGTTTTTCCTGTCGCCAAAAAGGTGATGATCCCTATAAAATTTGCTAAGAGATCAAAGGCTTCAAACGTCCTGTAACTCAAGACGTACCCTTGAACAAGCTCTAATATCATGCCAAAGATAGCTACTGCTATAACTACGGTAATTTTAGTGGACTTCATTTTCCAGTCAATCCAGAGTGACATTCCCATGCAGGTTGAAAGGACAAAATAGGCGAAACTATGCGCAAGCTTGTCTGATGTAAAGCCCATGGTATTTAGTTGCGGTAACTGCAACGGAACAACGGAAAGGAAAACGATTATAGCCCCCACATTGAGCGCTAAGATGGTCCAAATATACCTAGGCGCCAATGAGTTCTTTGTAGGCTGCTGCGTTCAATAAAGTTTTAACGTCTTCAGGATTATCAAGTTCAACTTTAATCATCCATCCTTCGCCATAAGGGTCATCATTAACAGCCTCTGGTGCGTCTGCCAATGCTTCGTTAACTTCAATTACTGTTCCGCTAAGTGGCATAAATAGGTCAGATACTGTTTTCACTGCTTCTACCGTACCAAAAACAGCTTCAGCCTCTACAGCTTCATCTAAAGTTTCTACCTCAACATATACAATATCTCCCAATTCACTTTGGGCAAAATCTGTAATTCCAATGGTTGCTTTGTTTCCCTCAACAGCAATCCACTCATGATCTTTAGTATAGAATAAATTCTCGGGTGTATTCATGACCAATTTTTTTGATTGAAGCAAATATAATTTTTTGCCCGAAATACCCCCTACTAATTTCCAAAATTGTAGCGGATGGTGAAGCCAGAACGAATGCTGGTTTGTGGAAATGCTGTAGAAATAGCAAACTTGGAGAAGTTATGGTCATAGAAGAATAACGCCTGTAGGTTTTGTGTTAGCGCATAATCTGCTGTTACTTTAATAGACCAAAGGGTTTGACCGGCAGTAACTTGATTGTTATCAATTTCAAGATTGCGTAAAACGGTAATATTGTTACGGTAAGATAAATCTGCTTTTATATTCAAATCTCCTTTTAAGGTGCGTTTTCTACCGCCAATTCGTGTTCTAAAGGGCAGGTCTTGCAGGCGATATCCCATACCTAAAATATATTCCTCTCCACTTGACTCGGTTAGTAAATTGTTGTCTAAGCTTAAAGACAATGCTCGATCGGTCTTTAGTTCAGCCAAAAACTTAAACGAGTTTTTCAGTTCAACATCAACGCGCACTAAGGGGTTAAATTGCTCTACTAAGTTTATGTTCCCATAGAGTTTCTCTGGGATAAAGTTCCCCCCGCTATCTTTAGCATTTGGAGTGGCTGGATCATAATCTAAATTGGTTTGGAATTGATTTATGGTATAGCTGGCACGATACCCGTGCGTGATTGAGAAACGATTGAAACGTTTTTTAATGGATTTGACATCCATCAAACCAGTAAACTTCAAATTCCAATTGGGCAATGGAACTTTTTGAATTGGATCTAGCGTGATGTTTTCTGGGTTTGTTCCTGCATAAGCCGCAAAAAATGCCGGAATGACCACTTCTTGTTGACTTTTACTATATCCAGCGGGATATCCTTCTTCATCGCGTTGTGATAAGTCTAAACCACGTGCGTTAGCCAAACGCTCTGCTATAGACTGCCGGTAGGTTCTAAATTGGTCAAAATAAGGACTTGCTTCTCCACTTGAGCGCTTAAATGCTGTTTTAATTAGGAGTGTTGAAATGCCAAAGTTTCCAAAAATATTGGTGTTTAACGGAACATATTCTTGATTGACTACGTTAAAATTCTCCGTGATGCTCTCAGAGAAATTCCGTTCTGCATTTAGGTCAACAATGAAGCCTTTACCAAAGTCTAGTTGCCCTGTTAAGTTTAGTTGACTGCTATGAACTTGATTAAAGGGTTGATTGAAGTTAGGAAAATCGGTAAGCCAGCCTTGTTTCGCAGCTTCATAGCGGATGTCGGCCTGTCCTCCAAAGGTAAAAGCAGCAGTTGGTTGCAGGGTTCCAACCATTCCTACTTTAGGAAGATAGCCAGGTAAAACTTGTCCATTATTCTCTGTATAAGAAAACTGGAGTCGTTTTAATGTGTTTAGTGCATCAACTACTTTAACTAAAACTTTACGCTTTTTCTTGGGCTTTTTTGTTTTGGTTGTGTCTTGTGCTTGCGGTAGTGATCTTCGCGCAACGGGCTGCACACCTCTTCGCTTTTTTTGTATCCCTAATATTTGATAGAGTCTACTGGTAGAAATAGAACCATTTAGTGCTTTAGAATTTACATTTTGAATGGTGTTAACAATGCCTAAAACGTCTCCCGCCTCATTTTGTACATCTGCGAGTACGTCAGATCCGCGTTGCCAATTAAAATCACCTGTGTAACTAAAGTTAGCATCAATAAAGCTTAAATATGGCAGGTAATTGAAGGGCAGCTTGTAGGTCAAATTTAAGGACTGAAAATAGCGGTTAGCATCACCAAAGTCCCATAAACCATCCCAAATCCCTCTGGCTTTGTCAACGCGCTGACCTCCATCGGGTGTGTCTTCATAGTAATTTTTGACAATGTTATTACTGGAAGCGGTAAAATTCAAACGCAATGCGCGAGTAAGGTTGTGATTCAATGAATAGGTCCAATCAAACAAGAAATTGCGTTGTTGAAGATCAGGTAAACTCAATTGATTGGCCGCATCTACCCCTTCTAAATATACTTCTCTAAAACGCTGGCTATTAAACAAACGATTAATGTTGGTACTAATAGAAATGTTTGCTGGAATTGGATTAAAGTTAATTTCTTTCAACCAACGGAGGTATTGTTTTCCTCCAAATACTTCCACCTTTTTAAATGGACTTATGTCTAAAGGCTTAAAGGTGTGTGCGTAGTTAGCCCCTAAACGCAACGATTGGTTTGATTGGTTTTCAATTTCATAATCACGGTGACTTAGCTCATTGAAAGCGTAAGAAAAGTCAAAATTTTCAATGTTATAGAATCGCGCTTTGGCGGGGCTTCCATTTTTACGCACGCCAATCAAACTGATGTTTTTTCGCTTGGTATAATCTACTGCTTGTCTTTTAATGGCTTTTCGCTCTTGTGGACTTTCAGCACTTGCCATGCGATCTTCCAAACGAAGGTCTTGATAGAATGGGTCGTATTCTGGGGTAATTTGTGTTTCGCCAACGCTGTAGCTTATGGGAAGGTTAACTCCCCATTTTTGAGGGAATAATTGTCCTGCATTAACGGTAGAAACCAAGTCGTACTGCATCATCTCCTCTCGGCTGCGTTGGTTTGGTGATTGATCTATACTTCCAAAACCAACTGTAGAAAATCGTCCGCTAGCACTCAAATTAGCAAAATCGGCAACATTTGCTTCTAATGCACCAATGGCTGCCCAACCTCCTTGGCTATCTATTCCGGCAATGCGAAGTTCGTTAAACCATACTTCGCCACACAAGGCATCACCCACTTGTGTAGAAGGGTTCTTTACCCCTATCATCATGGTTTTGATTGCCCCCAAAGATGGGTTCCCTTTAATTGATAGTTTGTATCGCTTCTCTCCGGGCAAGCTACTAATCGGGGTAAACTCATCAATTGGGTTTAGTTCTTCATCAAAATAACGGGCTGTGCGGAACGAGGGGCTGTTTAGATAAGCAGCTTTAATTTTAGCGAGTAATTCAACAGGTACATCAATGGAGTTTGTTTCAGGCATCCATACGTCTTGAGCACTTAAACGATTGGCTGTATTTTCAATATAAGTGGTTGGTTTTAGTGGGACCTCAATTTGATAGTAATTGTCTTGATAGTCTGTTCCAAGACGGATGAAAGCAACTAAACGGCGATCAAAATCTTCGTTGGCTCCTTCTCCAGGGAGCGGGGTTTGTCCTTGAATAGACTCTGCATGTAAGTACATTTTTAATTTTTTGTACTGGCGCAAGTCTACATCTACTCCTTTAAAAATTCCTCTTGAATCCATGGGCTGTAAATCGCACACACGGAAGGAAAGCGACTGTTCGTTTTGTCGAACAATGGTATTGTTATTGTTAATTTGCTCTCGTTGAATCTCGGGAGGTAAGACGTAATTGATGGGGATACGATTTTCGTTTTCTAAAATATTTACTGTAGAAATATCTACCGTTGTATTTCGGTTTGCAACTACCTCCTCGTTTAAGGAACGGTTATAACGTCTCCAATCGCCACGCACTAAGTCTAACGTTCCAAAACGCATCACCACAGGTTGGTCAAAGCCACTCAATACCATTCGCATAAAACGCACAGAACGTAAATCTTGTATCCCGTTTACGGTATTAAAATAAGGCGCAAAATTTGTTCCCTGATAATAATTTTTATCAATCGGTACTTTAAACTGAATCCAACGAGCGACCAAGGTTTGTCCATTGGGTAATTCTACATTTACATTTTCTCGAACATCGGTCACAAAAGGATGACCACCCACACGCATATTTTTTTCGATGGGTATTTTATACTCAAAGTAGCTATCGATGGTGTTCATTGTTTGGTCACGATTCACGTCTTCAGCATCGGGTTCTGCCGTGCTTCCGCGGTTAGTGTCGGAAAAAGCAATGGGAGAATTCCCATCGGTACCATTGTAGTTTTTATAGCGATCTATAATTCCCCCCTCTGCTTGTAAGAAATATTCATAGTTATCTCCTGCAGGGTCATTGGCCGGACCGTTTGAATAAATCAAACGCTCTTGCTCATCATTTAAACCATCGAGTCCAACGTCTTGCAATAAGCGATCTTCTTCTACGGTGTTGAAAGCATAAAGAAGTGATTGAGAAGAAGGTGTTCTTCCCCAGTTGGTGTTTTGAACCGACGTTGGTTCAATGCCCGGGAGACCGTTCTCATATTGCTTTCGTCCATCTTTGAGGATATCTTCAGAAATATTTCCCAAATGAACTACTAATTCTCCTAAGGCATCGTTGCTAGATTCTAATTCGTTGAAGGTGTCCAGTAACCAAAATTCAATAAATTCAACATTGGACTGTTCAAAGTTGGTCGCATTAATAGAACGCATTATACCTCCCCAATTCTGTTCATTTTGTTGCGCAAATGCTTGGTTGTCTTGATTGTTGTAAGGTCCTTTTTCTTGTGGGAAATAAGCTAAATCAAGGGTGGGTTGTATGGTTGATTGTCCTTGAACTAAGTCTTGTTCTGGGAAAATTTCATTGATAAAAATTCGACGCGTTGTATTTAATGAGATATCACTGTTATTGATATTATCTGGACGTAGTTGGGTGGAATAAAACACAGGATCAACAGTATACCATGCGAGTTTAGCACGATGGTAACCTGCACTTAAATTGTCAGGACCTGCGTTAGAACCACCAAAACCTTCAAAAGGAACGGAAGACAAACGCCAGGCAAAAGCTCCTTTTACATCTATATTGGTTTGGGCTCCTTCAAAGTCATCAAGATAAACATTGGTTTCCCCTTCTAAAAGGGTGTTTCTAGGATCGCCAGCAATTAAAGACGCTATTTCGCCCCGAAACGAGATGCGAGAAGGGGCTGTGGTTTCAATTGTTGGGATTTTGTTGATTAGACGGGTGAGGAAAGGTACATCTGTAGAGAAATTAGTATTGAAACCCAACATGGTGTTGTTCACTGGCTCGGTTCCATAATTGGCTTTTTGTGTCAGCGGATTTTCACTTAAATTGATTAATGTCCCCCCAATGGCCACTTTTTCATTGAACTGATGGGTAATGTCAAAGCCTGAAAAGCGTTTGTTTTGCTGTCCAAAAAAGGTGTTGTTCTCAACAGAAATTTGAATTGGGACATTAGAAGCTTCAAGTGCTGGATCTAAAATTTTAACACGTCCAATTTGATAATTTACGGTATAGTCTACACCTTCACGCAATACACGTCCGCCTGCAGTTACCTGAACAGAGCCACGCGGTACGTTAAATGCCCCAATGGCAATACCATCGCCTCCAGCCGACTTGTAGCGTCCTTTTAGTTCGAATTTATTTTTTTCGGTGTCTTCTAGCGCAGCGGCCTGAGTTAAAGCATACATATCACGAAAAACATACTTCGCTTGGTTCGCATTGTATGTCGATTCATCGTTATAGGTCTCCATACTGTTGTTTGGATCGCTCAACAATTCAAAGAGGCTCTCACCAAAAGGTTCTACTGTGGGAAATATAATACGGCCATATTGTTGGTCTACGGTGATCCCGGGAATGAAATCAAAAAAACCATCTCCTTCTGGTTCTGGATCGTTATAAATATTGAGGCGATCTAAACGCAAAGAACGCAACAAGACACTATTGGTCAATTCTTCTGGCCAAATGCTTTCATCAACAGAGGTCAGGTAATTCAGTGGAGAAGGATCGGAATAGGTTATATTCAGTCGAAAATCTTCTTGTTCTAGTTGAAATGCCCCTGTGTTATAGATGTTTTTCATCATCAAGTTCCAAACTGGTTGACGAACATCTGTGAGACTACTTTTCAATAGTTTTACTACTAGGTTATTGGTTTCTACTTGTGCGAAACCTCCTAGATTGTTTGGGTCTAAGGGGTCATTAGTTTCTCCAATTGTTGTTCCAGCTACTCCCCCGTTTGCAAATTCTCCAACTTGATAGACCTGCCCTTGATAGGTAAATTGAAAGGCTACCCCTAGAATTTCATCGTTGCTTAAACGCTGGTTAAGGGAGATGTATCCAAGTTGTGGATGCAGGGTATATTCACTGTCTTCTAGTTTCCGTGCACTTTCTAAGAAAGCATAGTCAAAACCTTCCTGAACTTGTCCGTTAAGTACACCAAAAGACTGGGCTAAGGTACCCACATCGCGAATTCCATCAGTAATAAATGAACCTGCATTGATTTGCTCAGGGTTTAATTTGTTTGCTTCATTGGCTGGAATGCCGTTTGGCAAGGGAGGATTGAAAAAATTGGTGTTGGCAGCTGCTAATCGGGTGCGCTCTGGATTAGATTCACCCAAATCTTGTAAAGCAACAATGTTGCGAATGTTATTGGTTTGTGATTGGCGATTGGTAATCCAAACCTCCACTCGTGTGATCTGTATGGGGGAATTTATGAACGGATAGGTACGTAAAAAACGATCGTAATTATCTCTAAAATAATGCGCTAAAAAGAAATGGCGATCTGCTTCATAATCAAGTGCAAAAATGGAAAACTCTTGCAACGTTCCTCCCCCTTGAGCAATTACGGACTGGGTTTGTGAGCGTTGTTCTGCAAAAACTCCCGTAATGTTTGTTCGTCCAAATTTTAGCTGTGCTTTTACTCCCATTAAACTTTGTGCTCCCGCAATTAGGGTGCTGTTTAAGGGCATATTAATGTTTCCTATATCGATGTTCTGTAGAATAGCATCTTCAGAAGCATTTTTATTTAAAAAATTATTGATCTTGTTTTGGTAGTTCCCAACGTTTCCCTGAAGGTTATCGGCTTGATTCTTTAAATCTTGAAGTTTCCCTTTTACATTGTCAATCTTACTTCTTGCATCTTCAATTTTTCCACGCACGTTGTCATAACGTTCTTTTAATTCTGCCCCTTTAGCCACTACTTGGTCGACCCGATCAGTCAATGATTCGGGTAGATAGTTTGACAAATCATTCAATTTAGGGGGGTTAAATTGAAGTTTTACAAGGTTTTGAAAATCAAAAGTAGATTCTGTATCATAATTTGCTGTGATTTGTAGGCGTTCTCCAATGTCTCCAATTAGGCTTAAACTAATGCGCTGATCGAAATCGAAACCAAAGTTTCTACGATTACGTGGGGAGAAGGAGGGATTGTCTGTTCGTTGATAACGAACACCAATATCAAGGCCTATTGATCCCTGCGGACGGACATCAATTTGGTTGCTTCCAAAAATAGAAGAAAAGAATTTAGAGTTTACATAGAGTTCTGGAAGTAGGTCCTTTTGTGCAGCATTATCTTCTCCTTTGTTTTCACCGATTAAAGTGACTTTCTCCTTAAAATAATTCTTCATTTGTGCCTTTAAAACACGCCTTTCATACTCTTTAGGGGTAAGCACAAGAGGGGTTCCAATAGGATAATCGGCTATGGTAGCACTAAAAATATACCGATCCTGTTCGGGATCATAGGTATAAAGAGAAGTTATGTCTTCAGTTGTGGGTAGAGAAATCTTGCCCAAGTCATAAGTAGCTTCACTCGGGTCTTGGCCATAACTTTTCAATATACCTGCCGTTGTGAAAAGGACAAGCAATACATAAAAGCGTAGGGGGGTGAAAAACGCTTTTTTTAGGTCAACCAAAGATGTTTTACAATTTATTCAAAGCTTGCTTGATGAGCGCTTCAACAGAGCTATCTGGTTCACTTTGAAGAATATTATCAATTACTTTCTCAGCCTGCCTTCTCGGGTAGCCAAGAACTTCTAATGCTGATAACGTTTCTTCTTTGATTGTATTGCTTTTAAATGCAGGAATTTCGTCCATTCCTGCTACCGTTTGTATTTTGTCTTTTAATTCAATTAGTACCCGTTGCGCTGTTTTTAGCCCAATGCCTTTAACAGCTTTTATTGCGGCTAAATTTTCTTGTACTATTGCTTGCTGAATTTCAACTGGGGTCATGGAAGAAAGCATGGTGCGTGCAATACTAGCACCAATCCCTGAAATTGAAATAAGTAGCCGGAAAATACTGCGTTCTACAGGTTGAAAAAATCCATAGAGCGTGTGAGCATCTTCACGAATCTGTAAATGAGTGTACAGCCGAATGTTTTCTTCATTTCCAATTTGGCCATAAGTGTTTAAAGAAATATTCACTTCATAGCCTACACCTTGGCAATCAATTACAACATGGGTAGGGTGTTTCTCAATCAGTCGACCTTGTAGTTGTGTAATCATTTGCTTTGCTTTTGTTGTGCATCAACTACAGCCACAGCAGCCATGTTAACCATTTCATCAACACTTGCTCCTAATTGAAGTACGTGAGCTGCTTTGTTTAGTCCCAATAGAATTGGACCAACAGACTGTGTTCCTTTTTGTTCTTTTAGCAATTTGTAGGTAATGTTAGCCGCTTCTAAATTGGGAAAAATAAGCGTATTGACATTTTTCTTAACTAAGTTGGAAAAAGGAAATTTTTCTTCGAGCATTTCTTTATTCAAAGCAAAATCTGATTGTAATGGGCCATCGACTTCTAAATCGGGGTAATAACGGTGTAAATAATCTACTGCTTCACTCACTTTTCGAACATTTGGGTGTTTTGATGCTCCAAAATTAGAAAATGACAACATAGCTGTTACAGGTTTAAAACCGAATAGGTCTACCATTTTAGCATTCATAAAGGCTATTTTTGCTAGCTCTTTTGCCGTTGGATCTATGTTGATTGATGTATCTGATAAAAACAGCGGACCATTGTCCGTTAACATGAGGTTAGTCGCTGCAATACGCGTTACTCCTTTGGCTTTTCCAATAATGCTTATAACGGGTTTTACAACAGAGGCATAATTGCGTGAATATCCTGATAATAAAGCATCTGCATCACCATTCTTTACCATCATTGATGCAAAATAATTGCGTTCACGTAGGATAGATTTTGCTTCATAAAGGGTTACTCCCTTTCTTTTTTGTTCTTCCCAATAAAGTGCTGCATAATGGTTTTTAATGTCCCGTTCTTCCATACTTTTTGGATCGAGAATCTCAACGGTTTCAGGATCAAAATCAATTGATGCCATCAAATCACGAATAATTTCTTTGCGTCCTAATAGAATTGGCTCGGCTATGCCCTCTTCTTTTACGATTTGAGCTGCTTTTAGTACATCTAACTGATCGGCTTCTGCAAAGACTACTTTTTTAGGATCTTGCTTTGCACGGTGGTGTAATACCCGAAGGGTTTTTTCCTCTGTTCCTGTGCGTGCAGCTAATTGCTCACGGTAACGCTCCCAATCTTCAATCGGTTCTCTGGCAATACCAGATTCCATTGCCGCTTTGGCTACAGCCATAGGTACTTCAACAATTAATCGTGGGTCAAAAGGTTTTGGAATTATATAATCGTGACCAAAGGTCAGGCGTGTTTCGTTATACGCTAAATTAACCTGTTCTGGAACAGGTTTTTTAGTCAAATCAGCAAGTGCTTCTACTGCCGCCATTTTCATGGCTTCGTTTATTCCAGTAGCTCGTACATCAAGTGCTCCTCTAAATATAAAGGGGAAACCCAAAACATTGTTTACTTGATTCGGGTGATCTGATCGTCCAGTGGCCATTAAAATATCATCACGAGTAGCACATGCCAAATCATAAGCGATTTCTGGGTCAGGGTTTGCCATAGCAAATACAATAGGGTTTTTTGACATTGACTTTAACATTTCTGGACTCACAATATTCGCCATAGACAAACCAATGAAGACATCTGCATCAACCATGGCCTCTTCTAAGGTAGTTACATCTAGTGCCGTAGCAAACTCTGCTTTTTCTTTTGTAAGGTTTTCGCGGTCTTGACGAATGACACCCTTGCTGTCAGTCATAATTATATTCTCGGCCTTGGCACCAAAGGCTTTGTAGAGGCGCGTACAAGAGATCGCTGCTGCTCCTGCTCCAGATATTACAATACGCACATCATTTATTTTCTTTTGAGAAAGTTCTAATGCATTGAGCAGGGCTGCACAAGAAATAATTGCCGTCCCGTGTTGGTCGTCATGCATTACTGGAATATCAAGTTCTTCTTTTAAACGGCGTTCTATTTCAAAAGCTTCAGGTGCTTTAATATCTTCTAGGTTTATCCCGCCAAAAGTTGGTGCAATTGCTTTAACTGCACTAATGAATGCTTCAGGATCTTTGGCATCTACTTCAATATCAAACACATCAATCCCAGCGAATATTTTAAACAATAGTCCCTTACCTTCCATAACTGGTTTAGAAGCTTCTGGGCCAATATCGCCAAGACCTAGTACTGCAGTTCCGTTTGAAATTACAGCGACTAAATTTCCTTTGTTTGTGTATTTATAAACGTTGTCTACCTCTTGGTCAATCTCCAGGCAGGGCAATGCCACTCCTGGAGAGTAGGCCAAAGCTAAATCTCTTTGGGTAGCATAGTTTTTTGTGGGGACCATTTCTATTTTTCCAGGGCGTGGCTTGGCATGGTATACCAGAGCTTCCCGGCGATTTCTTTCTTTGCTCATAGTGTAGTGCTTAAAACAAATGTAGCAAGTATTAAACAATAACCTCATCCAAGATAAAAAAAAGACTCCCCAAACTGGGGAGTCCTCTTTCGCTATTGCCAAATCTTAACCTATAAATCAATAGCCTTGGCTTTGTGTTAATGTTCCATTTGCTGCATTGATTGCATCTAGTTGTGCGCAAGCACCTATAATATGCGCTTGCTAAAAGGGGAAAATAGAGGCTTGGTTTTGTTGT